>DASRZN010000139.1:0-22179 GCA_035686325.1 Lysobacteraceae bacterium
GAGCGGCCGTCGCGCGCGCAGCTGGTGAGCGTCGCGCTCGCCTTCGCCGGCCTGCTGCTGGTGCTGGAGCCGTGGCGCGGGCTCGGCGCGCCGGACAGCGTGCTGCTCGCCACCGGTGCCGGCCTGTGCTGGGCGATCGGCACGGTGCTGAGCAAGCGCCTGTTCCTGCGCGGCGAGGCGAGCGTGCTGTCGCTGACCGCGTGGCAGATGCTGGCCGGCGCGATCGGCCTGGTCGTGCTGGCGCTGGCGGTGGACGAGAAGCCGATCACCTGGAACGCGCCTTTCGTCGGCGCGCTCGCCTACAACGCGGTGCTCGCCTCGGGGCTGGCCTGGCTGATCTGGGCATGGGTGGTGGAGCAGCTGCCGACGTCGGTCGCCGGCCTGTCCAGCCTGGTCATCCCGGTGCTCGGCGTGCTGTTCGCGTGGGCGGTGCTCGGCGAGGCACCGTCGGCGGCGGAATGGGCGGGGATCGCGCTGGTCGCGGCCGCGCTCGCGGTGGTGGCGATGCGCGGACAGCGCGCCGCCGCGCGCATCGGTGCCGCTTGACGCCGCGTCCACCTCGCTGAAGCAACGGCGAACGCGCGGGGATCACGCGCCCTTGAAGCGCGCGGCCGCGGACCTACCTGCGGCGCCGGAGGGCAGCACCCTCCGCGAACACGCAATGGAGGTAAAGCACGCGATGAACATGATGGTGACGACTCCGCAATGGACCGGTCAGCAGGTGGCCCAGGACCCGGTGCGCCAGCTCTTCGACCGCCTGTTCGAGGGCAGCCTGTTCGACCATCGCAACCGCGACGACTCCTCGGTGGTGACCAGCCAGTGGGCGCCGCCGGTGGACATCCGCGAGGAACCCGACCGCTTCGTGCTGCGCGCCGACATCCCCGGCGTGGATCCGCAGGACATCGAGGTGCAGATGGACCGCGGCCTGCTGACGATCAAGGGCGAGCGCCGCGTGGAGCGCTTCGAGGACGGCCGCTACGCGCGCATCGAGCGCATGCACGGCCAATTCCACCGCCGCTTCGCGCTGCCCGACAGCGCGGACCCGGACGGCATCACCGCCTCCGGCCGCAACGGCGTGCTGGAAGTGGTCATCCCCAAGCGCGCCGAGGCGCAGCCGCGCCGCATCCAGGTCGGCTCGGTCTTCAACGCCTGATCCGCCGCAAGACCCGAGGGCCGCCCGGCATCCGGGCGGCCCTTTTTCTGCCGGCGCCAAGGCGCTGGGCGACTTCCGATTCGCCCGCCGCGATCAAAGCGGAAACGGCCGCACACCGAGCGGCTATCGCTTGGGCGCGCCTCCCGCAACGGCGTCAGCGTTTCTCCGGCAGCGCGTACGCGATGACGTAATCGCCCTCCGGCGTCTCCATGAAGTGGTGGCCGCCGGCCATGATCACGAGGTACTCGCGGCCGGCGATCGCGTACACCATCGGTGTTGCCTGCCCGCCGGCGGGCAGCACGTCGCGCCACAGGGTTTCGCCGGTGTCGATGTCGATCGCGCGGATCAAGTTGTCGGTGGCGGCAGCGATGAAGACCAGGCCGCCCGCGGTGAGCGCGGCGCCGCCGTTGTTGGGCGTGCCGATCTCGATCGGCAGCCCCGAGCTGATCCCGAACGGGCCGTTGTTGCGCGCCTCGCCGAACGGGCGGTCCCACAGCGTGCGCCCGGTCGCCAGTTCGATGGCGCGGATGCCGCCGTAGGGCGGCTGCTTGCACAGCAGGCCGGTGAAGTCGAGTCGCCAGCCGGCGTTGACGTCCACCGCGTACGGCGTCTGCGCCTGCGGATCGCCGGCACCCTCGGCGCCGCCGGGTTCGCCGCGCACCTGGTCGCGTGGCGCCCAGCCGAGCTTGTCGGCCAGCGCGCGCGGCACGAGCTGCACGTAGTTCGGCATGTCGTTGTAATTGGCGATGATGATCCCGCGCCGCGGATCCACCGCGATGCCGCCCCAGTCGGTGCCGCCGTTGTAGCCGGGATATTCCACCGAGTGCGCGGGATGCGCGACCGGCGGCGTGTAGAAGCCCTGGTAGTGCGCGCGGCGGAACTGGATGCGGCAGACGAGCTGGTCGATGGGCGTGATGCCCCACATGTCGCGCTCGGTCAGGTCGCGCTTTCGCAGCGTGTGGTAGGTCGAATGCGGCTGTGTCTTCGCGCGCTGCGCGGGCTCGACGCCGCCGGCCGGCGCCGGCCGCTCCTCCACCGCGACCAGCGGCGTGCCGGTACGGCGGTCGAGCACGTACATGTCGCCCTGCTTGCTGGGCAGGACCAGCGCGGGCATGACGCCGTCGCGCGTGGGGAAATCCACCAGCGAGGCCTGCGCGCCGAGGTCGTAGTCCCAGACGTCCTTATGCACGGTCTGGAAGTGCCAGCGCGGCCTGCCGGTGGTCACGTCCAGCGCGACCAGCGAGGTCGCGTAGCGGTTTTCCTCCGGCGAGCGCAGCGTGCTCCAGTAATCCACCGCGGAGTTGCCCATCGGCAGGTACACCAGGCCGAGCGCTTCGTCGCCGCTGGCGGTGGTCCACATGTTGGGCGTGCCGCGTGCCCAGGCCTGTCCCTGCGGCGGGCGGCCGCTCCAGTCCGGATGCTTCATGTCCCACGCCCAGCGCAGTTCGCCGGTGACCGCGTCGTAGCCCTGGATCACGCCGGACGGCGCCCAGCGGCGCTGGCCGTCGAGCACCTGGTGGCCGGTGACGACGACGCCGCGCACGATGGTCGGCGCCGAGGTGATCGACACCATGGCCGGCGCGACTTCGCCCATGCCGACGGTGATGTCGACCTGGCCGCCGCGCCCGAAGCCGGCGCACGGGCGGCCGCTGGCCGCGTCCACCGCGACCAGGCGGCCGTCGAGCGTGCCTTCGATGATGCGCGCGCGGCAGTCGGCGTTCGCGCCCGCCGGCGTGCCCGCGGTCTGCGCGTTGCCGGATGCGGGCGGCGCGGTCCCCCCTGCTGCGTTCGATGCATTCGATGCGCTCCCGGCAGTCGCCGCCGTTGCGGCAGGCTGCGCGGGCGCGGCGGGCAGCGCGTAGTAGCTCACGCCGCGGCAGGCGGCCGTGTACGGAATGTTGGCGTCGGGCACCTTGGGGTCGTAACGCCAGCGTTCGCGGCCGGTGCGTGCGTCGAGCGCGATCAGGATGTTGCGCGCGCTGCACAGGTAGAGTGCGTCGCCGACTTTCAGCGGCGTCGTTTCCGCGCCCCAGCGATGTTCCGGCAGGTCGCCCGTGCGATAGGTCCAGGCGCGTTCCAGCGTGCGGACGTTGCCGCGGTCGATCTGCGCGAGCGGCGAATAGCGCAGCGCATCGTAGCCGCGCCCGTAGGCGACCCAGTCCGCGTCGGCCTGCGGCGTCAGCGACGACGCGCCCGCCGCCGCGCGTGCCTGCGGCAGCGGACCGCTCGGCCCGGTCACGCCGTACGGCGCGAACGCGAGCGCGAACGCGGCCAGGAACACCACGCCGAGCACCGCCGCCAGCGCCCATGAGCGCCCGCGCGACGGGCCGTCCGCCAGGCGCGGCTGCACCAGCGCGACGAAGATGCCCAGCAGTACGAACAGGCCGAGCCGCGGCACCCAGCGCCAGTAATCCAGCCCGCTTTCCCATGCCGACCACAGCGCGGTCGCGATCAGCACCGCCCAGTACCACCACGCGCCGGCCATCCGCCCGCGCATCAGCAGCACGCCCGACACGGCCAGCGCGATGCCCGCCGGCAGGTAGTACCAGGAGCCGCCGGCGGCGACCAGCATCGCGCCGCCGATCGCCAGGGCCAGGCCGAGCAGGACGATCACGAGGCCCAGCAGGGCGCGCCAGGGATGCGCGCGCGCGGACGAAGCGGGGGGTGCGTTCATGGGGTCTCCTCGCGCGGCGGGGCGCTGCGGCGGGAGCTGCGGGAGGCGCCGGCAGGCGCACGCTGGCGCGGGACAGCTCCGGGCGCCCACCTTGCCGGCCGCGGGGTCGTCGCCGTGCGAAATGCGGTGGACGTCGCCGTCGGAGCGCGCGGCGACGACGCCCGCTGCCGCTCGTCGGCTGCCGCGTTATCCACAGGTTCTCGCGTTTCCTGTCCACAGGGCGCGGGTGTAGCGTCGCTGCGCGCCGCCGCCGAGAACCGCCGATGTTGCCGTCCTTGCCGTCCCTGTCCGATCACGAGCGCGAGGTGCTGCGCCTGCTCCAGACGCCCTGGGGCGAGGCCGGCGCCGCGCTGGAGCACGAGGTGCTGTCGCGACTGGGCCCGGCGGACGAGGAGGCGCTGCCGGGGCCGGGCGACCTGCTGGGCGAAGGCGCCCGCTGAGCTAGCGCCGGGCCACCGGCCGCCGCGCGTCGCAGTCGCCGCCGGGATGGGCGGCGCTCGGGCTCACGCACACCTGGAAGCGGGTCAGCCCGGCGACCTGTTCGCTGTGGCCGCGCGCGACCGCGAACCGGCGCAGCGGATGACGCAGGCAGTCGGGCATCGCCGCCGGCATCGTGTCGATGCAGCCGGGCGGCAGCACGGTGTAGTGGCAGCGGCCGCTGCCGCTGCGCACGCAATCGAAACGCGCGACCCCGGCGGCGACGTGCACCCGGCTGTACAGCAGGTCCTGGCCGTCGACCACGACGTGGTCGACGAAGGTGCGGCCGCCGGCATCCACGCCGAACAGCGCGAGCATGAACTGCAGCAAGGCGAACAGCTTGTCCATTTGCGTGATCTCCCGTACGCGGCGCGCGGCCGCGGTTCACATGTGGCGGAACAGGCTCATGAAGGGCTGGCTGACCGCCAGCGTTTCCGGACGCGACTTCAGCCGCACCGTGCCGCGGCCGCTGTCGTCGCGGGTGATCGCGGCGATCGCCCGAAGGTTGACGATGGTGGAGCGGTGGATCTGCTTGAACGTGGCCGGATCCAGCCGCTCGAGCAGCTCGCGGATCGGCGTGCGCAGCAGCGCCTCGCCTTCGGCGGTGACCACCGTCGTGTACTTGTGGTCGGCTCTGAAGTAGGCGACGTCGTCCACCAGGATCAGCCGCGTCTCGCGGCCGGCGCTGGCGGTGAGCCAGGTCAGCGGCGGCGCGTCGCGCCGCGCGGCGACCGCGCCGAGCTGGCGCGCCAGTTCGGCGAGCGCGGCGGCGTCCGGTTGCGCCGCGCGCTCCTGCAGGCGGCGCACGGTCGCTTCCAGGCGTTCGGGCGCGACCGGCTTGAGCAGGTAGTCGATCGCGCCGCGCTCGAAGGCGTCGATCGCGTACTGGTCGTAGGCGGTGACGAACACGACCTGGGTGCGCGGGCTCGCCTCGGCCGCCGCCTGCGCGACTTCCAGTCCGCTCAGGCCGGGCATGCGGATGTCGAGGAAGGCGACGTCGGGCGTGTGCTCGGCGATCGCTTCCAGCGCGGCGGCACCATCCTCGCAGGCGGCGAGCACGCGCAATTCCGGCCAGGTCTGGCCGAGTTGCGCGACCAGCGCGTCGCGCAGGATCGCCTCATCCTCGGCGACGATCGCGGTGGGCGCGGACTCAGTCATGGACGGCCTCCTGCGCGGCGGGGACGGTGATCGTCGCCGCGACGCCGCTCGGGAAGTTGGCGATCACGCTCAGCGCGGCGTCGCCGCCGTGCATCAGGCGCAGGCGCTCGCGCACGTTCTTCAGGCCGATGCCGGTGCCGGTGGACTTGGTGTTGAAGCCTTCGCCGTCGTCGGCGACGGTGATCGCGACCTCGCCGTCCAGCCGGCGCGCGCGGATCCAGATGGTGCCGCCGGCGGTGCGCGGCTCCAGGCCGTGCTTGATCGCGTTCTCCACCAGCGTCTGCAGCATCATCGGTGGCAGCGGGGTGGCGCGCAGCGCCTCGGGCACGTCGACCTGCACCGCCAGGCGCTGGCCCATGCGGATCTTCATGATCTCCAGGTAGGCGATGGCGCGCTCGAGTTCGGCGCCGAGCGTGCTCGCCTCGTCCTCGGTGCGCGGCAGCGAGCGGCGCAGGTACTGGATCAGGTGGCCGAGCATCTGCTCGGCGCGCGCGGGATCGCTGCGGGTGAGCAGTTGCGCGCTGGCCAGCGTGTTGTAGAGGAAGTGCGGCTCGACCTGCGCGTGCAGCAGGTTGAGGCGGGCGACGGTGAGTTCCTTCTCGGTCGCGGTCTGTTCGGCGGCGATGTATTCGTCGCGGCGGCGCGTGGCGACGCGGCGGCTGATCGCGCGGGCGATCGCCGCGGCATTCTCGTAGTTGGTGCCGTCGTCGACCAGGAACAGGTCGGTCCAGGCGGCGGCCTCGGGTTCGCAGATCAGGGTGACGCTGCCGGTGTCGTGGCTGGGGGTGACCGTCGCCAGCAGCTGGTTGTCGCCGGCGTCGAACCAGGACAGCGGGTTCCAGCGGCCGAGCGGGCGCGCGCCGAAGCTCGGCGGGCGCGCGACCTTGGCGCGTACCTGCAGGCTGTCGCGGGCGGCTTCCACCGCGCGCACGCCGGGCAGCTCGCGCACCGCGGCCTCGAGCAGGTCGAAGGCCTGGCCGGCCTCGTAGGGAATCTCGATCTGGCGGCGATGGCGGTTGCCGAGCACGCCGCGCTCGATCCGCCCGGCGATCAGCCGCACCCGGTGCACGTGCGAGAACGCCCCGGCGACGACCAGCGCCATCGTGCCGCACACCACCAGCACGATCGGCAACTCCCAGTGGCCGACGATCGGCAGCGCCGAATACATCCCGGCGAGCAGGCCGAGCGCGAGGCCCCAGGCGATCGCGATGCGCAGGACGAAGAAGAAGCTTCTGATCACGGGGACGGCCGCAGGAAGGGAATGCGGCGGAGCATAGCGGCCGGCCCCCGGCACGCCAGCGGCGGGCGACGAAGCGGCGGACGGGGCGACGAAACGGCGGCTGGCGGGAATGAAATGTCGTCGCCCCGAGCCGCTGTTTCCCCCTCCCCCGCGCAGCGGGGGAGGGTTGGGGTGGGGGTGAGTCTGTCGCGAGAAGCCGCATCCTCGCCCTCGCGCTTCGCGCTCGACCTCTCCCGCCAGCGGGAGAGGTGACAGCAAGCGGCGCGCGGCAGCCATTCCCCCTCTCCCGTTTACGGGAGAGGGCTGGGGCGAGGGCGCTCTTGCCTTTGCCCCTCTCCCGTCTGCGGGAGCGGGCCGGGACGCGGGCAAGGCGCGTCAGCCGAGGTCGATCGGATCCACGTCCAGCGACCAGCGCAACCGGCGTGCTTCCGGCAGTTCGCGCAGGCGCGGCAGGGCCGCGTCGAGCGCGCCGTGCAACTCGCGCCGCTGCGCCGCCGACAGCAGCAGCTGCGCGCGCACGTAGCCCGCGCGGCGCGGCATCGGCGCCGGCAGCGGGCCGAACAGTTCGAGCGACGCGCCGGTGTCGCGCAGCGCGTCTTTCGCCGCCTGCAGGAACGCGCGCGGCGGATCCGCGTGCTTCGCCTCCGCGCGCAGCAGGGCGAGATGCGCGAACGGCGGGAAGCCGGCGGCCTCGCGCTGCGCCAGTTCGCCGTGGGCGAACGCGTGGTAGCCCCCGCGCACCAGCGTCTGCAGCAGCGGATGCTCCGGATGGTGGGTCTGCAGCCAGACCTCGCCGCGACGGTCGGCGCGGCCGGCGCGGCCGGCGACCTGGATCAGCAGCTGCGCGAGCCGCTCGCCGGCGCGGAAATCGGCCGAGAACAATCCCTCGTCGATGCCGACCACCGCGACCAGGGTCAGGTTGGGCAGGTCGTGGCCCTTGGCCAGCATCTGGGTGCCGACCAGCACGCCGGGGCGGTCGCCGAGTTGCGCCAGCAACGCCTCCAGCGCGTCGCGCCGGCGCGTGCTGCCCTTGTCCGCGCGCAGCACCGGGACGTCGGCGAAGTGCGCGGCGAGGAATTCCTCCAGCCGCTCGGTGCCCACGCCCTGCGGCTGCAGCGCGAGCCCGCCGCAATCCGGGCAGGCCAGCGGCGCGGGCTGGCGCGCGCCGCAGTGGTGGCACTGCAGGCGCCGGCCGCCGGCGTGCGCGGTCATCGCGGTCGCCTTCTCCGGCGTGCTGCAGCGGCGGCAGTGCGCGCTCCAGCCGCAGTCGTGGCACAGCAGCACCGGCGCGTAGCCGCGGCGGTTCTTGAACACCAGCACCTGCCCGCCGGCGGCGAGCGCGTTGCGCATCGCCGCGAGCAGCTCCGGCGACAGCCCGGCCTGCAGCGGCCGCTTGCGCACGTCCAGCACGCGCACCGTCGGCGGCGTCGCCGCGCCCGCGCGGCGGGTGAGGCGCAGGTGCGCGTAGCGCCCGGCCTGCGCGTTGTGCAGGGTTTCCAGCGACGGCGTCGCGCTGCCGAGCAGCACCGGCACGCCGAGCGCCTTGCCGCGCACCAGCGCGAAGTCGCGCGCGTGGTAGCGGATGCCGTCCTGCTGCTTGTAGCTGGCGTCGTGTTCCTCGTCGACGATGACCAGGCCCGCGTCGGGCAGCGGGGTGAATACCGCCGAGCGGGTGCCGACGATCACCCGCGCCTCGCCGCGCCAGGCCGCCGTCCACACTCGTGCGCGTTCGTTGTCGTTGAGGCCGGAATGCAGTGCGTGCACCGGCACGCCGAGCCGCGTGCGGAAGCGCGCCAGCATCTGCGGGGTCAGCCCGATCTCCGGCACCAGCACCAACGCCTGCCGGCCGCGCGCGAGGCACAGTTCGGCGATCGCCTGCAGGTAGACCTCGGTCTTGCCGCTGCCGGTGACGCCGTCGAGCAGCAGCGGGGCGAAGCCGTCGGTCGCGCGCAAGGCATCGAGCGCAGCGCGTTGTTCGTCGTTGAGCGCGGGCGCCGGTTGCGCAGGGCGCGCGGGCGCGCGGGCGGCGAGGGTGACGCGTTCGACCAGTCCGCGCGTCGCCAGGCTGCGCATCGGCGTGCGCCAGCCTTCCGTCGTCGCATCGAGCTCGGCTTCGCTGCGTGCGCCTTCACGCAGCGCGGCCAGCACCTGCAGCGGCCGGCCGCTGCGCAGCTGCGCGCCGACGCCGGCTTCGGTCGGCGCCCAGCCCCAGGTGCAGGTGTCCGGCAGCGGCTCGCCGCGGCGCAGCGCCGCCGGCAGCGCGGTGGCCAGCACCTCGCCCAGCGGCGCATGGGTGTAGCGGGCCAGCCAGCGCAGCGAGTCGAACAGCTCGCCCTGTAGCAGCGGCTCGGCGTCGGGCAGGGCGAGGGCGGCGCGCAACTCCGGCGAAGCCGGGTCGGCGGGGCCGGTTTCGGCGACGATGCCGACCAGTTCGCGGCTGCCGAAGGGCACGCGCACGCGCTGGCCGACCCGCCCGGGCGTGGCGTCGGCGCCGGCGGGCGCGCGGTAATCGAACAGCCGCGCCAGCGGTACCGGCAGCGCGACCCGCAGGACATCGTCGGGCATCGCGGCAGTGTAGCGGCGGGCGCGACGGCCGCCGCGGCAGGCGGCAATGGGGCGTCCGTCACACTTGCCGGCGGCAGTTCGGCCGTTGCTCGCGGAACATCCCGCAAGCCCCGGAGCTGCAAGGCTTTTCCCCTTTATCCACACAAACTGTGGATAAGCTTGTGCATCGACGCCGGGGGAAATCGCCGCGAAGCGGGCAAACAAGGGGTCTGGTGCAACTGGCTAAAAAATCGCCAAATCACGCATTCCCTTCAAAATCAACAGGTTGCTCGTGAAACAAAAGTTCAGGCACGCCCAGCAAGGCAGGTGAGCGAGGTGTGCAGGGGCAGGGTTGCGCTGCTGTGCACAACCGTTCCGGGGCGGACGCCGACGTTGGACTTGTCAAGCCCCGGAGGCCGCTTGAAAACGGGCGCCACGTCTCAGCATGGCCTTGGCAGGGCGGCCGTCCGGGCCCGCCACGGGCCGCGGTTTCAGTCGCTCCGGGCCGGTTCCGGCACCTTGGCGAGCACCCGTCGGGTGGCGCGGAAGCGGTCGCCGAAGCGTGCCACCGCCGCCGCCCGCATGGGGCCGGCCTGGTCGCACAGGTAGGCGTCGAGGGCGGCGCGGTCGCGGAGCCGGTACTGCACGCACAGGCCGACGGTTCCCGCCGCCGGGACCGGCTCGTCGAGGGCGAAGATCTCCGCCGACTCGAACCCGGGCAGCGCCAGCAGGTCCGCCACGTGCTCCGGCAGCCAGGCGCGGAAGGCCTCGGCGATTGCCGTGTCCACCGCCAGGTTGACCTCGTAGACCACCATCGCGGTCAGCCCCAGGCCAGGCCGATCACGACGGCCGCCAGCGCGCCGAAGCCGAGCAGCACCATGTAGGCGCTCCCGAGGACGCCGTACTTGAGCAGCGTCATCGGCCAGCCCTGGTCGTACACCCGCTTCTGCATCAGCAGCAGGTAGACCAGCATCCAGACGAACAGCCCGGCCTCGATCCAGCCGGTCAGCGCCGCCAGCGCCGGGACGCCTTCGCCCAGTGCCGTCGCCAGGAAGATCAGCAGCAGCGCCAGGCACAGGAAGGCGTGGCTGTGCAGCGCCACCAGCAGGTGCTCCATGTACAGCCGGCGGCGGAACAGGTACAGCACCTTCAGCATCAGTGCGAATACCGGCACCAGCACGAACAGCGTCGACGGCACCGCGCCCAGCATCGCGTCCTTGAGCAGCGACTGGTCCTGCTGCATGCGCGCGATGTTGTCCTGCGCGTGGCCGATGCGGCCGTTGATCCAGGCGTTGGCGAAGCCGGGCAGCCAGGACACCGTCACCGGGTTGGTGATCGGGTCCCACGGCCCGGAATCGCCGAAGGTGATCGTGCTGTCGTCGGGCGGCGGCTTGCCGGCGGCCTTGCGCCGCTCGAGCTCGGCGATGCGCTGCTCGGCGGCGGTGCGCAGGCGGGCGATCTCCATGTCCAGGCCGACCCGCGCGCCCGCGCCGGCCGGATTGTCCGGCAGCGAGGCGCGCGATTCCTGCAGCGGCTTGAGCGCGGCGTCGCGCAGGCGCTGCACGTCGGCGACGGTGGCCGCCGCGCTGATCCGCGCTTCCGCCGCGTTGCGCGGCCCTTCGTTGTCCTGCAGCTGCACCACCATCTGCGCGACGAAGAAGGTCACCACGGTCAGGAACACGAACAGCCGCACCGGCGTCACGTAGCGCACGCGGCGGCCGGCGAAGTACTCCAGGGTGAGGTAGCCGGGTTTCGCGAACAGCGGCCACAGCGTGCGGAAGATCCGCGAATCGAGGTCGAGCACGCTGTCGAAGAAGTCGCCGAGGATGGTGCCGAAGTGGCGCACCATGCCCTTCACCGGCTGTCCGCAGGCGTAGCAGTGCTCGCCCAGCAGCGGGGTGCCGCAGTTCCGGCAGGCGGGGCCCGCGGGCGTGGGCGCCGGGGCCGCGGCGGGCGCGGTCGCGTCGGTGCGGGCGGGCGTGTCGCTCATCGGAAAGTCCCCATGCGATGCGGCGCCACCATAGCGGAGGCCGGACCCTGCGGCGACCCCGCGCCGCACGCCGCATCCCGTAGAGCGGAGCCAGCCCCGCGCTACGGGAACGCGGGCCTTTGCGGAAGGTCATCGGGCGCCGGCGCGTCCTCCAGGTCCTCCGGCAGCAGCGTCCGGTAGCCGAGCGCGTCCAGCCGCTGCAGCAGCAGGGCCATGGCCTCGAGGTTGCGGCCGTGCGGCGAACCCTCGTGCATCAGCACGATCGCGCCTGGACGCAGCTGGCGCTCGACCAGCGCGACCGCCTTGCGCGGATCGGCGACCACCGCGTCGTAGCCGCGCGCGCACCAGGCGACGCGGGTGAGTCCACTGCGATGCAGGGCCGCGGCGACGAACGGGTTGGCCATGCCGACCACCGCGCGGAACCAGCGCGGCCGCGTGCCGGTGATGCCTTCCAGGATCGCCTGGGTGCGTTCGATTTCCTCGCGCATCCGCGCGGGCGGCAGCGCCCAGAACCAGCGTTGCGGATGGGTCTGGCTATGGTTGCCGATCGTATGGCCGCGGGCAACGATTTCGTGCACCAGCTCCGGCCGCGCCGCCGCGCGCGCGCCGACCACGAAGAAGGTGGCCTTGGCGCCGTGCGCATCGAGCAGGTCGAGCATCGCCAGGGTCTGGTCGGACGGCCCGTCGTCGATGGTCAGCCAGACCGCGCGCTCGGTGGTCGGCAGCCGGGTCAGCACCGGACAGAACAACTGCGATTGCGGCTTCAGGGTGCCCCACCAGAACGGCAGGTGGGTGGCGACGAGCACGGGCAGTCCGACCTGCCAGCCGAGCCGCCACCACACCAGTGCCGCCAGCGCCTGGCTGGCCAGCAGGAACGCGAGCCAGGCATGCGGATGGCGCGGCGGACGCGCGAGCGGGGGGCAGGTCGACATGGGCGGATCATGCCACGGCGTAAACTGCGCATCCCCACGTCCGGAACACGCCCCGATGGCCCTCGATCCCGCCCTGCGCCAGCGCATCGACCAACTGCTCGCCGACCATCGCGTCGTGCTGTTCATGAAGGGCTCGCCGGACGCGCCGCAGTGCGGCTTCTCGGCGCGCGCGGTGGCCGCGCTGGCGCCGCTCGGGATCGATTACGCGCACGTGGACGTGCTCGCCGACCAGGACATCCGCGAAGGCATCAAGCTCTACGGCGACTGGCCGACGATCCCGCAGCTGTACATCGACGGCCAGCTGGTCGGCGGCAGCGACATCGTCGAGCAGATGGCGAACGCGGGCGACCTGCACGCCGCGCTCGGCCTGCCGCCGCCGGACCGCACCCCGCCGGCGATCACCATCACCGCCGACGCGCTGGCGATGCTGCGCGAGGCGCTGGCCAACGCCGGCGACGGCCACGCGCTTAAGATCGACGTCGACCCGCGCTTCAACGCGCGCCTGCAGCTGGCGCCGGTGGATGCCGGCGCGATCGCGACCGAGGTCGACGGCCTGCGCGTGCAGTTCGACCTCGCCTCCGCGCGCCGCGCCGACGGCATGACGATCGACTGGGTCGACGACGCGCGCGGCCGCGGCCTGCTGATCGACAACCCGAACGCGCCGCCGAAGGTGCGCGAGCTGTCGCCGGTGGAAGCCGCCGGCCGCATCGCCGCCGGCCAGCTGCTGCTGGTCGACGTGCGCCCGCCGGAGGAGCGCGCCCACGCCCAGGTCAAGACCGCGTTCCGCACGCTCGACGGCGAGGGCGTCGCCCAGCTGGAAGCGTTGCCCAAGGACACCGCGCTCGCCTTCCTGTGCCACCACGGCGGGCGCAGCGCGCAGGCGGCCGAACACTTCCGCCAGCTCGGCTTCGGCGAGGTCTACAACATCGTCGGCGGCATCGACGCCTGGGCCGACGCGGATCCGGCGATCGGCAAGTACTGACCCGCTACCAGCCGCCGCCCGCGTCCAGCCACGCCTGCTCTTCCGCCGTGCTGTCGCGGCCGAGCGCGGCGTTGCGGTGCGGGAAGCGGCCGAAGCGGGCGATCACGTCGCGGTGGGCGATCGCGTAGCGCAGCGTCTCCGCGTCGCCCAGCGCCTCGAACAGCGCGACCGAACGCTGCTGGTCGGCGGCGTCCTCGGAATGCTCGAACGGCAGGTAGAAGAACAGCCGCAGCTCGGGCGGGCAGGCCTGGTCGTGGCCGGCCGCCAGCGCCCGCGTCGCCCAGTGGCGCGCGAGCGGATCGGTGGCGTAGGCGTGCGCGTTGCCGCGGAACACGTTGCGCGGGATCTGGTCGAGCAGCACCAGCAGCGCCAGCGCGCCTTCGCCGTCGTTGCCCCAGGCGTCCAGTTCGCGGCGGGCGGCGGCGAGGTGGGCGTCGAGGAAACGCACCCGGCACTGGCGGTCGAAGTCGGGATCGGCGGCGAACCAGCGCGACGGTCCCGCCTTGCGCCAGAAGCCGACCACGTCGGCCGGCGTCGCCACCGGCATGCTGCGGCCCGGCGGGTCGGCCGGCGCGCGTTGGCTGGGATTGCTGTACGGCATCTGCGCGGCGTTGCCCGGAAAAACGCACAGGATACGCCCGCCCCGCGCGGACTGCGGCGCCGGTCACGCGCGCCATGACCAACGTCAGGCTTGGCAGGCCGCGGGCGCGGGGCTAGCTTGCAAGGCTTGCCACCCGGGGACTCCTCCATGCTGCGACCGATGCTGGTCGCGCTCGCCGCGATCCTGCTCGCGGCGAACGCGCAGGCGGCCACCAAGCCGCGCTTCACCGACGATCCCTATCCGAGCACCTACCGCCCGATCGCATCGCAACCGGTGCTGCTGCGCCACGCGACCGTGCTCACCGGCACCGGCGCGCGCCTGGACGACGCCGACGTGCTGCTCGCCGACGGCAAGGTCGCCGCGCTCGGCCAGGGCCTGCAGGCGCCGGCCGGCGCGCAGGTGGTGGACGCGACCGGCAAGTGGGTCACCCCCGGCATCATCGACGTGCACTCGCACCTGGGCGTGTATCCGAGCCCCGGCGTGAGCGCGCACAGCGACGGCAACGAGGCGACCGCGCCGGTCACCCCGAACGTGTGGGCGGAGCATTCGATCTGGCCGCAGGACCCGGGTTTCCTCACCGCGCTCGCCGGCGGCATCACCACCCTGCAGGTGCTGCCGGGCTCGGCCAACCTGATCGGCGGCCGCGGCGTGACCCTGCGCAACGTGCCGGCGACGACCTACCAGGCGATGAAGTTCCCCGGCGCGCCGTGGGGCCTGAAGATGGCGTGCGGCGAAAATCCCAAGCGCGTCTACGGCAAGAAGGGCGGCCCGTCCACGCGCATGGCCAACGTCGCCGGTTACCGCGCCGCCTTCATCGACGCCGCCGAATACCTGCGCAAGCATGGCGGCGACGAGGCGCCGACCAAGAAAAAGCACTGGTGGCAAAGCGACGACGAGCAGGCCGACAGCGACGCCGACAGCGGCGGCAAGCGCGACCTCAAGCTGGACACGCTGGCCGGCGCGATCAACGGCGACATCCTGGTCCACATCCACTGCTACCGCGCCGACGAAATGGCGACCATGCTGGACCTCGCGAAGGAGTTCGGCTTCCACGTCGCCGCCTTCCACCACGCGGTCGAGGCCTACAAGGTCGCCGACCGGCTCGCCGCCGCCGACACCTGCGCGGCGATGTGGGCCGACTGGTGGGGCTTCAAGATGGAGGCCTTCGACGGCATCCAGGAGAACGTCGCGCTGGTCGACCGCGTGCCGGGCAGCTGCGCGATCGTGCACTCCGATTCGGAGGAGGGCATCCAGCGCCTCAACCAGGAGGCGGCGAAGGTGATCGCGCACGCGCAACTCGCCGGCATCGTCATCACGCCCGAACACGCGATCCAGTGGATCACCCGCAACCCGGCCAGGGCGCTCGGCGTGCTCGACCGCACCGGCACCCTCGAGCCCGGCAAGCTCGGCGACGTGGTGGTGTGGAGCGGCACGCCCTTCAGCGTCTACGCGCAGGCCGAACAGGTCTACATCGACGGCGCGCGCGTGTACGACCGCCACGACCCGCGCTACCAGCCGAGCTCGGACTTCCTGCTCGGCCAGCCCGCGGCGATGACCGGAGGTGTGCGATGAACCGCTTCGCGAAGCGCGCGCTCACCGCCGCGCTGCTGGCCGCCTGCGCGTTCGGCGCGTCGGCGCAGGACCTGTTGATCCGCAACGCGACCGTGCACACCGCGACCGCGCGCGGCACCCTGAAGCAGGCCGACGTGCTGGTGCGCGACGGCCGCATCGCCGCGGTCGGCAGCGGCCTCGCCGCCGGCGGCGCGACCGTGGTCGACGTGCAGGGAGCGCCGCTGACGCCGACCCTGTTCGGCGGCATCACCGACATCGGCCTGGAGGAAGTCTCCGGCGAGCAGAGCACGGTCGACGAATCGCTGGCGCTGGGCACAGGCAAGCAGATGGTGGTACGCCCGGAGTTCGACGTGACCCTGGCCTACAACCCGGCCTCGGTGCTGGTGCCGGTGGCGCGGGTGGAGGGCATCGGCTGGACCGTGCTCGCCGCCGAGCCGACCGAGGGCGGTTCGCTGGTCGGCGGCCAGGGCGGCGTGGTGCGGCTGGACGGCAGCCCGGACCCGATCGGGCCGCGCGTGCTGTTCGTCGACCTCGGCAGCGACGCCGCCGGCTTGAGCGGCGACTCGCGCGCCGCGCAGTGGATGATCCTCGACCAGCTGATCGACGAGGTGCACGGCCGGATCGGCCAGAACTCGCCGATGGCGCTGCTGACCCCCGCCGGCCGCGCGACCCTGGCGAAGTACATCGGTGGCGGCGGGCGCGTGCTGGTGCACGTGAACCGCGCCGCCGACATCCGCCAGCTGCTGCGCTGGGCCGAAAAGCGCAAGGTGCGGGTCGCGGTCGCCGGCGGCGCCGAAGCCTGGCGCGTGGCGCCGCTGCTGGCGCAGGCGCGCGTGCCGGTGTTCGTCGATCCGCTCGCCAACCTGCCGTCCGACTTCGACCACATCGGCGCCGGCATGGAGAACGCGGCGCGGCTGCACGCGGCCGGGGTCGCGGTGTCGTTCGCGCAGTCCGGCGATGCCTCGCACAACGCGCGCAAGATCCGCCAGCTGGCCGGCAACGCGGTGGCCAACGGCCTGCCCTGGGAGGACGGCCTGGCCGGACTGACCCGGGTGCCGGCGGAAACCCTCGGCGTGGCCGGCGAACTCGGCACGATCGCGCCCGGCCAGCGCGCCGACCTGGTGCTGTGGACCGGCGACCCGCTCGACGTCGCCAGCGTCGCCCGCCAGGTCTGGCTGGGCGGGCAGGCGATCCCGATGCGCTCGCGCCAGACCGAGTTGCGCGACCGCTACCTGCACGCCGACACCGGCCTGCCGCGCGCCTACCCCGCGGGCGCGCGCTAGGCCATGGCGGGGCCGGCCTCGCGCCGGCCCCGCGACGGTTCATCGCCGGCCCCGCGTGTCGGGCCTACCCCGAATGCAACCCGCCGTGCAATGCGGTAGGGTGTGACCGCGCGCGCACTTTCAGGGGGAAACTCGCATGCGTATCGGTCTCGTCGTGGATTCGGCCTGCGATCTGCCGGGCGACTACCTCGAACGCAACGGCATCACGCTGCTGCCGATCACGGTGCGCATCGGCGAGGCCATGCTCGCCGACCAGCGCAACGAACAGGCCACGCTGGAATTCCTGCACGCGCAGATCGCCGAGCGCGGCGCCGAGGCGGAGACCATCCCGTACACCGTGCAGCAGATCCAGGACCTGTTCCTGAAGAAGCTCGTCATCGACTACGACTACGTCTTCTGCATGACGATCACGAAGACGCGCAGCCCGATCTTCGACAACGCGATGCAGGCGAGCTTCGCGATCCTCAACGAGTACAAGCCGGTGCGCGCCGCGGCAGGGCACGACACGCCGTTCGCGCTGCGCGTGATCGACAGCCAGAACCTGTTCGCCGCGCAGGGCATCCTGCCGGTGGAGGCGGTGCGCCTGCGCGACGCCGGCGAGGGCGCGCCCAAGATCCGCGCGCGGCTGGAGCACCTCGCCCTGCATACCCATGGCTACATGGTGCCGCGCGACCTGTACTACCTGCGCGCGCGCGCCCGCAAGAAGGGCGACCGCAGCGTCGGCCTGGTCAGCGCCGCGCTCGGCACCGCGCTGGACATCAAGCCGATCCTGCACGCCAACCGCGGCGAGACCGGGCCGGTGGGCAAGGTCAAGGGCTTCGAGCCGGCGGTGCAGAAGGTGATGGACTTCGCCGGCCAGCGCGTGCGCGCCGGCCTGCTCACGCCGACCCTGTGCCTGAGCTACGGCGGCGAGCTGGAGGAAATGCGCGCGCTGCCCGGTTACGACAAGTTGCGCGCCACCTGCGCCGAGCACCACGTCGAGGTGTTCGAGAGCGTGATGAGCCTGACCGGCATGGTCAACGTCGGCAAGGGCGCGCTGGTGGTGGGCTTCGCCGCGGAGCCGCACCGCTTCGAATGACGCGACGGTGACGCGCCCGCGCTAGAGTGGCGTCGAGCCACCCGCGAGGCCCGCGATGCCGATCCGCTACCACCTGACGCTGTCCGATCCCGAACGCGCGCGCGGCGCCGACCCCGCGCTCGCCTTCCGTTCGCAGGGCGCCGAAGGCCTCGCCGCCGAGCTGCAGCAGGCGCTGCGCACGGACGCCCTGTTCGAACGCTGGCGCGCGCAGCAGGAGGAACCGGACGAGGTCGATCCCGCGCTCGGCGCCACCGATCCCGCCGCCAGCGTGAAGGGTGAGCAGCACGACCTGCACGTCGACCTGATCACGGTGACCGCGCTGCCCGGCAGCGTCCTGCGCCACCGTTTGCGGTTGCTGGCGGGCAACGGCTGGGAACTGAAGGACGTCAGCGCGGCGTAGCGCCGTTGCCGTCGCGCCCGGACAGCAGGGCGATGCGGCCGTGCACGCCGTGGCGCTCGAACACGCGCTGCAGGTGGGTCTTCACCGTTTCCGGACTGATGCCGAGGGCGCGGGCGATCTGCTTGTTGCTCAGGCCGCGCGCCGCGCATGCGACGATCTCGCGCTGGCGGCCGGTCAGCAGGGACCAGTCGCCGCGCGGCGCTTCCACCGGCGCCGCCGCTTGCACGCCGACCGCGCGCAGCAGCAGGTCCGGCGTCGCCACGAACAGTCCCGCCTGGATCGCGCGCAGGGCCTGCAGCACGGTGGCGGGCGCGGCCTGCTTGTCGAGGCAGCCGTGGGCGCCGGCCTCGATGCAATGGACCAGTGCCGCCACGCTGGGCTGGCGGTAGAAGTACAGGCGCCACGGCGCGGGCAGCAGCGGCCTGCGCCGCGCGCGGTCGGTCAGCGGGTCGTCGCCGTCGAGCAGCAGCAGGGCGGGCGGTTCGGCGCCCGCGGGATGGTCGCGCGCCGGCGCGTGCGCGCCCAGCCAGCGCAACTCGGTGCGCCCGGCCAGCAGGCGCTGCATGCGCGCGCGCCAGCCGGGATCCATGCCGATGGCCAGGACGGGCAACGCAGCCATGTGCGGGCACCTCTTCGGAGGGAAGACGCGGCACCCCTGCCAGCCGTAACGCCTGCAACGCAGCGCCAGCCGGGAAGCGGACAGGCGGAGCATCCCCCGAGCGCGTGATTTCCCGGCACCCGTTGCGCCCAAATACTCCGGTTCCCCTGTCAGCAGAGGAAGCGGTCATGCGTGTCCCGATCCCCCACAGTCGCGGCGGCCGGGTGGCCGCGCTGGCTGCCGCCCTGGCGGCACTGGTGCCGATGTTCGCCCTGTCGGTCAACGACGCCAACATCTTCGAACTGGAAGGCGATGCGCTCGACGGCGGCGCGCCCGGCGACGACTGGCAGAACATCGCCGACGACCGGCCAGGCGGTCCCGGCCTGATCGCCCAGAACAACGCCGACGTGTCGACCTTCATCATCGACGGCCTCGATTCCACCGACACGGCCTTCACGACGGGCGGCTCCAAGGACGTCAACGACATCCCGCAGTGGAAACAGGTGACCGCCGCGGTTTCCCCGATCAAGGACGAGATCGGCCACGCCTTCGCCGCGGCCTACACCGACCCCGGCAACGGCCACCTGCTGGTCTACTTCGGGCTGGACCGTTCCGGCGCGGGCGGCACCGCCGCGACCGGCTTCTGGTTCTTCAAGGACGAGGTCAGCGTCGGTCCCAACGGAACCTTCACCGGCAAGCACACCGTGGGCGACATCCTGATCACCTCGGACTACGTGACCGGCGGCAAGATCGGCCAGATCAACGTGTTCCGCTGGGTGGGCGGGCAGAAGCCGCTGGAAGTCGTGGGCTCCTCGACCACCGGCGGCGGCACCACGGTCGGCGACCGCTTCTGCCTCAACAACGCCACCGGGCAGACCACGCCGATGGCCTGCGCGGCCTCCAACAGCAGTTCGACGCCGGTGCCGTATCCGCAGTGGCCGGACTACTTCTTCAAGGACAGCGGCGCTTTCGTCAAGGTCAACAACTTCCCGGCGCGGACCCTCTTCGAGGGCGGCATCGACCTCACCCAGGTGGTCGGCGCCGGCGCGTCCACCTGCTTCGCGTCGTTCATGGCGATGACCCGCACCTCCGCCTCGACCTCGGCGCAGCTGAAGGACTTCGCGGTCGGCGCGTTCCCGCTGTGCGACATGTCGGTCGCCAAGGCCTGCAAGCTGCAGCAGGGCGTGAGCCCGGTGGTGAACCCTGACGGCGTCAGCGTCCACACCAACTTCAAGGTCACCATCGCCAACCCGAGCGGCGGCACCCTGCGTGACGTGCAGCTGGTCGAGACGGCGACGCTGGGCGGCAACAGCGGGCGGTCCTGCAAGATCACCAGCGTCGACCTCGGCACCGGCGGCACCGCCGCCAACCCGGCGACGCCGCTGAACACCGCGCTGGTGACCGACACCGCCTACGAGGTCGCCAACACCCTGGCCGGGAACTCGTCGATCGACGTGAACCTCTCCTGCGACACGCTCGACAACCCGTTCCTCAACAAGGTGGAGGCGCGCTCGAAGACGTCGGCTTCGCTGAGCGCCCCGGACCTGATCCGCACCTACGAGATCGTCAGCGACGACGACGTCGCGGACGAGTGCGAGGCGCCGACGACGGCCGCGATCGACGTGACCAAGGACTGCGTCGGCGACAAGGTCACCCTGGTGAACGGTAGCGGCGGCATGAAGGCGCACGCCTGCTTCAGCATCGAGGTCACCAACAAGGGCACCGTCCAGCTGAAGGACCTGGTGGTCACCGACCCGAAGCTGAAGTCTGGCAACCTGGTGGCGACCGGGACCACCCTCGGGCCGGCCGGTTCGGCGACCGATTCGATCCTGCTGGGCGACACCAACGGCAACGGCACGATCGACGCGGGCGAAGGCCTGTGCTTCGACGCGGTCGGTCCGGACAACAACGAAACCGATCCGGAGCTCGCCGAGTTCGGCAACCGCGTCGACGTCAGCGCCGTGCCGGCGCTCGGCAGCGCGACGCCGCAGACCGACTTCGCGACCGACAGTTGCCCGCTGTGCCAGTGACGGCCCGGCGATTCAAGGAGGCAATCGGGGGCGGCGGGCGACCGCCGCCCCCTCTTTGCACGGTCGGGCGGCGACGGGCCTTGCCTGGCCGAAGCGCTGCAATCGTCCCGTTGGTGCCGGTCAGGAGGTGACCCATGGACGCACGCGCGACCGTGACCTGGCTGCTCGCCGCGACCGTGGCCTGCGCGGCGTGTTCACGCCAGGGCGACGAAGCGACGGCGCGGGTGGCGGCGGATCCGTTGCACGCCTACCGGGCCCACTTGCTGCCGGCCGAACCGTTGCGGCCGAAGCCGGGCAGCATCAACGCCACCTACCTCGGCGGGGCGATGCTGCTGTTCGACGACGGCGACACGCAGTTCCTGATCGATCCATTCCTCGGCACCCGCGGCGCGAATGACGCGCGACCCGGCCGGACGGCCATCCCGTTCCTGGGCCCACTCGGGGCCGACGACGCACCGGACCACCGGGCGCGCATCGACGAGGCGTTCGGTCGGATCCGCGCGGAACGGTTGCAGGCAATCTTCGTCGCCGGTGGCGACGCGCGCATCACCGATGCCGCCTACATCGCGCGGCGCACCGGCGCCAGGCTGTTCGCCCCCGGGCGCCTGCTCGAACGCGCGCGCGCCGCCGGCGTGCCGCAACGCCAGCTGGTGGTGTTCGGACCGGGCACGACCGCGCGCGTGGGCAAGTTCCGCATCGAGCAAATCGCCTCGCGGCCGACCCCGCCGCCGCAGGACGAGGCGGCGGATGGGGCTGCGCAGGGCGGCGGCAACGCCGCCGACTTCCTGATCCGCAAGGGCAGCCGCTCGATCCTGGTCAAGCCGGCCGCCAACTTCATCCCGGGCGCGCTGGACCACGTCAACGCGGACGTGCTGTTCCTGGCGACCGAGTCGCTGGCCGGGCAAAGCGATTTCTTCCGCGACCTGTATTACCGGCAGACGGTCGGGCAGGTGCACCCGGAACTGGTGATTCCCTTGCATTGGGACGATGCGAGCCAGCCGTCGGGCCGCATGCTGGCGCCGGCCGACGACACCCCCGCTGCGTTCGATTTCCTGATCGCGCGGCTGAAGCAGGACGGGATCCGGTTCGGCCTGCTGCAGGGATACCAGACCACCGAACTGTTCGCGGTGCATTCGTGCGCGATCCCGGTCGTCGACGACGGCTGACGCCGGCGGCGCGGTCGCCCGCTATCCTGCGCGCATGGCCAAGACCCCGGTTCTGCTTTCCTGGAGCGGCGGCAAGGACGCGGCGTGGACGCTGCACGTCCTGCGCCAGCGCGCGGACGTCGCCGTGGTCGGGCTGGTCACCACGGTAACCGACGGCTACGAGCGGATCTCCATGCAGGGCATCCGGGTCGACGTGCTGGAAGCGCAGGCGCGCGCCTGCGGGCTGCCGGTGGTGCAGGCGCGGATCCCGCAGCGGGCCGACAACGCGACCTACGAAGCGGCCTTCGCGCAGGCCCTGCTG
>DASRZN010000140.1:0-3860 GCA_035686325.1 Lysobacteraceae bacterium
CGTCGTGGACCCCGCGCAGCATCAGCAGCACCGAACGTTCCACGGCGTTGGGCGCGACCAGCAGGGTCGCGCGCGGATCCATCCGCAGGTGCATGTTCGAGCGCAGGTGCACGCCGCGCACCGCATCGAGCAGGTAGCGCCCGGCCGGCACCACCACGGTGCCGCCGGCGGCGGGCAGCGCGTCGATCGCCTGCTGGAACGCGCGGGTGTCGTCGTGGCGCCCGTCGCCGCGGGCGCCGTGCGCGCGCACGCTGAGCGTGTCCGCGCCGCGCGCGGGCCATGCGGGGGCCAGCAGCGGCAGGCCGAGCGCGGCCAGCAGCAACCGCCTGCGGGCGCGGTCGGCCGTCATCTCAGGCCGCCAGGGTGCTGTGGTGGCGGGTCATCCCCAGCCACGGCAGCACGATCGCCAGCAGGTAGAACTTGGACGCGAAATACTTGTTGTCCAGGCGCTTGCGGTTGCGTCGCAGCCAGTCCTCGGCGCCCGGCAGCACGTCGCGCTCCTGGCGCGCGAATTCGTACACTTCGTCGTAGCGCTGGCGCGCCAGCCCGACCACATCGAAGCGGAAGCTGCCCTTGGAGCGGTCGACGTAGGGCAGGTCGGTGAAGCGCGCGCCGATGTGCTTGCGCACCAGCACCTTGTTGCGGCCGCTGGCGGGATCGATCAACTGGTCGCGCGGCACCTTGCGGTAGACCCACGCCGCCAGCTCCGCGTCGCAGTAGGGGTAGGCCGCGTGCATGCCGAGCGCGCTGGCGGTGTACAGGCCCTTGGCCATGCCGCCCGTTGACCCGGCCAGCGACATCGAGATGTCGCGCCATTCCGACACGGTGCGCGCCGAGCGGATCTCGTCCTCGAACAGCGACAGCCGCGAACGCGACTGCCGCGCGATGTCGCGGCCGAACAGCGCGTCCACTTCCTCGTCGGTGAAGCGCGAGCCCGGGAAGACCCGCTCGATCGACGACATCTTCAGGGTGCCCAGCGCGTAGCAGGCGCGGAAGCTGTCGCGTACCAGCGGCAGGTCGAACACGAACTGCGGGATCGGCAGGCCCATCGCCAGCCGGTACACCAGCCGCTTGCGCCACGGCACCACCGCGCCGAAGTAGTTGTCCGAGCCCTGCCCGTCGATCATGCCGTCGCCGCCGTTGGCGACGATCTCGGTGCCGAGGTCGACGTAGGACAACAGCGCGAAGTCGGCGCTGAGCAGCGGCATGCGGTCGACGATCCGCAGGTAGCGGTCGTAGGCGCGGCCCGGGTCGCAGACCAGGGTCTCGTGGCGCAGGCCGAGGGTGGTTGCCACCCGCCGCGCGGACTCGACCTCGTTCTCCTCGCGGCCGCCGAGGTAGGTGATGCACACGGTATCGGGGCGCGCGTCGGCGATCGCGATCGCCAGGGAGGTGGAATCCTTGCCGCCGCTCTGCAGCTGCCATGGCGCGCGCGACTCGGCGCAGGAGCGCTCCACCGCGCCGCACAGGCGCTGGTGGTACTCGGCGACCCAGTCGCGCTGGACGCCGTCGAACTCCGTCGCCTTTTCCGACTCGCGAAAGCGGTACGTGAAAGGCGGCCGGCCGGTCATGTCGTCGTTCGGGTCGAAACCGAACGTCGCCATCTTGGTGCCCTCGAAGATCGAGTGCGGCGGGAACACCGCGGCGTTGCGCAGGATGTCCGCCACGGACACCAGGTCGATCCGTTCGCGCGCGGCGCTGTGCGCGGTGAGCGCGGAAAAGTCCGGCTTGCCGTAGAACGGGGACATCGTGATCTGCATGTGGCGCCCCTTGCGGGCGTGGGTCGGAACCCCGGACGCGGACGCCGTGCCCCCTGCGTCGTCCAGGCGGGCATTCGCCGGCGGCGGCGCGCCGGGCGTGTCGTGTGGCTCGAGCAGGGTGGTCTGGGTTGCGGGCATGGAGGGTTCCTTTCCTGGGGTTGTAGGCGGCATTGCCTGCTTCGCGGGGGAAGCGGCCTGCAAGTCGTCGATTCGTTCCGCCCCGCGTTCGGGGGGGCGGCCGCTGGAGTCGCCCGCGAGCCACGGCAGCACCACCGCCAGCAGGTAGAACTTGGAGGCGAAGTACTTGTTGTCCAGGCATGCGCGGTTGCGCTCCAGCCAGGCCACGGCGCCGGGCAGCATGTCGGCGGCGCGTCCGGCGAAGGCATGCACCTGCTCGAAGCGCTGGCGCGCCAGTCCGCGCACGTCGAAGCGGAAGCTGCCCTTGCGCCGCACGTACGGCAGGTCGCCGAAATGGCGGGCGATGTGCGCGCGCACGAGCACCTTGTTGGTGTTGGTGCGCGCGTCGACCATCTGCTCGCGCGGCACCCGCCGGTAGATCCATTCGACCAGCTCGGGGTCGCAATAGGGATACGCGACCTGCAGCGGGA
This sequence comes from Lysobacteraceae bacterium, assembly GCA_035686325.1. GTDB lineage: Bacteria > Pseudomonadota > Gammaproteobacteria > Xanthomonadales > Xanthomonadaceae > JABFWF01. The sequence continues at coordinate 2,369 of DASRZN010000140.1, forward strand.
AGGCATTGGCGGTGAAGATGCCCTTGGCGAAGCCACCCGCCGCGCAGGCGATCGACATCGAGATGGCGCGCTGCTCCTCGGGCGATTCCCCCGATTCCACCTCGCGCAGGAACGGGCGCAGGCGCGCGCGCGATGGCGCGACCATGTCGCGGCCGAACAGCTCGCGCACCTCCGCGTCGGTGAAGCGCGAGCCCGGGAAGATCCGCTCCACCGGGTTCATCTGCAGGCTGCCGAGCAGGAAGCACAGCTCGAAGCTGCCGCGCACCAGCGGCAGTTCGGCGACGAAGGCCGGCAGCGGCGCGTCCAGGGCGAGCCGCGGCAGCAGCCGCTTGACCCGGTTGATCGCGCCGCCGAAATAGAAGTCCGAGCCCATCCCGTCGACCACGCCGTCGCCGCCGGCCTCGGCGATCGTGGTCAGCAGGTCGACGTAGGACAGCAGCGCGAAGTCCGCGGTGAGCGATGGCATCCGCGGCGCGATCGCCAGGTAGCGGTCGTAGGCGCGGCCGGGATCGCATACCAGCGCCTCGTGGCGCAGGCCCAGGCTGCGCGCGACGTGGCGGGCGGAGGCGACCTCGTTCTCCTCGTCGCCGCCCAGGTAGGTGATGCAGGTCGTGTCGGGCCGCGCCTGCGCGAGCGCGATCGCCAGCGAGGTGGAGTCCTTGCCGCCGCTCTGCAGCAGCCAGGGGCGCTGGATCTGCGCGCAGGCGCGGCCGGCGGCGGCGCACAGGTGGTGGTGCCACCGCGCCGGCCAATCCTCCTCGTGGCCGTCCCAGGCCGCGGCCTTGCCGGCCTCGCGGAAGCGGAAGCGGAAGCGGAATTCGGACGCCGGCTCCCCCGCCCCGTCCACTTCATGCGGCGCGTCCTGGCCCTGGAATTCGTAGGGCAGCAGGTCGACGTCGCGGAAGATCGAGTGCGGCGGGTAGACGAAGGTGTTGCGCAGGATATCGGCGACCGACACTGGGTCGACCTCGCCGCCGCTGAACGCACGGATTTCGCCGGCCGGCATCCGCACCGCGCCGAGGTAGGGCGACACCGGCAGGCGCAGGTGCCGCTGGCCATGCGTCGGCCGGGCCGGTGCGTCCTCCTGGCACTGCTTCAGCGGCAGGACGCTGGTCCACTCCATTGCCGGCCCCCTGGGCATCACCCGCTCAATGCGTGGTCGCAGTGTTCTTGGCGGGCAGGTATTCGTAGTAGGTGTAGGCGTAGTGCCCGCCGCTGCGCTTCTGCACGCCGTTGAAGATCGCGCCCTTGACCTCGACGCCGTTCTGTTCGAGGCGCTGCTTGGCCAGGGCGATCTCGCGCTGCTGGTTCAGGCCGAAGCGCACCACCATCAGGCAGGTGCCGGCGTTGTGGCCGATCACCGCCGCGTCGGTCACCGCCAGCACGGGCGGGGTGTCGATCACCACGATGTCGTAGCGCGGCGCGACCTCGTCCAGCATCTCGGCGAAGGTCGGGCTCATCAGCAGTTCGGAGGGATTGGGCGGCACGTCGC
>DASRZN010000141.1:0-3439 GCA_035686325.1 Lysobacteraceae bacterium
GCGCGCGCGATCGGCGTCGGCGAGGTAGCGGGCGACATAGTCGTGGCCGAGCATCGGCCCGGCGGCGCGGTTGATCGCGTCCAGCACCTGTTGCGGTCGCGGCGCGGGGGTAGTCTCCCCACGCAGCACGCCGCCGCGGAAGGCGAAGTCGACGTCGCGCCACGCCTTCGACAAATACGGCGCCATCGCCGCGCCGACCTGGTAGCGCAGGTAGGCCTTCCACTCGGCCGGCTTGAGCTGGTCCACCATCGCGTCGAGCTGGGCGAACAACTGCGGGTTGGCCAGCGACACGCGGTCGTCCTTGACGCCCTGCGCCTCGAGGAAATCGGCCAGGCGCAGGTGGCGGTACTGTTTGCCCAGGGTCGCCGCGTCCACCGGCGCGTAGTTGCCGCGTGGGTCGGCGATCTCGGCCAGCGGCCTGGCCAGTTGCGCGATCCGGCCCTCGATCCCGAGCACGGCCTGGGTGTCGGCCTGCACGTCGGCCGGCTTGCTGCCGGTCAGCGCCAGGATCTTCGAGACGTAGTCGGTGTAGCGCGCCAGCACCGCGCGCGTCTGCGCATCGTTGCGGGTGTAGAAGGCCGGGTCGGGCAGGCCCATCCCGCCCTGGCTGAAGTAGCCGACGGTGCGGTCCAGGTCCTGCAGGTCGAGGTCGGCACTGAAGTTGAAGGCGACCGGGATGCCGACCTGGTGCAGCGCGGCGATCGCCGCCGGGATGTCCTTCTCGCGGCGGATCGCGTCGATGCGCGAGAGCAGCGGGGCGATCGGCTTGGCGCCGTCGCGCTCGATCGCGGCCTCGTCCAGCCCGCTGGCCCAGAAGTCGCCGAGCAGCTTGCCGATCCCGCCCTGCGCCTGCATGTCGGCGTTGAGCAGGTCGATCTGCTGCTGGCGCGCGCGCTGGGCGAGCTGGCCGAGCGCGGACTGCATGCCCGAGCCGCTGACCGCGTTGGCCTTCAGCCAGTCCGCGTTGACCTCGGCGTAGTAGTCGCGGCAGGTGGCGCTGACCGCCGGCGCCTTGGCCGCGCGCTTGCGCTTCTTCGCGGCGTCGGCGGGTGCCGTCGCGAACGTCAGCAGGGCGATGCCGAGGGCCAGCAGCAGCGGGCGCGACAGGGTCATGGGCGTTCGGTCCGTGTCGGGGCGGCCGAGTGTAGCAAGCAGGTCGCGGATGCCAATGAACGCGAGTGGCTCCCGAAAGAACGATCGGCTTCCAAAAGAAGAAGGCCCGGTCGCCCGGGCCTCCTTCGGTTCAGCACCGCGCGCGCGTCACCAGATCGACACGCGCTCGGCGTCCGCGCGCACCATCGCGTCGCCGGCCTTGCACTTGAAGGCGGCGGCGAAGGTCGGCAGGTTCGACGGCGCGCCGATCGCGCGGAACTCCGCCGGCGCGTGCGGGTTGGTCGCCACCAGCTCCTTCATGTAGTCCGGCGTCATCTTGTCGCGCCACACCGTGGCCCAGCTCAGGAAGAAGCGCTGGTCGCGGGTCATGCCGTCGATCATCGGGTCCGGCTGGCCGGCGGTCGCCGTCTGCAGCGCGTCGTAGGCGGTGGCGAGGCCGCCCAGGTCGGCGATGTTCTCGCCCAGGGTCAGCTTGCCGTTGACCTTGACGCCCGGCAGCGCCTCGTAGCCGTCGAACTGGTTGACCAGCTTGTCGGTGCGCGAGGAAAAGCCCTTGGCGTCGGCGTCGGTCCACCAGTTCTCGAAGTTGCCGGTCGCGCCGAAGCGGCTGCCCTGGTCGTCGTAGCCGTGGGTCATCTCGTGGCCGATCACCGCGCCGATGCCGCCGTAGTTGAGCGCGTCGTCCGCGTTCGGATCGAAGAACGGCGGCTGCAGGATCGCCGCCGGGAACACGATCTCGTTGCGCAGCGGGTTGTAGTAGGCGTTGACCGTCTGCGGGGTCATGCCCCACTCGGTCTTGTCCACCGGCTTGCCGATCTTGGACAGCTGCCACTTGTAGTTGAACTCGTTGGCGGCCTCGACGTTGCCGAGGTAGCTGTCGCGCGAGGTGGACAGGCCGCTCCAGTCGCGCCACTTGTCCGGGTAGCCGATCTTCGGGGTGAAGCTCGCCCACTTCTCCAGCGCCTTCTTCTTGGTGTCGGCGCTCATCCAGTCGAGCTTCTCGATGCGCGCCTTGAGCGCGGTGCGCAGGTTGTCGACCAGCTTCTCCATCCGCGCCTTGGACTCGGCCGGGAACGCCGCGTCCACGTACAGTTGGCCGAAGGCTTCGCCGGCGCCGTTCTCGACGGTGCCGAGCACCCGCTTCCAGCGCGCCTTCTGCTCCTTCTGGCCGCGCATGACCTTGCCGTAGAACGCGTAGTTCTCGCCGGCGAAGGCATCGCTCAGGTAGGGCGAGGCCTGGTCCACGGTGTGGAAGCGCAGGTAGGCCTTCCACTGCGCCGCCGGCACGTCGGCCAGCATGCGGCTGACCTCGGCGTGGAAGTCCGGCATCGCCAGCGAGAAGGTCTCCTGCGGCGCCAGCCCCTGCGACTGGAAGAAGGCGGTCCACGGGAAGTTCGGCGAGACCTTGTCGGCCTCGGCCATGGTCACCGGGTGGTAGTACAGCGAGACGTCGCGCGAGAGTTCCTCGCTGGACTTGGAGGCCTTGGCCAGGCGGGTCTCGAACGCGATCACGTCCTTCGCCTGCTTCGCCGCGTCCGCGGCCGGCACGCCGGACAGCTCCAGCACCTTGGCCACGTGCTGCTCGTAGGCGGCCAGCTTGTCCTGCTTGTCCTTGTCGAAGTAGTAGTTCCTGTCCGGCAGCCCGAGCCCGCCCTGGGTGGCGTAGGCGATGGTCATGTCGGAGTTCTTGAAGTCCGCTTCCGGGCCGAAGCCGAACAGGAAGCCCTCGCCGCGAGCGTAGGAATCGCGCAGCCAGTCGGCGATCGAGGCCTGGTCGGCCAGCGCGTCGATCGAGGCGAGGCGGTCGTTCAGCGGCGCGATGCCCTGCGCGTTGATCTTCGCCTCGTCCATGCCGGTGGCGTAGAGGTCGCCGACGATCTTCTCGATGCCGGTGGCGTCGGCGTGGGCGGCGGCCTGCTCGGCGAGCTGGTGGCGCACCGCCAGCGAGCGCTCGGCCAGCATGTCGAACGCGCCCCACGAGGAGCGGTCGCCCGGGATGTCGTTGGCCGCCAGCCACTTGCCGTTGACGTAGCCGCCGAAGTCGGCGCAGGCGTCCTTCGCCTGGTCGAGGTCGGACAGCTGGAAACGGTTGACCGGCGGCAGCTTCGCCTCGTCGAGGGTGAAGCGCGGCGCGTCGGCGGTGGCCGCCGCCTGCGCCTCGCCGGCGCCCTGCTTGTCGCAGGCGCCGAGCGCGAGGGTGGAGAGGAGGGCGACGGCGAGGACCGTCGGCCGCAGCGTGGAGCGATGGTTCATTGGGTTCCCCGTTGGCCGCGGTCGCGGCGCGTTGATGTTGCGGTTTCCCGCGGTGACGCCCACGCGCCGCCAT
>DASRZN010000142.1:0-5222 GCA_035686325.1 Lysobacteraceae bacterium
GGCCTGATGGTCAGCATCGTCGACATGTCCGGGCGCGGCCTGGACCCCAAGCTCGGCCTCGACCACCACTTCGCCGGGGCCGCGCAACAGGCCGGCAAGCCGACCGCGGGCCTGGAGACCGGCGCCGAACAGATCGCCTTCCTCGACGGCATGGATCCGAAGGAACAGCTGCAGTTCCTCGACGACGCGCTCGTCCAGGCCGGCAAGGACGACGTCGACCGCCTGCACGCCGCCTGGCGCGCGGGCGACGCCCGCCTGCTGTGGGATGCGATGGGCGACGAGATGCAACGGAAGTACCCGCAGCTCTACCGCCACATCAACGTCGAGCGCAACGACAACTGGATGCCGGCCCTGCGTGCGCGGCTGGATGCGGACGGCAGCGACGATACCCTGGTGGTGGTCGGCGCCCTGCACCTGCTCGGCCCGGACGGGGTGGTGGAGAAGCTGCGCAAGGCGGGTTACCGGGTGGAGCGGATCTGCGCGGCGTGCGCAGCGGGCGCACGGTGAGCGCGAGCGGTGCGCCCGGCGCGGCTTCCGCGCAACAGCGCTTCGCGGAGGCGGTCGCCGCGGTCAACGCCGGTGACTGGGCACGCGCGCAGCACCTGGCGATGCACCTGCTGCGGGAGATTCCCGCGCACCCGGACATCAACTTCATCGCCGGACTGGCCGCGTTGTACCTGGAACAACCGACGCTGGCCGCGGCCTGCCTGGAGCGCGCCGTGCGCCTCGCGCCGGAACGGCCGGACTGGCTGGCGCAGTACGCCCGCGCGCTGGTCCAGGACAGCAGGCACGACGCGGCGCGCGAAGCCGCGGACCGGGCGATCGGCCTGGCGCCCGCGGACGCGATCGTCCTGGACACGCTGGGCGTCGTCTACACCCACCTTGGCGAGTACGAGCGTGCAGCGGCCTTGTTCGACCGGGTGATCGCCCTCGAGCCGGAGCGTGCGAGCTACCGCTTCAACCACGCCACGTCGCTGGTGTTCGCAGGGCGCATCGAGGAAGCCGAAGCCGAACTCGAAGCCTGCCTCGCGCTCGAACCGCGTTACTGGAAGGCCCATCTCACCCTGTCGCAGCAGCGCCGGCAGACCGAAGACCGGAACCACGTCGAGCGCCTGCGCCAGGCGCTCGCGGAGGCGGACGGGCCGCACGCACGGATGTACGTCGCGCTGGCGCTGGGCAAGGAGCTGGAGGACCTGGAGCGCTATCCGGAGGCATTCGAATGCCTTGCGCAAGGCAAGGCAGCCGGGCGCTCGCCGGGCTACCGGTTCGAGCGCGACGCCGCGCTGTTCGACGCGGTGGAGCAGGCATTCACGGCGGCGGCGCCGGCGGAAGGATGTTCGAACGACGCGCCGATTTTCGTGTTCGGCATGCCGCGCACCGGCACCACCCTGATCGAGCGGATCCTGTCGAGCCACGCCGAGGTGCGCTCGGCGGGCGAACTGCTCGACTTCCCCCGCGTCTTCCGCCGGGCCTCGGCCAGCCGTGAACCCGCGCTGCTCTCACCCGATGTGTTCCGCCGCGGCTCCCGCGACTGGCGCGCACTCGGGGAGGCCTACGTGGCCGCGACCTCGCGCCAGGGCCGAGGCCAGGCGCGCTTCACCGACAAGCTGCCGCACAACTTCCTGTACGCGGGCTACATCGCGAACGCCCTGCCGGAAGCGCGACTGGTGTGCGTGCGCAGGGATCCCGTCGACACCTGCCTGAGCAACTTCAGGCAATTGCTGTCTCCCGATTCGCCGTTCTACGACTATTCCTTCGACCTGCTCGACATCGGCCGCTACTACCTGCGCTTCGACCGGCTGATGGCGTTCTGGCGGCAGGCGCTGCCGGGGCGGATCCTGGAAGTGGGCTACGAGGCGCTGGTCGCCGACCAGGAAGCGGAAACCCGCCGGTTGCTCGATTTCTGCGGCCTCGGCTGGGACCCGGCGTGCCTGGAGTTCCAGCACAACAGCGCGCGCGTCACCACCGCGAGCGCCGTGCAGGTGCGCGCGCCGCTGTACGGGACGTCGGTGCAGCGCTGGAAGCGCTACGCGCCGCAACTGGGTGCATTGCTGGCGTTGTTGGAGGCGGGCGGCGCGATCGCGCCGGGCGGGGACGTGGGTCGTGGATGACGGGTTGCGCGCGGCCGCCTTCGCGGCCTTGCGGCGCGGCGACTGGCCTGCCGCCCGATCGCTCGCCGCCGCGTGCCTTGGCCGCGCGCCGGCCGATGCCGACGCCCATTTCATCGCCGGTGTCGCGGCCACGCGCCAGAACCAGCCACGGCAGGCGCTCGAGTTCCTGCGCCGGGCGGCGATCCTGCGCCCACACTGGCCGGAAGCCCTGGCGGAACTGGCGCGCGCCTGCGTGACCCTGGGCCAGACGCCTGCCGCGGTCGCATTCGCCGACCAGGCGCTCGCGTCGTCGCCGGCGGATGCCGCGACCCTGGACATGCTGGGGGTGATCTATGGACAGGCCGGGCTGCACGCGAAGGCCCTCGCCGCGTTCGAGGCGGCCGTCGCGCGCGCCCCGGAAAGCGCCGCCAGCCACTTCAACCTCGGCACGACACTGGCCTTCAGCGGCCGGGCCGAGGCGGCGGAAGCAGAGTACGAAGCGTGTCTCGCTCGCAATCCGCGTTTCTGGCGCGCCTACCATTTCCTGGCGCAGGCGCGGCGCCAGACCGCCGACCGCAACGTCCTGGACCGGCTGCTGGCGGCCGAGCCCTCGGCGGATAGCGTGGAAGCACGTTTCTACCTGCACATGGCGCTCGCCAAGACCTGCGAGGACCTCGGCCGGTACCCGGATGCCTTCGCCCACCTGCTGGCCGGCAAGTCCGCCGGCGCGACCGGTCGCGGCTACACGAGCGCGCGCGACGAGACGATGTTCGCGACCCTGGCGCGAGCCGCTTCCGATCCGCTGCCGCCGCCGCCGCAGGACGTGGCGCCCCCGATCTTCGTGATCGGCATGCCGCGTTCCGGCACGACCCTGGTGGAACGCATCCTCTCCAGCCATCCGCAGGTGCGGTCGGCGGGCGAGCTGCGCGATTTCATGGTTGCGCTCGATCACGGGACGGGCGGCGTGCCGGGCTTCGTCTTCAACCCGGCGTTTGCCGAAGCCGCGCGTGGGGTCGACTGGCAGGCGGTCGGTCGCGACTACCTCGCGAGCACCCGCCACCTGCACGGCGGCGCCGGCCATTTCGTCGACAAGCTCCCGCACAACTTCCTGTTCGCGGGGTTCATCGCGCGCGCCTTGCCGGAGGCGAGGATCATCTGCCTCCGGCGGGATCCCGTGGATACCTGCCTGAGCAATTTCCGCCAGGTCTTCGCCCTGGATTCGCCGTACTTCGACTATTCCTTCGACCTGCTCGACACGGGACGCTACTACCTCATGTTCGAGCGCCTGATGGCGCAATGGCAGGCATTGCTCCCGGGACGCATCCTCGAGTTGCAATACGAGGACCTGGTCGAGGACCAGGAGGCGCAGACGCGGCGGCTGCTGGCGTTCTGTGGCCTGCCGTGGGACGACGCCTGCCTGCGCTTCGAGCGCAACGACGCGCCGGTCGCGACCGCCAGCGCCGTGCAGGTGCGCGCGCCGATCAACCGTTCATCCATCGGCCGCTGGAAGCACTACGCGCCGCAGCTCTCCGGCCTGCTGGAGCTGCTCGCCCGGCAGGGCGTGGCGCCGCGCGAGTCCTGACCCGCGGCGGGCGCGGCCCGCACGGGTCAGTCGCCCAGCGCCGCGCGCAGGGGTTCCAGGCGGTCGCGGTAACGCTCCCACCCGCCCAGTCCGCCGGTGTGGATGGGCTGGCGCACCTGGGCGCTGCTCAGGGTGGCCACCGACGCGGTGTTCCCGCCGTGATCGAGCACTGCGGGCTCGAAGGGCAGGTCGCAGGCGGCGAGCAGGCGCCGGCAGGTCGCCTCCGTGTCGCGGACGAGGTCGGCGTAGGCCACGTCGATCACGAAGCCGGGCGCCACCCGTTCCCAGTGCCGCATCAGGCGGCGGTACTGGCGGTGGTGGTGGGCGAGGGCGGCGAGGTCGTAACTGTAGGCGTGGCCGTCGCCGAACAGCGCCCGGTAGTTGGAGAAGCACACGTCCATCGGGTCGCGGGTGATGTGCACGACCTTGGCATGCGGCAGCGCGCGGCGGATCAGGCCCACCAGCATGAAATTGGTGGGCAGCTTGTCGACGTACCAGGGCTTGCCGCGCGCGCGCCAGCTGCTCTGCTCGAGGTAGCGCCGGCCGAGCAGGCCGAAGTCCAGGGTGGCGACTTCGTCCAGCAGCGGGTGGTCCAGGATCTCCCGCCCGTGGCGATCGGCGACCCAGCGCAACTGCAGCGGCAGGTCGCGCAACTCGCCTGCGGAGGCGACCGCCGGGTGGCTGCCGAGGAGGCGTTCCAGCAGGGTCGTGCCGGAGCGCGGGAGGCCGACCACGAAGATCGGCATCGGTCCCGAGGGCTCCGTCGCGGGTCCGGCGAGGAATGACGCGTCGAAGCGCTCGATGATCGCATCGAACAGGCGGGTTTCCGCTTCCGCGTCGTAGGGCAGGCGCTTCGCCATCACCGCGTTCGCGCGTTGCAGCGCGGCCCACGCCGCATCCAGGTCGCCGAGGTCCTCCAGCTCCTTGTACAGGGCGAACTCCATCGCCGCCTGCGCCTCGCTCCCCGGCTCCACCGTCGCGAGCCGGTCGCGCAGGACAGCGACATGGTTGGCGTCCGCCGTCTGGGTGCGGATCCGGGCCAGCGAGAGCGGCAACCGGCCCGGGAACCGGTCGCGGCGCAGGCCCGCCTCCATTTCCGCTTCCGCCTCGGCCAATCGGCCGGTGAACTGCAGTTGCAGGGCGTGGAAATAGAGCGCCTCGGGGGCGTCGTGGCCGGCCGCGCGCGCGCGTTCCATGAGCTCCAGCGCCTGTGCGTGCAGGCCCAGTCCGTGGTGGACGTGGGCGAGCGCGGTGAGAAACGCGCCGTTGCGGACCTCGCGTGTCAACGGATGGGCCAGGCAGGCGCGCACGGCATTGACCTCGCCCAGCCGGGACAGGCCCTGCGCGACCCGCACCAGCAAGGCTGGATCGCGATCGAGCGTCGCCGCCGCGCGAGCGAGTTCGACGGCCGCCTCGCGCACCTTGCCTTCGGCCAGCACGATGCCCGCCAGCAGGGCGTGGGCGCCGGCATGCCCGGGATGCGTTTCCAGCAGCGCGCGCAGCTGGGCACGTGCGACGTCCATCCGGCGTTCCAGGATGCTGCGCTGCGC
>DASRZN010000143.1:0-3334 GCA_035686325.1 Lysobacteraceae bacterium
GAGGCGGTCGAGCTCCTCGTCCACGTCCAGCTTCTGCAGCCACAGCACCAGTTCCTGCTCGACCCGCCCGGCCTCGAAGGCGATCCCGCCCGGCTGCGCCAGTTCGGCGATGCGCGCCTCCAGCTTCTGCCGCTGGCCGGCGCGGATGATGGGCATCAGGGCGCGCACGTCGGTGGCGATCGCGGCGATCGCGTCCACCCGCTCGCGGATGCCGGCGGCGAGCTTGCCGCCCTCGCGCTCGCGCGCGGCGACGAAGGCGCCCAGCACCTCGTCGAGCAGCGCCAGCGCCTGCGCCTGCAGCGCCGCCGCGTCCACGCCGGCGCCCTGCAGCACGCCGGGAAACTGCAGCAGCTCGACCAGGCCGGCGCGCAGGCCGGGGAAGCGCGCCTGCAAGTCGGTGGCGAGGGTCGCCAGCTGCTCCACCCGTCGCGGATCGAGTTGCAGCGCCTCGCCGCCTTCCGGCGGCCGCAGCCGCACCACCAGGTCGAGCTTGCCGCGCGAGACGCGCCCGGCGATGCGCTCGCGCAGCACGGGTTCCAATGCGCGCAGCTCTTCCGGCAGGCGCACGCCGGTCTCGAGGAAGCGGTGGTTGACCGCGCGCAGCTCGCAGCCGAGCGTGCCCCATTCGGTGGCGCGCTCGCCGGAGGCGAAGGCGGTCATGCTGCGGATCATGCGGGGCTCCTCGGCGGGCGGGCAGTATGCCACCGGCGGCGCTGGGCGCCCGCGGCAGGAACGTCCGATCGTTCCGGATGCGCTCGCGTGACGACCGGCGGAACGGCGGCTGCGCCGCCTCCGCTACACTGCACCGCCATTTTCGCGCGCCTGCCCAATGAACACTCCGCTCCGGCCCAGTGGCCGCCTGCCGACGCAATTGCGTCCGGTCACCCTCACCCGCGGCTACACGCGCCACGCCGAAGGTTCGGTGCTGGTGTGTTTCGGCGAGACCCGCGTGCTGTGCACCGCCAGCGTCGACAACAAGGTGCCCGGCTTCCTGCGCGGCAAGGGCGAGGGCTGGGTCACCGCCGAGTACGGCATGCTGCCGCGCGCGACCAACACCCGCAACGACCGCGAGGCAGCGCGCGGCAAGCAGGGCGGACGCACGCTGGAGATCCAGCGCCTGATCGGCCGCGCGCTGCGCGCCTGCGTGGACCGCGGCGCGCTGGGCGAGCGCACCATCACCCTCGACTGCGACGTGCTGCAGGCAGACGGCGGCACCCGCACGGCGGCGATCACCGGCGCCTACGTCGCGCTCGTGGACGCCGTGCGTTTGCTGGCGGCCCGCCGCGAGATCGTGCCGAAAGGCGGGCGCGCCCCGATCCTCGGCGCGGTCGCCGCGGTCTCGGTCGGCATCCACCGCGGCGTGCCGGTGCTCGACCTCGACTACGCCGAGGACAGCGCCTGCGACACCGACATGAACGTGGTGATGAACGACGGCGGCGGCTTCATCGAGCTGCAGGGCACCGCCGAGGGCCACGCCTTCCGCCGCGACGAACTGGACGCGATGCTGGCGCTGGCCGAGGCCGGCTGCCGCGAGCTGTTCGCGCTGCAGCAGGCGGCGCTGGCGCAGCCGCTGGCGTGACCCGGCGCCGATGAAGCTCGTCCTCGCCAGCGGCAACGCCGGCAAGCTGCGCGAACTGCGCGCATTGCTCGAAGGCGACGGTTTCACCGTGCATCCACAGGCGGAGTTCGGCGTGGCCGACGTCGCGGAGACCGGCCTCACCTTCGTCGAGAACGCGCTGCTGAAGGCGCGCCACGCCGCGCGCGCGACCGGGCTGCCGGCGCTGGCGGACGACTCCGGCCTGTGCGTGGACGCGCTGGGCGGCGCGCCCGGGCTGTACTCGGCGCGCTACGCGGGCGCGCACGGCGACGCCGGCGCGAACATCGCCAAGCTGCTGGATGCCTTGCGCGACGTGCCGGACGCGCAGCGCGGCGCGCACTTCCACGCGGTCATCGTGCTGCTGCGGCACGCGGACGACCCGCAACCGGTGATCGCCGAGGGCAGCTGGCACGGCCGCATCCTGCACGCGCCGCGCGGCGCCGACGGCTTCGGCTACGACCCGGTCTTCCTCGATCCCGGGCACGACCGCAGCGCGGCCGAGCTCGACCCTGCGCTGAAGAACCGCATCAGCCACCGCGGCCGCGCGATGGCGGCGCTCAAGCAGCGCCTCGCGCACCCCGGCGCCTGAGCGCCGCTCCCCTCCCTCTCCCGCTTGCCGCCGTTCCCCTCTCCCGCTTGCGGGAGAGGGTTGGGGTGAGGGCGCTTTTGCTCCCTCCCCCGCTTGCGGGGGAGGGTTGGGGCGGGGGTAAGTCCGTCGCAACAGCCGCACCCTCAACCCTCGCGCTGCGCGCTCGACCTCTCCCGCAAGCGGGAGAGGTGACAGCAGACCCCGGCGCGAACGCTCCAGATGTTCCCCCTCTCCCGCTCGCGGGAGAGGGCCGGGGTGAGGGCGCTTTTGCTCCCTCCCCCGCTTGCGGGGGAGGGTTGGGGTGGGGGTAAGTCCGTCGCGACAGCCGCACCCTCACCATCGCGCTGACGCGCTCGACCTCTCCCGCAAGCGGGAGAGGTGACAGCAAGACCGCGGCGCGAATGCTCCAGATGTTCCCCCTCTCCCGCTTGCGGGGGAGGGTCGGGGTGAGGGGGCTTTTGCTTGTTCCCCCGGCTGCTGCGCCGAGGCTCGCAAACCGAACCTGGGCCAACAACGCTCCGCGGCGGCCGAACCCCCGCCGCCGCCAGCGGCGACAATAGGAAGATGCCGCTGTCCCTGCCGCCGCTCTCGCTGTACGTGCACCTGCCCTGGTGCGTCCGCAAGTGCCCCTATTGCGACTTCAATTCGCACGAGCGGCGCGGCGCGCTGCCCTTCGCCGCCTACGTGGACGCGCTCCTCGCCGACCTCGACCACGACCTGCCGCTGGCCTGGGGCCGCACCGTGCACAGCGTGTTCTTCGGCGGCGGCACGCCGTCGCTGTTCCCGCCCGAGGCGATCGACGCCTTCCTGCAGCAGGCCGCGGCGCGCTTGCGTTTCGCGCCGGACGTCGAGATCACCCTCGAGACCAATCCCGGCACCGCCGAACACGGTCGCTTCGAGGGCTACCGCGCGGCCGGCGTCAACCGCCTGAGCTTCGGCATCCAGAGTTTCGACGACGGCTGCCTGCAGCGGCTCGGCCGCATCCACGACAGCGCGGAAGCCGAGGGCGCGGTCAGGCTCGCGCAGGACGCGGGCTTCGACAACCTCAACCTGGACCTGATGTACGCGCTGCCGGAGCAGACCCTGGCGATGGCGGAGGACGACGTCGCCCGCGCGCTCGCGCTGCAGCCGGCGCACGTCTCGCACTA
>DASRZN010000144.1:0-2884 GCA_035686325.1 Lysobacteraceae bacterium
GCCACTCGATGTCGGCCGCGGCGACCAGGAACTCGCGGCCGAGCTTGCGCACCAGGAATCGCTCGGGCCGCTCCACCGGCTCCACCGGCGGGCCTTCCTCGGGCGCGTCGAGCAGGCTGGCCTCGCCCTGCCAGCTGCGCAGCAACCCGCGGTAGACCAGCATGATGCCGGCGATCAGCAGGAAGGAACGCGCGTCCTTCAGGTATTCGTACAGCAGTTCGCGCGGCCAGTCGCCGACGCGATAGCGCTCGCCGTGCAGCGCGTAGACGGCCTGGCGCAGCAGGGTCATGCCGCCGATGTGGATCGCCGACCAGGCGAGGCTGGCGCCCAGGTACAGCGGCAGCCGCCCGCGCCAGGTGTCCCAGTGCAGCGGCCAGCGCCGGGTGAACCAGGCGGTGGCGGGGACCAGGGCCAGCACCAGGAGGTTGCTCGACCACTCCCAGGCGAGCGGCTCCCAGGCCGGCAGCGGATCACCGCGCCGCTGGTATTCGATCAGCACCGCCGCGCTGTTGGCGAAGGCGTTGGCGGCGGTGACCGCGAGCCAGAAGCCGGCCTCCAGCCAGGGCTTCCACGGCAGGAAGCGGCGGTAGGCGATCGCGGAGGGACTCGGCATGCGCGCATTCTAGCGAGGGCGATGCCGGTGCCCGGCCACGCTCGTCCCCGCCGGGGCGCGCTTCGTCCCAGGGCGCGCGCCGGTCGTCCCTTCGCGCTGGCGACGGGGCAGTACGCGTGAAGGATGGACGGCTCCTCCGTCCAGTGTCGCGCCATGACCGCCCCTCCCTCCGCGTCCTCCCTCCGCCGCCACGACCTCGACTGGATCCGCGTGCTCGCCTTCGGCGTCCTGATCCTGTTCCACGTCGGCATGTACTACGTGAGCTGGGACTGGCACGTCAAAAGTCCGTTCGCGAGCACCGCGCTGGAGCCGCTGATGATGGCGGCCTCGCCCTGGCGGCTGTCGCTGCTGTTCCTGGTTTCGGGGGCGGCGACCGGCTTCCTGCTCGACCGTCCCGGGCGCTTCCTCGGGCCGCGCAGCTGGCGGCTGCTGCTGCCGCTCGCCTTCGGCATGCTGGTGGTGGTGCCGCCGCAGTCCTACTACGAAGTGGTCGAGAAGCTCGGCTACGGCGACGGCTACCTCGCCTTCTGGGGTCGCTACCTGCGGGCCGACGGAAGCTTCTGCCGGGATGGTGACTGCCTGGTCCTGCCGACTTGGAACCACCTGTGGTTCGTCGCCTACCTGTGGGTCTACACGGTGTTGGCGTGGGCCATGCGGCGGCTGGCGCCCGGCGCACTGGCGCGCGTGGGCGACGGCAGCCTGGCCCTGCTCGGCACCCGTTGGGGCGTGCTGCTGTGGCCGGCGCTCCTGCTGGCCGCGGCGCGGATCGTCCTGGTCGGGCGCTTCGACTCCACCCACGCGCTGGTGGACGACTGGTACAACCACGCGCAGTACCTGCCGATGTTCCTCCTCGGCTACTGGATCGCGCGCGCGGACGCGGTGTGGGAGCGCCTGCGCGCGCTGCGCTGGCCTGCGCTGGCGCTGGCGGTCGCGGGATACGCGTTTCTCACCTGGTACTTCGCCGGCTTCGACGAGGCCCATCCCCCGGCCGATGCCCTGCGCCTGCTGCAGCGCGGCGTCTGGGGCCTGTTCCAGTGGAGCGCGATCGCCGCGATCCTCGGCTTCGGCCGCCACTGGTCGCCGGCCGACGGCCCGTTGCTGCGCTACCTGACCCAGGCCGTGTTCCCCTTCTACATCCTCCACCAGACGGTCATCGTGGTGCTGGCGCACACGCTGCAGCCGCTCGGCCTGCGGCCGGCACTGGAGGGCCCGCTGCTGGTGCTGGCGACCGCCGTCGCCTGCCTGCTCGGCTTCGAACTCGTGCGCCGGGCGCGCTGGCTGCGGCCACTGTTCGGCCTGAAGCCGGCCGCGCGGGAGGCGGCCATCCTGCCTGCCCGGACCGCGCGAGCGCGGGCCTGATACGCTGCCGCCCGATCCACGTGGCAAGGAGCGCCCATGTTCGAAGTGGAACCCAACCTGTGGCTGCAGGCTTTCGCCTCGCCGGCCCTCACCCAGCTCATGCTGGCGGTCACCGCGCTCGGCTACGAGTGGTTCTACATCCTGCTGGTGGTGGTGCTGGCCTTTGGCGTGCGCCTGCGTCCGACCCTCGGCGTGCTGCTCGCGCTGCTGCTGGCCGGCTTGGCGACCCAGGCCGCCAAGCCCGGCTTCCAGCTGCCGCGGCCGACCGACGTGGACGCGCGGGTGCTGCACGATGCGGCGGCGTCGGGCGCGCTGGTGGAGCACGGTGGCGCGTCCGGCCTGTTCGCCCTGCCCTCGCCCGAGGCGCTGGAAGCGATCCGTGCGCAGCCGGCGCCGGACTACGGCTTCATCAGCGGACACGTCGCCGGCGCCTCGGCGCTGTGCCTGGCCGTGCTGCTGTGCTTCCGGATCCGGCATCGCGGCCTGTGGCTGGCGCTCGGCGCGTGGCCGCTGCTGATGGCCCTGTCCCGGATGTACCTCGGGCGGCACTTCCTCGGCGACGTGCTGGGCGGTCTGCTGGCGGGCATCGCCGCCGCGTGTGCAGCGTCGGCGTTGCTGTCGGCACCGCCGCGACGCGCGTTTGCCGTGCTGGCCGCGCTGGCCTTGGGCTTGTGCGCGCTGGCGCCGTTCACCGCGCTGCTCGACCAGCCCACGCTGGGACGGCTGGCGGGCCTGGTAGTGGTGCTCGGCGTGCTCGATCGGCGCGGCTTCCCCGACGACCACGCCAGCCCATGGCGGCGCATCGCACGCATCGCATGCCTGGCCGCCACCTACGTGGTGGTGAAGCATGCGACCGATGCCCTCGGCGGCGCGGCCGGCTGGTCGCACGGAGCCCTCGCCTGGCTGCCGCTC
>DASRZN010000145.1:0-2618 GCA_035686325.1 Lysobacteraceae bacterium
AGGCGCAGGAAGCTGCCGTCGCTCTCGTCGGCCTCCGCGACCAGCCAGTCGCCGCCGCCCAGGCGCGCGTTGGCGCCGGCGGCGAGCAGCTGGCCGCCGATCACGAAGGTCGGGTCCAGCCCGCCTTCGCCGAGCACGCTGGCGGTGAGCGAGGTGGTGGTGGTCTTGCCGTGGGTGCCGGCGATCGCGACCCCGCGGCGGAAGCGCATCAGCTCGGCCAGCATCTCGGCGCGCGGCACGACCGGGATCCGGCGGGCACGCGCCTCGGCCAGTTCGGGGTTGTCCGGCTTGATCGCGCTGGACACGACCACGCAGTCGGCGCCGTGCACGTGCGCGGCGTCGTGGCCGCGCGACACGGTCGCGCCGAGTTTCGCCAGCCGGCGGGTGGTCGCGTTGTCGGCGTTGTCCGAGCCGGAAACCTGGTAGCCGAGCGTGCACAGCACCTCCGCTATCCCGCTCATGCCCACGCCGCCGATGCCGACGAAGTGCACGCGCGCGGGCCGGCCGTCCGGGCCGGCGCGGGCGACGTCGGCCTGGGCCAGGTCGCGGGTCGCGAGCAGGCGGCGCAGCGCGCTCATGCGCGGCCTCCGATGACGTCCAGGACCATCGCGGCGACGCGCTCGGCCGCGTCGGCCTTGGCCAAGGTGCGCGCGGACTGCGCCATCTCCAGGCGCCGCGCCGGATCGCTGGCGAGCATCGCCAGCACCGCGCGCAGTTCCTCGACCAGCGCCCCGCCCTGCGGCAGCAGCAGCGCGGCACCGCGCTCGACCAGGTATTCGGCGTTGCGGGTCTGGTGGTCGTCGACCGCTTCCGGGAACGGCACCAGCACGCTGCCGACCCCGGCCGCGCAGACCTCGGCCAGGGTCAGGGCGCCGGCGCGGCAGACGACGACGTCAGCCCACGAGTAGGCCTGCGCCATGTCGGCGATGAAAGGTTCGACCGAGGCGGCGATCCCGGCCTGCGCGTAAGCGAGTTCCGCCCCTTCGCGCAGCTTCTCGCCGCACTGGTGGCGGACCTCGACGCTGCCGGTCAGTGGCGCCAGCGCGCGTGGCACCGCGTCGTTGAGGGCGCGCGCGCCCTGGCTGCCGCCGAGCACCAGCACGCGCATCGCGCCGGCGCGGCGGGCGAGGCGGTCGGCGGGCGGCGGCAGTGCCGCGATGTCGTCGCGCACCGGGTTGCCCACCCACTGCTCGGCCACGCCGGGGAAGCTGTCCGGGAAGCCGGTCAGCACCGCACGGGCGAAGCGCGCCAGCACCCGGTTGGTGAGGCCGGGCGCGCGGTTCTGCTCGTGCACGATCAGCGGGGTGCCGCGCAGGCGCGCGGCAAGGCCACCGGGGCCGGCGGCGTAACCGCCGAAGCTGATCACCGCGTCGGGCCGGCGCGCGCGCAGCACGCGCAGGGCGGCGCGCACCGCCGCCAGCACCCGCAGCGGCGCGGTCGCCAGCGCGGCCAGGCCCTTGCCGCGCAAGCCGCGCACCGCGATGGTGTCGAGCGCGATCCCGTGCTGCGGCACCAGCCGCGTTTCCATCGCGCCGTCGGCGCCGAGCCAGGACACGGTCGCGCCGCGCGCGCGCAGCGCCGCGGCCACCGCGAGCCCCGGGAAAATATGCCCGCCGGTGCCGCCGGCGAGGATCATGACGTGCGCGCCCTGGCCGCTCATGCGCCCTTCCTCAGGCCGAGCGAGGCCGCGCCCGGCGCAGTGCCGAGGCTCGGTTCGACGCGCGGGCGCAGGCGGCTGGTGCCGCGTGCCGCGGTCGCCGGCGCGGGCGTGGCCGCCGGTGCCGGCGCCGTTGCCTGGATGGCGGCGCGCGGCGCGGCCTGCGCCGCCTGCCCTGCTTCGCCGCGCACCCGCGCGACCTGGCGCTCGGCGCGGTCCAGTTCATAGGACACGCGCAGCAGCAGGCCGAGCGCGACGCAGGTCATCAGCACGCTGGAGCCGCCGGAGGAGACCAGCGGCAGGGTCAGGCCCTTGGTCGGCAGCAGGCCGAGGTTGACGCCGATCGAGACGAAGCTCTGCAGGCTCATCCACAGCGCGACGCCGAACGCGACGTAGCCGGCGAAGTGGCGGCGCATCTCCGCGCAGCGCAGGCCGATCCAGAAGGCGCGCCCGGCCAGCAGCGCGTACATGCCGATCACCGCGCACACGCCGACGAAGCCCAGCTCCTCGGCGATCACCGCGAGGATGAAGTCGGTGTGCGCCTCCGGCAGGTAGGCGAGCTTCTGCACCGAGGCGCCGAGCCCGACCCCGAACCACTCGCCGCGGCCGACCGCCATCAGCGCGTTGGTCAGCTGGTAGCCGCTGTTGAACGGATCCGCCCACGGATCCACGAAGGACGTGAAGCGGCGCACGCGGTAGGGTTCGGCGATCGCGATCCCCGCCATCAGCACCAGCCCGCCCAGCACCGGGCCGGACATGCGCGGCATGTTCACGCCGCCCAGCACCAGCATGCCGGCGGTGATCGCCAGCACCAGCGAGGAGGAGCCGAAGTCCGGCTGCAGCAGCAGCAGCCCGACCAGGCCGCCGGCGACGCCGAGCGGCTTGAGCATCGCCGGCCAGGTCGCGCGCACTTCCTCGCTGAAGCGCTTGAGGTAGCCGGCGAGCCAGATGATGTACATCA
>DASRZN010000146.1:0-5048 GCA_035686325.1 Lysobacteraceae bacterium
CGACGGTGTCGATGAACCCGGGCAGCGCCAGCGCCGCCGCCGGCACCTCGATCATCGCGCCGAGCGGGATTTCCTCCGCGACAGCGTGGCCGGCGGCGCGCATGTCGGCGGCGATCCGGGCCAGCAGCGCGCGCACCGCCACCATCTCCTCGCGGCAGGCGACCATCGGCACCAGCACCCGCAGCGGCCCGTACGCGGACGCGCGCACGATCGCGCGCAACTGGGTTTCGAACACCTCCTGCTTGCGCAGCGACAGCCGCACGCCGCGCACGCCGAGCGCCGGATTGGGTTCGTCCGCCAGGGCCAGGCCGCTGTTGTCGGCCTTGTCGGCGCCGACGTCGAGGGTGCGGATGGTGACCGTGCGGCCGGTCATGCCGAGCACGAGGTCGCGGTAGGCGCGGAACTGCTCCTCCTCGTCGGGGAGCTGGTGGCGGCCGAGGAACAGGAACTCGGTGCGGTAGAGGCCGACGCCGGCGGCGCCGAGCGCGTGCGCCTCGGCCACGTCCTCGCGCGATTCGGCGTTCGCCCACAACCTGACGTCGAAGCCGTCGAGGGTGCGCGAGGGCTCGCGGCGCAGGCGGTTGAGCTCGCGCCGCTCGCGCTTGCCCTCGCGCACGCGGGCGCGATGCGCACGCAGGTCGGCGGCGTCGGGGTCGCGCACCACCAGGCCGCTGCCGCCGTCGACCACCAGTACGTCGCCGTCGTTGATCTTCTGCAGCGCCTGCGCCGCGCCCACCACCAGCGGCAGGTGCAGGCTGCGCGCGAGGATCGCGTTGTGCGAGAGCGGGCTGCCGCTGGCGGTGACCACCGCCAGCACGCCCTGCGCCTGCAGCTGGGCGATCTCGGCCGGCGCGACGTTGTCGGCGACCAGGATCTCGCCGGCGACGCCGCGCACGTCGGCGCTGCGCCGGTGCAGCGCGGCGTGGATGCGGCCGATCACCTGGTCGATGTCGTCGATGCGGCTGCGCAGGTACGCGTCGTCCATGCCGGTGAACACGCCGGCGATGCGGTCGCGCTGCACCCGCAGCGCGTAGTCCGCCGAGTAGCGGCCGCCGCGGATCAGGGTGTCCAGGCCCTGCAGCAACTCCGGGTCGTCGAGCAGCAGCGCGTGCAGGTCGAGGAACTCGCCGATCTCCTGCGCCAGCGCGCCCTGCAGGCGCTTGCGCAGGCCGCGCATTTCCTCACGCACGGTGTCGATCGCGGCATGCAGCCGGGCCAGCTCGTCCTCGACCTGGGCGGCGGGGATGCGTTCCTCGACGACGTCCAGGGCGTGCGGCTGCCGTACCCGCGCGCGCCCGAGCGCGGAACCGCGCGAGGCGCCATGCCCGGGCACGACCAGCCGCATCAGCTCTCCTCGTCGAAGCGGCGGGCGAACAGGTCGACGACCGCGTCGGCGGCGGCCTGCTCGTCCTCGCCGTCCACCCGCAGCAGGACCTCGGTGCCCTGGCCCGCGGCGAGCAGCATCACGCCCATGATGCTCTTGGCGTTCACCTCGCGGCCGCGCGCGGCGAGGATGGCGTTGCAACGGAAGCCGGACAGCGCCTGCACCAGCTTCGCGGTCGCGCGCGCGTGCAGGCCGAGGCGGTTGCTAACGACGAGATTGCGCTCAAGCATCGTCCGGGATCACTCCGTTGCGGGCGCCGGCGGCGGCCACGCGTTGCAGTTCGTCGAGGGGAAGGTCGGGGTAGTTCAGCACCCGCAGCAGCATCGGCAGGCTCAGTCCCGCCACCCGCTTCGCCGGTGTGCCAAGCCGCGCCAGGCGGGCGGCGAGGTTGGCCGGCGTGGCGCCGTACAGGTCGGTGAGCAGCAGCACGCCGTCGCCGCCGTCCACCCGCCGCAGGGCGGCGCTGGCGGCGGGCAGCGCCGCCTCGGGGTCGGCGTCGAAACGCATTTCGAACGACTCGACCCGCAGCGGCAGCTGCCGCAGCAGCCGGCCGGCGACGGCGAGCACGGCGCTGCCGACGCCTTCGTGGGTGACCAGCAGGATGCCGACGCTCATGCGCTGAAAATAGCAGACGCGCGCGGCGGGCGACGGTGCCGCGCGAGGCTCACTCCAGCACCCGCAGCCCGGCGACCAGCAAGGCCAGCTTCGCCGCCATCGCCTCCTGCGGCTGGCTGCCCTCGGCGGCGACCGTGGCGCTGTACAGCACCTTCGGCGCGGCCGCGGCGTCCGGCCCGACCACGCCGGTGACCTTGGTGGCGTCGTTGTCGTGGCGGGAGACGCCGTCGTAGCGGTGGCGGCGGTGCAGGACCCGTTCCCAGTCGTTGCGCCAGTCGTCGCCCAGTTCGGCCGGCGGCTCCTGCTCGCGCACGACCATCACGAAGTTGTTTTCTGTGGAGCGCGCCGACAGCCACAGCTCGGCGACGTCCCACACGACCTTGCCGCCGTCGCGATAGAAGGCGAAGCCGAGGGTCAGGATGCTGTCCGGGCCGATCGCCTGCAGGTCCGGGCCGAACGCGAGGCGCATCCGCGGCGAGGCGTACTCGAAGCGCTTGCCGAACTCGGCGCGGATGCGGGTGTCGGCCAGCGCTTCGGGCAGCAGGGCGGGGTCGCGCAGGAAGTCCTGCCACTGCGCCAGGGTGCCGTCGTAGTTGGCGTAGGTGAAGTCGGTCAGCGCGCGCAGGTTGATCGCCTGGTCGTGCGCCTGCAGCGCGGGCGCGTAGCGGGCGATCCCCACGTAGCCGTCCGGCACCGGCAGCGCGGCGACCACCAGCACCGCGTTGGCGTAGGGCAGTGGCCATTCCCACAGGCGCCAGCCGCGGCCCCAGGCGTCAGTGTGGCGGCTGCTCGCGCGCGGCTGGCCGAGCGAGGTCACCTGGATGGCCTGGTTGGCGACCTGGCGCTTGGCGAAGCCGGTCTTCAGCAGCAGGTCCATCGGCACCGCGGGATCGGCGTACAGGCGCGCGGCCGGCACGTCGTCGGGCCGGCGCAGGTGGAACAGCATGTTGTTGCCGTAGCTGCCGAGGGTGACGTAGCCGTTCGCGCCGAGCCGGTAGTCGTCCTTCTGCTCGCCGGCGATGCCCCACTTGCCGCCGTCGTCGCGGACCACGATCTTCGGGAAGTCGCCCATGGTCGGGATCGAGTGCAGCAGCTCCGCGGTGCCGGCGCCGTCCGGGAACATCCGCGCCGGATCCTTCGCCAGCAGCGCGGCGAGCTGCTCGTCGAACCACGCGTTGGTGCGCTGCGAATAGGCGCGGAAGAAGTCCGCCAGCTTCAGCGGCAGTGCGAATTCCGCCTTCAGGGTGTTGCTGAGGCGGTCGTCGAAGACGTCGAACTGGTAGCCGATCCGCTGCTCGATCCCGGCCACGCCGTCGGGCGCCTGCAGGACCATGCCGATCGGCAGCGCGTAGTTGAGGTTCTCGTTCGGCGACTTGGCCAGCACCACGCCGATCACCTTGCCCTCCGCATCCACCAGCGGGCCGCCGCTGTTGCCGGGCGAGGCCGGCGCCGAGAAGCGCATCCACTTCCAGCGCCCGTCCTGCTGCTCGGGCGTGTCGGAGGTGTACAGACCGTCGCGGATCACGACGCCGGTGCCGTAGGCGTTGCCGACCGAGTACACGGTCTGGCCCTGCGCGGGCGCGGTCTGCACCGGCAGGGCCGCGGCGGCGGGCGGCGCCTCCGCGAGGGTGAACTCGACGAAGTCGCGCTCCAGCGAGAACTTGCGCACGCTGTCGATCGCGTAGACGCGGCCGTGGTTGTCGCGCAGGGCGGGCGGTCCCCACAGGCTGTCGACGCCGGTCAGGAGCACGTGCGCGGCGGTGACGTAGCGGCCGTCGCCGATCGCGAAGGCGGTGCCGATCGAGTAATACTGGTCGTTGCGCTCCTGGAAGGGCAGCAGTTCCAGCGGCAGCGGCTTGTCGTAGGTGAGCGGGTCGTGCGCCGGCTTGGCGGCGACCACCTCGAAGGTCGCGGCCTGGATCGCAGGCAGCAGCGCCGGATCGAGGCTGACCGCGCGCGCTACGACGGGGACGAGCATCGCCGCCGCCAGCGCCATTCCCATCCACCACCGCGTCGCGGCGTGGCCTCCGATGCCGTCGAGCATGTCGTCTCCCGTCGTGCGGCACGCCGCGCGCGCCAGGGCCTTATCGTGCCATGCGCGCCGGTCGCCTGCGCGGCGTCAGTCGAGTTCGCGGTGGTGGACGGCGACTTCCGCCCAGCCGCTGTCGCGGCAATGGCGGGCGAGCCGCTCGGCGAGGTAGACCGAACGGTGCCGGCCGCCGCTGCAGCCGAACGCGACGGTGACGTAGCTGCGGGTCTCCGAGCGCAGGCGCGGCAGCCAGGTGTCGAGGAAATCCTCGACCTGACGCGCGTACTCGCGCACTTCCGCCTGCTGCTCGAGGTGGGCGCGCACCTGCGCGTCGCGGCCCGACAGCGGGCGCAGCTCCGGGTTCCAGTGCGGATTGGGCAGGACCCGCGCGTCGAACACGAAGTCGGCGTCGGCGGGCACGCCGCGGCGGTAGGCGAACGACTCGAACAGCAGCGACAGGGTGGTGTCGCCGGCCAGGCCGAAGTCGGTGATCACGTGGCGGCGCAGCTGGTGCACGTTGAGCGCGCTGGTGTCGATCACGCTGTCGGCGACCTGGCGCAGCGGCTTGAGCACCTGCCGTTCCAGCGAGATCGCGTCGGCCAGCGACAGCCCCAGGTGGCTGAGCGGGTGGCGGCGGCGGGTGTCGGCGTAGCGCTTGAGCAGGACCTCGTCGGAGGTCTCGAAGAACACCAGGCGCGGGTCCAGCCCGAGCGAGCCCACCGCAGACAGCCAGCCGGGGATGTTGGCGAGGTCGCTGTGGCGGTTGCGCACGTCGATGCCGACCGCCAGCTTTTCCGGCGCGCCGTCGTCGCGCGCCACGCTGCGCACGAATTCCGGCAGCAACTCGGCCGGCAGGTTGTCCACGCAGTAGAAGCCGAGGTCCTCGAAGGTGTTCAGCGCCACCGACTTGCCCGAGCCGGACATGCCGCTGACCACCACCAGCACCGGCGCGTGCGCGTTCATGGCGTCGAGCGCTCCAGGAAGTGGCTGTGCCGGGCCATGAACGCCGCCGCCGGGTCC
>DASRZN010000147.1:0-16810 GCA_035686325.1 Lysobacteraceae bacterium
CTAGCCCCTAGCCCCTAGCCCCTAGCCCCTAGCGAGCCTCCCATGTCCCTGGAAACCATCGAAAAGCTCATCAAGGATCACGCCGTCGAGTGGGTCGACCTGCGCTTCGCCGACATGCGCGGCGTGCAGCACCACGTCACCTTCCCCAAGTCGATCGTCGACGCCTCGCTGTTCGAGGACGGCAAGATGTTCGACGGCAGCTCGATCGTCGGCTGGCGGGGCATCCACCAGTCGGACATGGTGCTGCTGCCGGATCCGTCCAGCGCCTACCTCGACCCGTTCACCGCCGACCCGACCCTGGTGCTGGTCTGCGACATCCTCGATCCGGCGACCATGCAGGCCTACAGCCGCGACCCGCGCGGCGTCGCCCGCCGCGCCGAGGCATTCCTCAAGGCGAGCGGCATCGCCGACACCGCGTTCTTCGGGCCCGAGCCGGAGTTCTTCATCTTCGATTCGGTGCGCTACGCCAACGAGATGGGCCACACCTTCTTCCACATCGACTCGGAAGAAGCGCACTGGAATTCGGCGCGCGACTATCCCGGCGGCAACAGCGGCTACCGTCCCGGCGTGAAGGGCGGCTACTTCCCGGTCGCGCCGCTGGATTCGCTGCACGACCTGCGCGCCGAGATGTGCAAGACGCTCGCGCAGATCGGGCTCGAGGTCGAGGTCCACCACCACGAGGTGGCCAACGCCGGCCAGTGCGAGATCGGCACCCGCTTCAACACGCTGGTGCACAAGGCGGACGAGCTGCTGGCGATGAAGTACGTGATCAAGAACGTCGCCTTCCGCCACGGCAAGACCGCGACCTTCATGCCCAAGCCGATCGTCGGCGACAACGGCAGCGGCATGCACGTGCACATGTCGCTGGCCAAGGGCGGCGCCAACCTGTTCACCGGCGACGGCTACGGCGGCCTGTCGCAGACCGCGCTGTGGTACATCGGCGGCATCTTCAGGCACGCGCGCGCGATCAACGCGTTCGCCAACTCGACCACCAACTCGTACAAGCGCCTGGTGCCGGGCTTCGAGGCGCCGGTGATGCTGGCCTAC
The DNA here is from genome assembly GCA_035686325.1 of Lysobacteraceae bacterium. Taxonomy (GTDB): domain Bacteria; phylum Pseudomonadota; class Gammaproteobacteria; order Xanthomonadales; family Xanthomonadaceae; genus JABFWF01. The sequence continues at coordinate 1,048 of DASRZN010000147.1, forward strand.
TCGGCTTCCAACCGATCGGCGTCGTGCCGCATCCCCTTCGTGGCCAACCCCAAGGCGCGCCGCATCGAGATCCGCTTCCCGGATCCGATGCAGTCGGGCTACCTCACCTTCGCCGCGCTGATGATGGCCGGCCTGGACGGCATCCGGAACCAGATCGACCCGGGCGCGCCGAGCGACAAGGACCTGTACGACCTGCCGCCGGAGGAGGAGAAGAACATCCCGACCGTGTGCCATTCGCTGGACCAGGCGCTGGAAGCGCTGGACAAGGACCGCGAGTTCCTGAAGGCGGGCGGCGTGTTCACCGACGACCTGATCGACGCCTACATCGCGCTCAAGATGAAGGAAGTCACCGCGTTCCGCGCGGCGACCCACCCGCTCGAGTACCAGATGTATTACACGATCTGATCGACGCGGCGCTTGCGGTCCGACGCGGAAAGAAAAAGCCCGGGCATGCCCGGGCTTTTTTGCGTGCGCGCGTGGCGCGCGCACCGGAGGGGTCAGCGGTTCTGGCCGCCCTGGCGGCTGGAGCCGCCTTCCTCGCGGTTGGAGCCACCGGCCTGACGCTGCTGGTTGCCGCCTTCCTCGCGGTTGGAGCCGCCGGCCTGGCGCTGCTGGTTGCCGCCTTCCTGGCGGTTCATCCCGCCGTCCTGGCGATTGTTGTTGTTGCCCTCGCGGTTCTGGTTGTTCGCCATGTCCTCACTCCTCGAATCCGACCTGTCGTCGGTGCTTCCGACAATGGACAAGGCGGGATGAGTGATGCGTGGAGAGCAGCGCGTTCATCCTCGCCGTGGTCATTCAGTCAGTATGCATTCAAGCAGGCGAGGACCGCGTCGTTGCCTGGCAGGCAGGCGCCGCGTGCGCGCGGCGTTGACGGAAATGCGCGGAGTGTTGGCGCTCTTTCCGCAGGAGCGCGCGATGCACCCATTCACCCCCGACGACCTCTACCGGCACTGCATCCTGGGAGGCCTGTCGGGCTCGCCGGGGCACCAGCGCATGGTGTTCAAGGTCACCCGCGCGTTGCGTGGCGAGGAGACGTACCGTTCGGTCGCCTGGGGTCTGGATCTCGCGCGCGGCGACAAGCCGCGGCGGCTGACCGCCAGCACCACCAGCGCCAAGTCGCCGACGCTCGATCCCGGGGGCGAGCGCCTCGCCTTCCTCGCCTCGCGCGGTGACGGCGGCATGCAGGTGCAGCTGATGACGCTCGACGGCGGCGAGGCGCGTGCGCTCACCGCCAGCAAGCACAGGCTGTCCACCATCGAAGGCTGGTCGCCCGACGGTCGGCGCTTGCTGCTCACCGCCGAAGTGGACTGCAGCGAGAAGCCCGGCGAAGGCGACCGCGACGCGCGCCAGCGCACCCGCGACAGCGCCAGCGGCAAGGACGCGCCCCAGGTCGCGCGCTTCCTTCCCTACAAGAAGGACGGCAGCGGGGTGATCGTCGGCAAGCGCGCTCACCTCTTCGCGGCGGACGCGCGCAGCGGGGAAATGGCGGTGCTGGCGGAGGGCGACTTCGACGTGAGCGGCGCGGCCTGGTCGCCGCGGGGCACGCGCCTGGCGTTCGTCCGCAATCGCAGCGGACGCCAGCGCCACTGGAAGGACCTGTGGCTGGCGGATGCGGACGGCCGCCACCCGCGACAGCGCACCAGCGATCTCGCCTCGGTGCAGAAGCTCGCGTGGTCGCCGGACGGCAGGCGCCTCGCGCTGATCGCAAGCCGCACCGAAGGCAGCGCCCGCACGCAGCTGTGGCTGCTGGACGCGGAGGGCGACGCCGCGCCGCGCCTGCTCGGCGGCGACGACTTCGAGCTCGCCAGCGCCAGCAGCATCGTCTGGCACCCGGACGGCCGACGCCTGGCGCTGATCACCGTCCATCGCGGCCTGCAGCCGCTGGCGATCGTCGATGCCGACAGCGGCGCCGTCACCCGCCTGCGCGACGGCCTGCGCCAGGCCTTCGGCCTCGCGCCCTGCGGCGACCGCCTGGTCTACAGCGCGACCAGCATGCGCTGGACCGACGAGCTGTACAGCGTTTCCTGGGAGGGTGGCGACGCGCGCCGGCACGGCGCGTTCAACCGCAAGTGGTTCCGCCGGCGCGCGCGGCCGCAGGTGCGCAAGCGCCGCTTCGCGGTGCCCGACGGCAACGGCGGCCGCGAGAAGATCGACGCCTGGCTGCTGCTGCCGCCGCACGGCAGGCCGCCGTATCCGCTGCTGGTGGACGCGCACGGCGGCCCGCAGAGCGGCGTGCTCGCCGACTTCGCGATGCACACTTACTGGTATCCGCTGCTGTCGGACGGCTGGGCGGTGCTGGCGCCCAACGCGGTCGGCTCCAGCGGCTATGGCGCCGACTTCGCGCGCCGGATCTGCGGGCACTGGGGCGAGCTCGACTTCCCGTAGTTCGAGGCGATCCTCGACACGCTGCAGCGCGAGGGCATCGCCGACGACCGGCTGGCGATCACCGGCAAGTCATACGGCGGCTACATCAGCGCCTGGGCGGTCGGCCACACCGACCGCTTCGGGGCGGCGATCGTGTCGGCGCCAGTCGCCAACATCCTCTCCCACGCCGGCACCTCCGACACCGGCTACTACGTCACGCCCTACGCGATGGGCGGCGAGCTGCAGGAGGTCGCCGCGCGCGGCCGCGCGCTGTCGCCGGTCGCGCATTGCGAGAACGCGAGCACGCCGACGCTGATCCTGCAGGGCGAGGAGGACGGCCGTTGTCCGCTCGGCCAGGCGGAGGAGTTGTTCGCCAACCTGGTCCGCTGCAGCGACGCGCCCGCCGAGCTGGTCGTCTATCCGGGCGCCAGCCACGGCCTGGCCGAAAGCGGCAAGCCCAGCCACCGCGTCGACTACCACCAGCGACTGTGCGACTGGGCCAACCGCTGGGTGCTCGGACGCGACGTCGGCGACGCGGACGACGAGGGCACCCGCGACGAGCATTCGGACGCGGCTCCGGACCAGCGCCGCAGGCCGCGCCACGTCGCCTGAGTTGCATTGCCGGCGCATCGCGGTTGCAATCGGCGCATGCGCCGACTCGCCCTCGTCCTCGCCACCGTCCTGCTCGCCGCCTGCGCGCACGCGCCGCGCAACCCGATGGCGCAGTGGGTGCCTTCGCCGAACTTCGAGCCGCGGCGCCCGGTCCTGATCGTGATCCATGCGACCGAGCAGGACTCGGTGCGGGAAAGCCTGGACACCCTGCGCACCGCCAACAGCGGCGGTCCGGTCAGCGCGCACTACCTGGTCGGCCGCGACGGCGCGCTCTACCAGCTGGTCTCCGACACCGAGCGCGCGTGGCATGCGGGCCCGGGCCGCTGGGGCACGATCACCGACGTGAACTCGGCGTCGATCGGGATCGAGCTCGACAACGACGGCGCGTCGCCGTTCGCGCCCGCGCAGATCGCCAGCCTGCTGCGCCTGCTCGACGACCTGTGCGCGCGACTGGACATCCCGCGCACGCAGGTCGTCGCGCACGCGGACTTCGCGCCGACCCGCAAGCGCGATCCCGGCTTCCGCTTCCCGTGGAAGCAGCTCGCCGACGCCGGCTTCGGCATGTGGCCACGCGGCGAACTCGTCGATCCTCCCGCGGACTTCGATCCGTGGAACGCGCTGCGCCTGCTCGGCTATCCGCTGGAGCAAGACGACACGCCCGGCCGCGTCGCCACCGTGCGCGCCTTCCACCGCCACTTCCGCGGCGACGAGGGCGAGGTGCTGGACGCGGAGGACGCGCGGATCCTGTACGCGCTGACGCGGTAGCCCGGCCGCTCATTCCGGCGCCCGGCGTCCGCGGTGCCGCTGCCCCATAATGGTGCATGGCCGACGCCCCGACCCTCGACTTGCTCGACACCCCGGTCGCCTGGGCCGGCGCCGACGGCAGGGTCGCCGGCGCCAACCCGGCCTTCGCGCGCTGGCTCGGGGTCGGCGCGCGGCGGCTGGCGGGGGTGCCGCTGGCCTCGCTGGAGGCGGACGGCGACGCGCTGGCCCGGCAGCTGGCGGGCCCGGTCGCCGACACGGTGCGCCTGCGCCGGCTCGCGCTCGCCTTCCCGGGCGGCGAACCGCGCTTCGCCGATGCCGCGCTGAGCCGGCGCGAGGCCGGCGGCTGGCTGCTGGAGGCGCACCCGGTCGCCGAATTCCCGGGCGAGGATCCCGCGCTCGCCCTGCCGGCCGCGCTCGCCGCCGCGCTCAAGGGCCTGGCCCACGAGCTGCGCAATCCGCTGGCCGGGCTGAAGGGCGCCGCGCAGCTGCTGGCGCGCCGGCACGAGGACGCCGCCTCGCGCGAGCTGACCGCGCTGATCGAAGCCGAGGTCGGGCGCCTGTCCGCGCTGCTCGACCGCCTGCTGTCGCCGCAGCCCGCGCGCCCGCCCGAGCCCGTCAACATCCACGCCGTGCTCGAGCGGGTGCTGCGCCTGGCCGAGAGCGAGGCCGGCTGGGCGGTGCGGCTGGTGCGCGACTACGACCCGTCGCTGCCGGAACTGGCGGGCGACTTCGACCGCCTGGTGCAGGCGCTGTGGAACCTGGTGCGCAACGCGATCGAGGCGGGCGCGGCGACCGTCACCCTGCGCACCCGCGCCGAGCACGGCCTGCGCATCGGCGAGGAGGTCGTGCCGCTGGCGCTGCGCCTGGAGATCGCCGACGACGGCCGCGGCGTGCCCGAGGAACTGGCCGAACGCATCTTCCTGCCGCTGGTCAGCGGGCGCGCGGAAGGCAGCGGCCTCGGCCTCGCGCTGGCGCAGCAGGTCGCGCGCGAGCACCGCGGCTCGCTCGCCTACCGCTCGCGCCCGGGCCACACCGTGTTCACCCTGCTGCTGCCGCTGGCTGGAGGCGACGATGGCGAACAGCGCTGACAAGACCGCGCCCGCGCGCGTCTGGATCGTCGACGACGACCGCGCGGTGCGCTTCGTGCTCGCCGCCGCGCTGCAGGACGCCGGCCACGTCGTGCAGGCCTTCGCCGGCGCCGCCGACGCGCTCGCCGCGCTCGACGCTCGCGGCGAGGACGCGATGCCCGAACTGCTGTTCACCGACGTGCGCATGCCGGGCGAGGACGGCCTCGCCTTGCTCGAACAGCTGAAGGCGCGCCGGCCGCGGCTGCCGGTGATCGTGATGAGCGCCTACACCGACGTCGCCAGCACCGCCGGCGCGTTCCGCGGCGGTGCGCACGAATTCCTGTCCAAGCCGTTCGACCTCGACGACGCGGTCGCGCTGGCGGCGCGCGTGCTGGCGGCGAGCCGGCCGCAGGCGCCGGACGCAACGGCGTCCGCCGCGCTGTCGCGCGCGGACGCCGCTGTGGCGACGAAGGACGCGCTGGTCGGCGCGACGCCGGCGATGCAGACCCTGTTCCGCAGCATCGGCCGGCTCGCGCAGGCGCCGCTCAACGTGCTGGTCACCGGCGAGACCGGCACCGGCAAGGAGCTGGTCGCGCGCGCGCTGCATCGCGAATCGCCGCGCGCGCGCAAACCCTTCGTCGCGCTGAACACCGCGGCGATCCCGTCCGAGCTGCTGGAAAGCGAACTGTTCGGCCACGAGGCCGGTGCCTTCACCGGCGCCACCCGGCGCCACGTCGGCCGCTTCGAGCAGGCCGACGGCGGCACCCTGTTCCTCGACGAGATCGGCGACATGCCGCTGCCGCTGCAGACCCGGCTGCTGCGCGTGCTCGCCGAAGGCGAGTTCTTCCGTGTCGGCGGGCGCGAGTTGATCCAGGTGGACGTGCGGGTGATCGCCGCGACCCACCAGCCGCTGGAGGCGCTGGTCGCCGACGGCCGCTTCCGCGCCGACCTGCTGCACCGGCTCGACGTGGTGCGGCTGCGCGTGCCGCCGCTCCGCGAACGCCGCGAGGACGTGCCGCTGCTGGCCGCGCGCTTCCTCGCCGCCGCCGCGCAACGCCTCGGCGTGCCGGCCAAGCGCCTGTCCGACGCCGCGCTCGCGCGCCTGCAGGCGCACGCCTGGCCCGGCAACGTGCGCGAGCTGGAGAACCTGTGCTGGCGGCTTGCCGCGCTCGCGCCCGACCGCACGATCGGCGTCGCCGATGTCGGCGACGCGCTCGGCGAGGCACCCGCGTCCGCGCTGCCCGGCGAGGCCTGGGAAGACGCGCTGGCCGCGTGGGCCCGCGCCCAGCTCGCCGCCGGTCGCCGGGAACTGCACGCCGAGGCGCGCGAACGCATGGAGCGGGTGCTGTTCGAAGCCGCGCTGGAACGCACCCGCGGCCGCCGCAGCGAGGCCGCCGCGCTGCTCGGCCTCGGCCGCAACACGCTGACCCGCAAGCTCGGCCCGCGCCGGTAGGCGCGGCCGACGCGGTTTCACCCGCCACCGCGCCGTAGCGGTTAAGGTTCCCCTCTTTCCCCGACCAGCCCCCGGACAAGGAGCCCGCCATGCGCATCTTCCTGCTCGCCAGCCTCGCCGCGGTCGGCCTCGCCGGCTGCGCGTCCTCGCCGCAGAACGTCGCCGAGGAAGCGGAGACCGCGGCCCCAGCCGCCGCGTCGACCACTGGCAACGCCGTCGCCAACGTCGCCCCGGCCTCCGGCACCCTGGTCAGCGGCCGCCTGCAGCTGATGGCGATGGGCCAGGGCGTGCACATCGCCGGCGAGCTCGGCGGCCTGGCGCCCAACAGCACCCACGGCTTCCACATCCACGAGAAGGGCGACTGCGGCGCGGCCGACGCCTCCAGCGCCGGTGGCCACTTCAACCCGGCCGGCGCGCCGCACGGCAACCCGGGCACGCCGCCGCACCACGCGGGCGACATGGACAACATCACCGCCGACGCCAACGGCGTCGCCCACGTCAACCTGCACGTGCCGGGCGTCAGCCTCGGCGGGGATCCCGCGCACGACATCCTCGGCCGCGCGCTGGTCGTGCACGCCGATCCCGACGACTACGCCTCGCAGCCGTCCGGCAACTCCGGCGCGCGCATCGCCTGCGGCGTGATCACCGCGCAGCAGTGACGACGGAAACCGGCTTCCGCGTCCGCGTCGCCGCCCCGGCGGACGCCGACCTGCTCGCGCAGTGGGCGGCGGCGATGGCGTGGGAGACCGAGCACAAGCGGCTCGACCCCGGCACCGTGCGCGCCGGGGTCGCCGCCGGCATCGCCGATCCGCAGCGCGCGCGCTACTTCGTCGCGATGGACGACGCGGCGGTGGCCGGGCACGAGACCATCGCCACCGCGGTCGGCACCCTGATGGTGACGCGCGAGTGGAGCGACTGGCGCAACGGCGACTGGTGGTGGATCCAGAGCGTGTACGTGCCGCCGGAACGGCGTCGTCGCGGCGTGTTCGCCGCGCTCTACCGCCACGTGGAGGCGCAGGCGCGGGCGACGCCCGGGGTGGTCGGCCTGCGCCTGTACGTGGAGCGCGGCAACGAGGCAGCGCAGCGCACGTACGCCGCGCTCGGCATGGCCGACGCCGGCTACGCGCTGCTCGAACAGGCGTTCGCCTGAACGGTCGTCGCCGCTTCACCGGCCGCAAACAAATCCGGTCGTAGCGTCGAAGCACACGACCAGGAGCACGCGCATGAGCACGCTGAAGAAGGACCACATCCTCGGCGCCGGCAGCGCGGCGCTCGCCGGCGGCGCGGCCGGGGCCGCGCTCGGCGCGGTGGTCGCGGGCGTCCCCGGGCTCGCGGTGGGCGCCGCCGCGGGCGGCGCGCTCGGTGCGGTGTGGGGCGATCGCGCCGCGGAGGCGGTGGATCCGCGCGACGACCTCGGCCGCTTCCAGCAGATCCACCACACGATGCCGTATTACGTCGCCGGCTTCGACTGGAACGACTACGCCCCGGCCTACCGCTACGGCCTGGAGACCTGGGAGCGCTACCAGGGCCAGGCGCTGGAAGCCGCCGAAAGCGAGCTGCAGGGCGGCTGGGAAGCCAACGCGCGCTTCGGTTCGCGGCTGCCCTGGCACAACGCGCGGCCGGCGGTGGCGCACGCCTGGGAGTCGCTCGACGACGCCCGCCGGCGCCGTCCCGAGCGCGGAACCTCCACGCACTGAGCCGCCACGCAGGCTTTGCACAGCGAATCCGGGCGTGCGGTGGCGCGCTTGGTAGGATGCGTCCCCACCCCGCGCCCGCGGGGCCCGCGAGGATGTTCCGCGTCATGAGTGCCAAGCTGCCGCCGATCCCTTCCAGCGCGCCGACCGCGCCGCGCGCCGACACCGTCGGCCAGGACGCCGCCGAGGAGGCGATCCGCACCCTGCTGCGCTGGGCCGGCGAGGATCCCGCGCGCGAGGGCCTGCTCGACACCCCGCGTCGCGTCGCCAAGGCCTACCGCGACTGGTTCAGCGGCTACGCGCTCGACCCGGACGAATACCTGCTGCGCACCTTCGAGGAAGTCGAGGGCTACGACGAACTGATCGTGCTGCGCGACATCGAGTTCGAGTCGCACTGCGAGCACCACATGGCGCCGATCATCGGCAAGGTCCACGTGGGCTACCTGCCCGACGGCAAGGTGGTCGGCATCAGCAAGCTGGCGCGGGTGGTGGACGCCTACGCGCGCCGCTTCCAGGTGCAGGAGAAGATGACCGCGCAGATCGCCGACTGCATCCAGCGCGTGCTGCAGCCGCGCGGCGTCGGCGTGGTGGTCGTCGGTGCGCACGAGTGCATGACCACGCGCGGCGTGCACAAGCGCGGGGTCAGCATGGTGACGTCGAAGATGCTCGGCAGCTTCCGCGAGGATGCGCGTACCCGCGCCGAGTTCCTGCAGTTCATCGACGTCGGGCCCGGTCGCTGAACGCGGACGCCCGCGCCGCGGGCTGGCGCCGCCGGCGCTGAACCGGCGCCGGGTTCCGCTCACCGCGCCATCGCGGCGGCGCTGCCATGTTGGGCGGGTGAAGGTCCGCCGCGCCCCCGCCGTCGCCCCCGACGAACGCCTGGCGGCGCGCCACGCCGCCGTGCGCGCGCGCAGCGTCGCGCTGGTCGCGCCGTTGTCGGCGGAGGACGCGATGGTGCAGAGCATGCCCGACGCCAGTCCGGCGAAGTGGCACCTCGCGCACACCACCTGGTTCTTCGCCCAGTTCGTGCTGCCGCTGCTGCCGGGGGCCGAGTTGGCGGCGCCGGCCTGGGCGCCGCTGTTCAACAGCTACTACCGCGCGCTCGGCACCCCGTACGCGCGGCCACGGCGCGGGTTGTTGTCGCGCCCATCGCTGGACGAAGTCCTCGCCTGGCGCGCGGCGGTGGACGCGCGCATCGCTGGCGCGCTGCACAACGGCGGGTGCGACGCGCACGCGCTGGAGTTGCTGGAACTCGGCCTGCAGCACGAACAGCAGCACCAGGAGCTGTTGCTGACCGACATCCAGCACGCGCTGTGGTGCAACCCGCTGCGGCCGGCGTACCGCGACGACCTGCCACGCGTGGCCGCGCCGGCCGCGCCGCTGCACTGGCAGCGCTTCGACGAGGCGGTGGTCGAACTCGGCGCGCCACGCTGGCCCGGCGGCGACACGTTCGCCTTCGACAACGAGTCGCCGCGCCACCGCGCGCTGGTGCCGGCGTTCGCGCTGGCGCAGCGGCCGGTGAGCAACGCCGAGTTCCGCGCCTTCATCGACGACGGCGGCTACCGCACGCCCGCGCTGTGGCTGAGCGAGGGCTGGACGCTGGTCGAAGCGGAAGGCTGGACGCGGCCGCTGTACTGGGACGAGGGACTGGACGCCGCCTTCACCCTCGCCGGCATGCGCGCGCTGGAGCCGCACGCGCCGGTCGTGCACCTCAGCCTGTTCGAGGCCGACGCCTTCGCGCGCTGGGCCGGCGCGCGGCTGCCGACCGAACAGGAATGGGAACGCGCGGCCGCCGGCCTCGCACCGTCCGACGCCGACAACTTCGCCGGCGCCGGCCTGCTGCAACCGCGCGGCAGCGGCGGGTCCGGCCTGCGCCAGCTGTTCGGCGACGTGTGGGAATGGACGGCGAGCGCGTACACGGCCTATCCGGGCTTCCGGCCGTGGGGCGGCGGGCTCGGCGAATACAACGGCAAGTTCATGTGCAACCAGTTCGTGTTGCGCGGCGGCAGTTGCGCCAGCCCGCGTGCGCACCTGCGCGCGAGCTATCGCAACTTCTTCCCGCCGTCCGCGCGCTGGCAGTTCGCCGGCCTGCGCCTGGCGAAGGACGCGGCATGATCCTGTCGACGTCCACCGTGCCCGCCACGTCGGCGCGCGCCTCCGCTCGCGCGCCGGCGCGCGCCGAACTGCTCGCGGACGCGCTCGCCGGGCTGGCCGCGACGCCGAAGCGGCTGCCGTCGAAATACTTCTACGACGCGCGCGGCTCGCACCTGTTCGAGGCGATCACGCGCCAGCCCGAGTACTACCTCACGCGGGTGGAGGCCGCGCTGCTGGCTGCGCGCGCGGCGGAGATCGCGGATGTCGTCGGCCCCGGCCTGCACGTCGTCGAATACGGCAGCGGCAGCGCGCGCAAGACCCGGCTGCTGCTCGCCGCGCTGGCGCGGCCGGTCGCGTACACCGCGGTCGAGATTTCGCGCGCGGCGCTGCTGGAGGCGAACGCGGGACTGGCGGCGGACTTCCCCGGGCTGGAACTGCTGCCCGCCTGTGCCGACTTCACCCGCCCGGTGCCGATTCCGTCGCCCGCCACGCGCGCGCGCGCACGGCTGCTGTTCTTCCCCGGTTCGACCCTGGGCAACTTCGTCGACGAGGAAGCGGTCGCCCTGCTGACGGCGATGCGCGCCACGATGGGCACGGGCGGCGGCCTGCTGGTCGGCATCGACCTGGTCAAGGATCCGCGCGTGATCGCCGCCGCATACAACGACGCCGCCGGCGTCACCGCCGCGTTCACCCTCAACCTGCTGGCGCGGCTGAACCGCGAGCTCGGCGCCGATTTCGACCTCGCCGGTTTCCGCCACCGCGCGGTCTACAGCGAGGCGCGGCATCGGATCGAGACCGACCTGGTCAGCGACCATGCGCAGGTCGTGCGCCTCGGCGGCCGCCGCATCCGCTTCGCCGCGGGGGAGGCGATCCGGGTCGAACACAGCGTCAAGTACACCGACGCCAGCTTCGCCGCGCTGGCCGCGCGCGCCGGCCTGCGCGTGGTCGCGGGCTGGAACGACCCGCGCGACTGGTTCGGCCTGCGCCTGCTGCGCGCATGAGCGGCGACGGCGCGCTCGACTGCGTGATCGTCGGCGCCGGACCGGCCGGGCTGGTGGCGGCAACGTACCTGGCGCGCTTCCATCGCCGCATCGCGCTGGTGGACGCGGAGCACAGCCGCGCGCGCTGGATCCCGACCAGCCACAACTGCCCGGGCTTTCCGTTCGGCGTCAGTGGCGAGCGCCTGCTCGAACGGTTGCGCGAGCAGGCGGCGAGCTACGGCGCGAAGGCCGAGCCGGCGACGGTCGCCCGGCTGGCGCGCGCGGACGACGGCTTCCTGGCCGAGGCCGACGACGGCCGCCGATGGCGCGCGCATTGCGTGATCCTCGCCACCGGCATCGTCGACCGCATGCCCGGCACCGGCGGCGACGCCGCGCCGTGGGAGCAGGCACTGGACAGCGGGTCCCTGCGCCTGTGCGCGGTGTGCGACGCCTACGAGGCCAGCGACGAGCGCATCGCGGTGTTCGCGCCGGCCGACGAGGCGATCCGCCACGCGCTGTTCCTGCGCACCTTCTCGCGGCGGGTCGATGCGGTGCGCGCCTGCCCTGGCGATCCGTCGCCGGACCTGGCCCGGCAGGCGCGCGACGCCGGCGTCGCGCTGTGGCCGGTGCCGGCAACGTTTTCCTGCGATCCCGATGGCTGCCGGATGCGCTTCGACGACGGCGGCGAACGCCGCTACGACACGGTGTACCCGGTGCTCGGCGGGGTCGCCCAGTCGCAACTGGCGACCGCGCTCGGCGCGCGCTGCGACGAGGACGGCAACCTGGTCACCGATCGCCACCAGCAGACCAGCATCGACGGCCTGTACGCGATCGGCGACGTGGTCAGCGCGCTCAACCAGATCGCGGTCGGGGTCGGCCACGCCGCGGTCGCGGCGACCGCCGTGCACAACCGCCTGCCGCGCAATTTCCGCGAGGACGGGGAGACGGTCGCGGGCGAGTAATGCGCTCGCCCTGCAAGAAGTGGATGGAGCAAGAGCGCCCTCACCCCAACCCTCTCCCGCGAGCGGGAGCAAGGCAAACGCGGCTCACCCAACCTCTCCCGCGAAGCGGGAGATGGGAAAGGCGGCGCCTCACGCGGCGGTCGCCGGCGCCTCCCAGTCCTCCGGGGTCAGCACCGGCAGGCCGTGCGCGATCCGCGCCTTGTCGCATTGCGGGCTCGGCGCGCCGTATTCCCAGGACGCCGGCACTTCGCGGCACACGCTCGGCTTGTCGGCGTGGATGGAGCAGCGGCTGCGCACGCCGATCTCGGCGTCCAGCGCCACGCAACGCGGCTGCTGCGCCCAGGTCCCGCGCATCACCACCCGGTGCGCGTCGAACTTCTCGGTCAGGCCGGCCGGTACCTTGCCGCCCAGCATCGGTTCGGTTTCCGCCCAGTGGAAGCTGACCCGGAAGGTGGCGCAGCAGGCGCCACAGGTGAGGCACGGATGCGGCATGCGGGCGGCGGAAGTTCGCGGGCGGAAAAGTGCGCGATTCTGCCGCGTCCGCGGCGGCGCGCAAGTGCCCCCGCGCGGGTGGCGGATGAACGGTTGTGCCACTGCCCCGGGCGCGGCGCCTGGGGGCGGTGGGGCGTCGCCCTGCGCGCAACCGCGCCGGCGGGCGACAATGGCGCGATGCCCGCCTGCAACATCGCCGCCCGCCTGCCCGAGCTCGCCGCCACGCGCGGGTCCCAGGTCGCCATGCACTGTCCCGGCCCCGACGGCCGCTACGGCGTCGCCCTGACCTACGCGCAGCTGGACGCGCGCAGCGACGCCATCGCCGCCGGCCTCGCCCGCCACGGCATCGTCCGCGGCACCCGCACGGTGGTGATGGTACGGCCGACGCCGGACTTCTTCCTGCTGATGTTCGCCTTGTTCAAGGCCGGCGCGGTCCCGGTACTGGTGGATCCCGGCATCGACAAACGCGCGCTGCGGCAGTGCCTGGACGAGGCGGAGGCGGAGGCCTTCGTCGGCATCCCGCTGGCGCAGCTCGCGCGCGCGCTGCTCGGCTGGGCGCGTTCGGTCAGGACGCGGATCACCACCGGCGCGCGCGCCTGGCTGGCCGACGCGACCCTCGCCGAGGTCGAACGCGCGGGTGCCGGCGTCGGCCCGCAGCTGGCCGACACGCAACCGGACGACATCGCCGCGATCCTGTTCACCAGCGGCTCGACCGGCGTGCCCAAGGGCGTGGTCTACCGGCACCGCCACTTCGTCGCCCAGGTCGAGCTGCTGCGCACGGCCTTCGCCCTGCAGCCGGGCGGGGTGGACCTGCCGACCTTCCCGCCGTTCGCCTTGTTCGATCCCGCGCTGGGGCTGACCTCGGTGATCCCCGACATGGACCCGACCCGGCCCGCGCGCGCCGACCCGCGCAAGCTGGTGCGCGCGATCGAACGCTTCGGCGTGACCCAGCTGTTCGGCTCGCCGGCGCTGGTCGGCGTGCTCGCGCGGCACGGCGCGCGGCTGCCGGGCGTGCGGCGGGTGACCTCCGCCGGCGCGCCGGTGCCGCCGGACGTGGTCGCGGCGATGCGCGCGCTGCTGCCGGAGGACGCCCAGCTGTGGACGCCCTACGGCGCGACCGAATGCCTGCCGGTCAGCGTGATCGAGGGCCGCGAACTGCAGGGCACGCGCGAGGCGACCGAGCGCGGCGCCGGCACCTGCGTCGGCCGCCCGGTGCCGCCCAACGCGGTGCGCATCATCCGCATCGACGACGGCGCAATCGTCGACTGGGATGACGCGCTGCAGGTCGCGCCCGGCCAGGTCGGCGAGATCACCGTCGCCGGCCCGACCGCGACCGACGCCTACTGGCGCCGCGACGAGGCAACCCGCCTGGCGAAGATCCGCGAGCGGCTGGCGGACGGCGGCGAGCGCATCGTCCACCGCATGGGCGACCTCGGCTGGATCGACGGCGAAGGCCGGCTGTGGTTCTGCGGCCGCAAGTCGCAGCGGGTGGTGGTGGACGCGGCGACCACGCTGTGCAGCGAGCAGGTCGAACCGGTCTTCAACACCCATTCTGACGTGCGCCGCAGCGCGCTGGTCGGGATCGGCGCGCGCGGCGCGCAGTTGCCGGTCCTCTGCGTGGAGCTGCGCGCGGGCGTGCATCCGCGCGAATGGCCGCGCATCGAAGGCGAGCTGCGCCACCTCGGCGAGGGTTTCGTGCACACGGCGAAGGTCGCACGCTTCCTGCGCCATCCGCGCTTCCCGGTGGACATCCGCCACAACGCCAAGATCGGTCGCGAGACACTCGCCGCCTGGGCGGAACGACGCTTGCGGGGCGCGCGATGAGACTGCTCGTCACCGGCGGCGGCGGCTTCCTCGGCCAGGCGCTGTGCCGCGGCCTGGTCGAACGCGGTCACCAGGTCACCAGCTTCAACCGCGGCCGCTATCCCGCGCTGGACGCGCTCGGCGTGGCGCAGGTGCAGGGCGACCTCGCCGACGGCGAGGCGGTGCTGCGCGCGTTCGCGGGGCACGCAGCGGTCTTCCACAACGCGGCCAAGGCCGGCGCCTGGGGCAGCTACTCCAGTTACCACCGCGCGAACGTGATCGGCACCGACCACGTCATCGCCGCCTGCCACGCGCACGGCATCGGCCGGCTGGTCTACACCTCCTCGCCGAGCGTCACCCATCGCGCGACCCATCCGGTCGAGGGCGGCACCGCCGACAGCGTGCCCTACGGCGAGGGCTTCAAGGCGCCGTACGCGGCGACCAAGGCGATCGCCGAGCGCGCGGTGCTCGCGGCCAACGACGCGGCGCTGGCGACCGTCGCGCTGCGCCCGCGCCTGATCTGGGGCCCGGGCGACCAGCAGTTGCTGCCACGCCTGGTCGAACGCGCGCGCGCCGGCCGCCTGCGCCTGGTCGGCGATGGCGAGAATCTGATCGACACGACCTACATCGACAACGCGGCGCAGGCCCACTTCGACGCCTTCGACCACCTCGCCCCCGGCGCCGCCTGCGCCGGCCGCGCCTACTTCATCAGCAACGGCGAGCCGAAGCCGGTGCGCGAGATCGTCAACGCCCTGCTGCAGGCGGCGGGCGCGCCGGCGGTGACGAAGGCGGTGCCGTTCCGCGTCGCCTATGCGATCGGCGCCGCGTGCGAGGCGGCGTGGACCGTGCTGCCGCTGCGCGGCGAGCCGCCGCTGACCCGCTTCCTCGCCGAGCAGCTGAGCACCACCCACTGGTACGACATGGCGCCGGCCACCCGCGACTTCGGCTACGTGCCGCGCGTGAGCATCGCCGAAGGCCTCGAGCGCCTGCGCGACTCCTTGGCATCCAGCCACCCGTAGAGCGGAGCTTGCTCCGCTGTCCGGCTCCCTCCCCCGCGTGCGGGGGAGGGCCGGGGAGGGGGTGAGTCCCACGCGAGCGCGCCGGGCGGGAGAGGCAGGCAGGACACGCCGTGAATCCGTCCATGGAGGCTCGGATGCGCCATCCATGGCGCATACGGTCCTGCCTGCCTCTCCCACCCGCCGTGCCCCCAACCTCTCTCGCGGTTCGGCTTCGCCCCTCGTAGAGCGGAGCTTGCTCCGCTGGAACGCAATCCGGGCATCGGCGCAGCGGAGCAAGCTCCGCTCTACGGCAAGCCGCAAGGACCTGTCCGAGCGCCCGGGAGGGCGGGGGTGTTGCGTCAGCGCGCCATGGATGGCGCGCGCCCGCATCTGGGCATGGGTGAGCACGGGCCGCTTGCGCGGCACTGCCGCGCGCCCGTGCGAACGCCCGGCGCGCTGCGCCGGGCCGGGGGAGCCGC
>DASRZN010000148.1:0-2515 GCA_035686325.1 Lysobacteraceae bacterium
GCGCGGTGCGCGCGAGCTCAGCCGGCGTGTGCGGCGGCGGCCCCGAACCGGCGCTCGACATAGGCATCGATCAGGGCGACGAACTCGCCGGCGATGTTCTCTCCGCGCAGGGTCACGGTCTTCTCGCCATCCACGAACACCGGCGCCGACGGCGCTTCCCCGGTGCCCGGCAGCGAGATGCCGATGTTGGCGTGGCGCGATTCGCCGGGACCGTTCACCACGCAGCCCATCACCGCGAGGGTCAGGTTCTCCGCGCCGGGATGGGTGACCTTCCACTCCGGCATCTTCGCGCGCACGTGCTCCTGCACCGCCTGCGCGAGTTCCTGGAAGAAGGTGCTGGTGGTGCGCCCGCAGCCCGGGCAGGCGGTGACCATCGGCGTGAACGCGCGCAGGCCCATGGTCTGCAGCAGTTCCTGCGCGACCACCACCTCCTTGCTGCGCGGCGCGCCCGGCTCCGGGGTGAGCGAGATGCGGATGGTGTCGCCGATGCCTTCCTGCAGCAGCACCGCGAGCGCCGCGCTGGAGGCGACGATGCCCTTGCTGCCGATACCGGCTTCGGTCAGACCGAGGTGCAGGGCGAAGTCGGAGCGTTCCGCCATCGCGCGGTAGACGGCGATCAGCTCCTGCACGCCGCTGACCTTGGCGCTGAGGATGATGCGGTCGGCCGGCAGGCCGAGCTCGACGGCGCGCTGCGCGGAATCCAGCGCCGAACGGATCAACGCCTCGCGCAGCACCGCGCCAGCGTCGAGCGGATCGGGCCGCCGCGCGTTCTCGTCCATCAGCCGCGCGGCCAGCGCCTGGTCGAGCGAGCCCCAGTTGGCACCGATCCGCACCGGTTTTCCGTACCGGACCGCGAACTCGATCAGCTGGGCGAACTGCAGGTCCTTCTTCTTGCCGAAGCCGACGTTGCCGGGGTTGATGCGGTACTTCGCCAGCGCCTCGGCGCAGGCCGGCTCCTTCGCCAGCAACTGGTGGCCGTTGTAGTGGAAGTCGCCGATCAGCGGCACCTCCACGCCCATCATCGCCAGCCGCTCGGCGATGCGCGGCACGGCGGCGGCGGCCTCGGGCGTGTTGACGGTGATGCGCACCAGCTCCGAGCCCGCGCGCCACAGTTCGGCGACCTGCTGCGCGGTCGCGGCGGCGTCCGCGGTATCGGTATTGGTCATCGACTGCACCACCACCGGCGCGCCGCCGCCCACGGCCACGCCGCCGACCCGCACCTGCCGCGTCGACCGCCGCGGCGCGGGGCCGAAGGCCCAGTCCTGCAGCGGGGCGACGAGGGTGGCGTGCGGGGCGTCGACGACCTGGTTCATGCCCGCAATTGTAAGGAGCGGCGGGCGTCGGCGTCGTAGGGACGTCTGAATGGAAGCATGAGCGTGACGGGCCCGCGCCCGGGAGGGCGGGGGTATTGCTTTTCCCTTAGCTGGGCATCCATGCCCAGATGCGGGCGCCGGCCATCCATGGCCGGCTGACGCAACACCCCCGCCCTCCCGGTCGCTCGGGAACGATCCTCGCGGCTTGCCGTAGAGCGGAGCTTGCTCCGCTGCCACGCAATCCGGGTGCCCGGCGCAGCGGAGCAAGCTCCGCTCTACGAGGAGCGAACACGAACCGCGAGAAGGGTGGGAGCGCGGCGGGTGGGAGAGGTGGGCAGGACCGTATGCGCCATGGATGGCGCATCCGAGCCTCCATGGACGGATTCACGGCGTGTCCTGCCTGCCTCTCCCGCCCGGCGCGCTGCCCGGGGTGCGTTCTGGCTTGGTCGGGCGAGCCCGGCCCTTGCCCACGCTGTCAACGCTTCCCCCAGCGCCCCGCCGGCGCTACGGTGTCCCGCCGTCCGCCTTGTCCCGATGCCGCAGGAACCCGCCCGCGAAGTCCTCAGCCCCAGCCAGCTCAACACGCTGGCGCGCGACCTGCTGGAAGGCGCCTTCCCGCTGGTGTGGGTCGAGGGCGAGCTCGGCAACCTGTCGCGCCCGTCTTCGGGACACCTGTACTTCACCCTGAAGGACGCCCGCGCGCAGGTGCGCTGCGCCCTGTTCCGGCCGAAGAGCCAGTGGCTGAAGTTCGCCCCGCGCGAGGGCCTGCGCGTGCTCGGCCGCGGCCGGCTGACCCTGTATGAGGCGCGCGGCGACTACCAGCTGGTGCTCGACCACCTCGAGGAAGCGGGCGAAGGCGCGCTGCGCCGCGCGTTCGAGGAACTGAAGGCGAAGCTCGCCGCCGAAGGCCTGTTCGCCACCGAGCGCAAGCGTCCCCTGCCCGCCCACGTGCGCCGGCTGGCGGTGCTGACTTCGCCCTCCGGCGCCGCGGTGCGCGACGTCCTGAGCGTGCTGGCGCGACGCTTCCCGCTGCTGCACGTGGACGTCCTGCCGGTGCCCGTGCAGGGCGCGAACGCGGCGGCGCAGATCGTCGCGATGCTGCGCCGCGCCGCCGCCAGCGCGCGCTACGACGTGCTGTTGCTGGCGCGCGGCGGCGGCTCCCTGGAAGACCTGTGGGCCTTCAACGACGAACTGCTGGCGCG
>DASRZN010000149.1:0-2848 GCA_035686325.1 Lysobacteraceae bacterium
CGAAGCCGGACGCCTTGCCGCTGCGGAACACCAGCCCGCGCGGCGGCTCGATCGCCAGCCGCTCGACCAGCGTGCCCAGCTCGATCAGCACGTCCTGGGAGAGCGCGTTGACCGATTCGCCCGCGCGGTCGAGGGTCGCGACCACGATGCCCTCGCCGTGCGAGGACACCTGCCAGTGCGCGAAGCGGAGTCCGGCGAACTCCGCGGTGATCCGTCCTGCCGTCATCCGGCACCATCCGAGGCGGTATGGGAGACCAGTATCATCCGGGCGTGATTTGAAGCCCGTCAAATCCGCCCCCATGAAGGCCGGGGGAACAGAGCCCGAATCCGGCCCCGCCGGACCGAACTTTCCCGCGATCCCGTTGTCCCACCGCCCGGCCACCACGTGCCGGACCGACATGCAGGAGTGCCGGCGCGGCATGGCCGAAGTGGAATCCACCCACGACCTGGACCTGGAGCTGGTCCGGCGCGTGCAACGCGGCGACAGCGCCGCGTTCGACCTGCTGGTGCGCAAGCACCAGCACCGGATCGCGGGCCTGATCGGCCGCTACGTCGCCGACTGGAGCGAGGTGCAGGACGTCGCGCAGGAAACCTTCCTGCGCGCCTACCGCGCGATCGGCAGCTTCCGTGGCGACGCGCAGTTCTATACCTGGTTGCACCGGATCGCCGTGAACACCGCCAAGAACCATCTCGTCGCCCACAACCGCCGCCCGCCGACCGAGGACATCGACGCCGAGGAGGCGGCCCAGTACGAATCGGGCATCCGCCTGCGCGACACCGACACGCCCGAGCGTGAACTGATGCGCCAGCAGATGGAACAAACGGTGATGCGCGCGGTCGAAGCCCTGCCGGAGGAACTGCGCACCGCGATCAGCCTGCGCGAGGTCGATGGACTGAGCTACGAGGAGATCGCGCAGCGCATGGACTGTCCGATCGGCACCGTGCGCTCGCGCATTTTCCGGGCGCGCGAGGCGATCGATGCGGAACTGCAGCCCCTGATGGACAACGTGACGACGCGGGAGCGTGTGACCCGATGAATCACCCGAACGACAATCGCGACGGGGACCAGGTCCTCGACCACACCCGCCGGCAGCTGTCGGCGCTGATGGACGGCGAGCTCGCGCCCGACGAGGCGCGCTTCCTGCTGCGCCGGCTCGAGCACGACGCGGAGCTGTCCGGCTGCTGGGAACGCTGGCAGCTGGCCGGCGAGTTGCTGCGCGGCCGCGGCGGCGCGGTGCTGCCGGCGGACTTCGCCGGCCGGGTCGCGGCGGAGGTCGCCGGCGAGGCGGCGCCGGTCGCGCCGGCCGCGCGCCAGCGCCGCTGGCTGCAGTGGGGCGGCGGCGCGATTGCCGCGTCGGTCGCCCTGATCGCGCTGCTGATGGCGCGGCCGGCGGGCGAGCCCGCGTCCACCCCATCCTCCGCGCCCCCGCCCACGCTGGCCAGCAACGCGCCGGCGACGGCGGCGCCCGTCCAGCCCGCGCCATCGCGGCCCGCCCCGCTGCCGGCGGCCCCGGACACCGCCGGCCAGCTGGCGACCGCGGTCGCCGCGGCGGAAGTACCACGCCGGGTCGCCGCCGCGCGCCGCGGCAACGCCCGGGCCCAGCGCGCCGCGGCGCGCCTGCGCGAACGCCGCGAAGTGCCGGTGGCGGTCGCCGCCGCCGCGGCCGAGCCCGCCCTGGTCGCCGATCCGCACAATCCGTTCTCGCCCGACCACGTGCTGCCGCCAAGCCGGCCCTGGCCGCGCGCGCTGGTGCCCGGGATGGGCGCGGAGGGCGGCTTCACCGTGGAGTACGGCGGGCAGGCGGCTGCCCCGGACTTCTATCCGTTCGCCCCCGGCGTGTTCCAGCCGCGCCGCGGCGTGGCGCCGCTGCCGGAGCCGACCGGGGCCACACGCGCCGACGCCGGCGAGACCGACGCGCCCTGATCCTTCGCCCGCGCCGGCCGCGCGCCGGCGCCAGCCCATGTTCGTTGCAGAGGACCTCCGATGCCCCGACTTTCCCTGTCCACGATTCCGGCCGGCGTACGCACGCTGGCACTGGTGGCGGTGACCGCTGCCGCGACCACCGCCGTCGTCCTCCCGGTCGCCACCGCCGAAACCCCCGCGCCGCCGGCGCCCGCACCGCAGCTGGTTCCGGGCCTTCCGGACTTCACCCAGTTGGTGCAGCGGGTCGGCCCCGGCGTGGTCAGCATCGAGGCGCAGATCGGCGGTCGCGAGGTCGCGCAGCAGATGCCGGACGACGAGCAGGTCCCGGAGTTCTTCCGCCGCTTCTTCGGCCCCGACCTGCCGTTTCCCGGCATGCCCGGGCCCGGCCCGCGCGGGCCGCAGGGCGTGTCGCTGGGCAGCGGCTTCATCATCTCGGCCGACGGCTACGTGCTGACCAACCACCACGTCGTCGACGGCGCCGACAAGGTGACGGTCAAGCTGTCGGACCGCCGCGAGTTCACCGCCAAGGTCGTCGGCAGCGACCAGCAGTCCGACGTCGCCCTGCTCAAGATCGACGCCAAGGGTCTGCCGGCGCTGCGCATCGGCGATTCCGACGCGCTGCGCCCGGGCCAGTGGGTGGTCGCGATCGGTTCGCCGTTCGGCTTCGACCATTCGGTCACCGCCGGCATCGTCAGCGCGGTCGGCCGCGCCAATCCGTACGCCGACCAGCGCTACGTGCCCTTCATCCAGACCGACGTGGCGATCAACCGAGGCAACTCCGGTGGCCCGCTGCTCGACACCCGCGGCCAGGTGGTGGGCATCAACTCGCAGATCTTCAGCAACTCCGGCGGCTACATGGGCGTGAGCTTCGCGATCCCGATCGACATCGCGATGAACGCC
Source organism: Lysobacteraceae bacterium (assembly GCA_035686325.1). Taxonomy (GTDB): domain Bacteria; phylum Pseudomonadota; class Gammaproteobacteria; order Xanthomonadales; family Xanthomonadaceae; genus JABFWF01. The sequence goes on from DASRZN010000149.1 coordinate 2,825, forward strand.
GTGCAGCAGCTGAAGACGACCGGC
>DASRZN010000150.1:0-3311 GCA_035686325.1 Lysobacteraceae bacterium
CGCGATGCCGTCGGTGCCACCGCCGGCCGGCGACGGCGCGCGAACAGCCAGCCGACCAGGGCCGCGAACACCAGCACCACCCCGCCCCACAGCAACAGCCCGCTGGCCTGGCCCGACTGCGGTTGCGCGGGCTGGGCCGGCGCCGGTTGCGCGGCCGCCGTGTTGGCCTGGTGCAGGTTCTGCTGGGCCGCGGCCAGCGCGCTGTCCTTCATTTCGATGAGCTGCTGCTGGTCGTGCCGGATCTTTTCCAGCTCGGCGACGCGCGCCTTCAGCTCGCTGACCTCCGCATCGCGGGCGGCCAGCGTTTCCTTGGTTTCCTGCAGTTGCTGTCGCAGCATCTCGCCCTCGCCGCCGGCATCGACGCCGGACCGTGATCCCGCCTGCTTCGCGCCCTCGCCCGAGGGCGGCACGATTTCCAGCCGCGCGTCCGCGCGCGCGGTGCGCGCGCCGCGATCCGCCGCCGGCTTGCCGCCATCGGCCGCCACCACCGGCTGCCGCAGCGCGCGGCGCTCGGCGCGCCAGCCGGCGATCTGTTCGTGCACGATCGCCGCCGCCTGCGCCGCATCCAGGCTGGCGACCTGCTCGGCCGAGGGCATGCGCAGCACCGCGCCCGCCTTCAACCGGTTGATGTTGCCGCCGATGAAGGCGCGCGGATTGGCCCGCAACAGGGCGATCATCGCCTGGTCCAGGCCGTCGCCCCGCTCCGCGTGCAGTCCGGCGGCGATGCGGTAGAGGGTGTCGCCCTGCCGTACTTCGTAGCGGTCCTTCGCGGCGGGCGCGTTGCGGGTGGGCGGCGGCACCGGCCGGGCGGCGACCGGCGCGGCGGGCGGCGCAGCCGGACGGCTCGCTGCCGGCGGGGTGGCCGCCGCCGGAGCCGGCGCAGGAGCGGGCGCGGGCCTGGCGGCCGTCGGTGGCGGCGCGGACGCCGTGGCCTGCGGCGGCAGCGGCTCGCGGGCCACCGCGGGCGCCTGGATGACGTTGGGCGGCGCGACCACCGGCGCCTCGATCGGCGGCTGCGCCGGCGCGGCCACCGTGCGCGGCGTCTCGACCAGCGCGGAGTATTCGCGCACCAGCTTGCCGCCGCTCCAGTCCACCTCGACCAGGAAGGTCAGCAACGGCTGCTGCACCGGCGCCGGGCTGGTGATGCGGATGACGGGCCGGCCCTGCGCGTCCAGCGCCGGCTCGAAATGCAGCGCGCTGACGTCGCCCTGCGGCGGCTCCAGGCCGATCCTGCGGAAGGTTTCGGGCGAGGCCAGGCGCACCTGCAGGCCCTGCAGTTCGGCCGGGTCGCTGGTGACGATCGGGATCTCGGCCAGCAGCGGCTGGCCGGGACGCGACTTGACGTGGATCTGGCCCAGGCCCAGCGCCGCCGCCGGGCCGGCGACGATGGCGAGCGCGGCGGCCAGCGCGACGGCCAGTGCGGTGCGCAGTCTGTGGCTCATTGTGTCCCCTCGGGCTCCCTGCGCGACTCTAGCCCTGCTTGGCGGCGCGCGGCAAACCCTGCGCCGGCGCATGGATCAGGTTTCGGCCGCGACCAGTTCGGCGATCTGCACGGCGTTGGTCGCCGCGCCCTTGCGGATGTTGTCGGAGACGATCCACAGGTTCAGCCCGCGCGGGTGCGACAGGTCCTCGCGGATGCGGCCGACGTAGACCAGGTCGCTGCCGGAGGCGTGGGTCACGGGGGTCGGGTAGCCGCCCGGTTCGCGCACGTCGACGACCTCGATGCCGGGCGCCTGTTCCAGCAGCGCGCGCGCGGCCGCGGCGGTCAGCTTGTCGCGGGTCTCGATCGCGACCGCCTCGGAATGGCCGTAGAAGACCGGCACCCGCACCGCGGTCGGGTTCACCTGGATGGCGTCGTCGCCGAGGATCTTGCGGGTCTCCCAGACCAGCTTCATCTCTTCCTTCGTGTAGCCGTTGTCCTGGAAGTCGTCGATGTGCGGGATCAGGTTGAAGGCGATCTGCACCGGGAAGCGCTGCGGTTCCGCCGACTGGAAATTGAGCAGGCCCGCGGTCTGGCGGCCGAGTTCCTCCAGCGCCGAGCGCCCGGCGCCCGAGACCGACTGGTAGGTGGCGACGGTGATCCGCTCGATGCCGGCCGCGCGGTGGATCGGCGCCAGCGCGACCAGCATCTGCATGGTCGAACAGTTGGGGTTGGCGATGATGCCGCGCGGGCGGTTGCGCACCTCGTCCGGGTTCACCTCGGCGACCACCAGCGGCACGTCGGGGTCGTAGCGGAAGGCCGAACTGTTGTCGATCACCACCGCGCCGGCGGCGGCGAACTTCGGCGCGTACTCCTTCGAGATCGCGCCGCCGGCCGAGAACAGCGCGATGTCGATGCCGGCCGGATCGAATGTCGCGAGGTCCTGGACCAGCACTTCGTCGTCACCGAACGCCACGCCGTTGCCGGCCGAGCGTTCGCTGGCCAGCGCGACGAGACGGCCGATCGGGAAGCGGCGCTCGGCGAGCACCGCCAGCATGGTTTCGCCGACCGCGCCGGTGGCGCCGACGACGGCGACGTTGAATTGCCTGGTCATGGAAGGAAGTCCGAAGTCGTTCGTTGCTTCATTGTCGCGGGTGCGGAGGTGATTGCGGGCGCCTTCGCGGAATGTCGTGCGGCGCCGTCAGCCCTTGGCGCCCGACGCCGCCGTCGCCGGGATGCGCGGCGCCACCTCGCCGACGTCGCCGCACTGGGCGCGGTGGCGCAGCGCCTGGTCCATCAGCACCAGCGCCAGCATCGCCTCGCAGATCGGGGTCGCGCGGATGCCGACGCAGGGATCGTGGCGGCCGGTGGTGACCACCTCGACGGCGTTCCCCTCGACGTCCACGCCGCGCGCCGGCAGGCGCAGGCTGGAGGTCGGCTTGAACGCCACCGAGACCACGATGTTCTGCGCGGTCGAGATGCCGCCGAGGATGCCGCCCGCGTGGTTGGACAGGAAGCCAGCCGGCGTCATCTCGTCGCGGTGCGCGCTGCCCTTCTGCATCACGCTGGCGAAGCCGTCGCCGATCTCCACGCCCTTGGCCGCGTTGATCGACATCATCGCCGCCGCCAGTTCCGCGTCGAGCTTGCCGTACACCGGTTCGCCCCAGCCGGGCGGCACGCCGGTCGCGACCGCGGTGACCCGCGCGCCGACCGAATCGCCGGACTTGCGCAGCGCGTCCATGTACGCCTCGAGCTCGGAAACCTGGTCGGCGTCCGGCCAGAAGAACGGATTGGATTCGACCGCCGCCCAATCGCTGCAACGCGGCAGCACGTCGCCGATCTGCGCGAGGTAGCCGCGCACGTGCACGCCGTGGCGCTCGGCCAGCCACTT
>DASRZN010000151.1:0-3798 GCA_035686325.1 Lysobacteraceae bacterium
ACCTTGGCCGCGCCCTTCATCTGCGCGGCGCGATCAAAGGCGCGCATCAAGGCGACCAGCCCGCGCGCGTGCTCGGCCTGGTCGTTGACGCCCTTCATCAGGGTGTATTCGAAGGTGACCGAGGTACCGGGCTTGCGCCGCGCGTAGCGCACGCACGCGTCCATCAGGGTGGCGATCGGGTATTTGCGGTTGATCGGCATCAGCTCGCTGCGCAACTCGTCGAACGGCGCGTGCAACGAGACCGCGAGCGACACGTCGCTCACCTCGCCCAGCCTGTCGATCTGCGGGACCATGCCGGCGGTGGACAGGGTGACCCGCTTGTTGGCCAGGCCGTAGCCGAGGTCGTCGCGCATGATGCTCATCGCGCGCACGACGTTGTCGAAATTCGCCAGCGGCTCGCCCATGCCCATCATCACCACGTTGGTGAGCCGGCGCTGCTGGTGCGGCACGTTGCCGAGGTGGCGCGCGGCGACCCATACCTGGCCGATGATCTCGGCGGTGGACAGGTTGCGGTTGAAGCCCTGGGTCGCGGTCGAGCAGAAGCCGCAGTTGAGCGCGCAGCCGACCTGCGAGGACACGCACAGGGTGCCGCGGCCCTTGTCCGGGATGTAGACCGTCTCGATCGCGTTCTTCGCGTCCATGCCGAGCAGCCACTTGTGGGTGCCGTCGGCGGATGCCTTGTCGAACACCAGCTGCGGCACGCGCACCTCGGCGCGCTCCTCGAGCTTGGCGCGCAGCGCCTTGCCGAGGTCGGTCATGCCGTGGAAGTCGGTGACGTAGCGGTGGTGGATCCACTTCATCACCTGGTGGGCGCGGAACTTCTTCTCGCCCAGCTCCTCCTCGAAGAAGCGCTCCAGGCCGGCGCGATCGAGGTCGAACAGGTTGGTCTTGCCCGATTGCACGGCGGCCGCGCGCGCGACAGGCGCGCGCGCATCGCCCGCGACCTGCGCGGGGGCAAGTTCGATGGCGATGGCGCGCGCGTCGTTCATCGTGTGGCGATCAGCGGGCGTAGACGTCGGTCGCCGGGAAGAAGTAGGCGATCTCGATCGCCGCGTTCTCCAGCGAGTCCGAACCGTGCACGGCGTTGGCGTCGATCGAATCGGCGAAGTCCGCGCGGATGGTGCCGGCCGCCGCTTCCTTCGGGTTGGTCGCGCCCATCAGCTCGCGGTTCTTCAGCACCGCGCCCTCGCCTTCCAGCACCTGGATCATCACCGGGCCCGAGATCATGAACTCGACCAGCGCCTTGAAGAACGGCCGCTCGCGATGCACGGCGTAGAAGCCTTCGGCTTCCTGCTTCGAGAGGTGCTTCATCTTCGCGGCGACGACCTTGAGGCCGGCCTTTTCGAAACGGGAATAGATCTCGCCGATGACGTTCTTGGCGACGGCATCGGGCTTGACGATCGACAGGGTGCGCTCCAGCGCCATGGGGAATTTCTCCGGTAGGCGGGTCGCGGGTGTGGTGCCCCGAGGCCCGAGGATAACAGAAAAACCCGCGTGCGGACGCGGGTTTAGCCGATATGGCTGCGGTGATTCTAGCGGATCGCGCGGGGGGACTGCATGACTCCGCGCCGACCGGTTTGACGATTGCCACCGGCGGGCCTAGCATCCAAACAAACGTTTGATCAGGCCCTTCCGATGCCGGCTTCCGCCCCCTTTTCCACCAAGGACCGCATCCTCGGCGCCGCCGAGGAGCTGTTCGCCCAGCACGGGTTCGCCGGCACCTCGCTGCGCCAGGTCACCAGCCGCGCCGACGTCAACATCGCCGCCGTGAATTACCACTTCGGCAGCAAGGAGAACCTCGTCAACGAGGTCTTCCGCAGGCGCATGGACGAGATGAGCGCCCGCCGCCTGGCGGCGCTCAAGGTCGCCGTCGCCGAGCGCCCGGGCGAGCTGGAGCCGATCCTCGCCGCTTTCGTCGAGCCGGCCCTGGCGATGGCCCAGGACCGCCACGGCGGCGGCGCGTTCATCCGCGTGATCGCCCGCGCCTACGCCGAAAAGAACGACGGCCTGCGCAAGTTCCTGTCCGACCAGTACGGGCACGTGCTGCGCGATTTCGCCCGCGCGATCGCCGCCTGCCTGCCGCAGCTGAGCAAGGAGGAGCTGTACTGGCGGCTGGACTTCCTGGCCGGCGCGCTGACCTACGCGATGGCCGACTTCGGCCTGATCAAGCGGCCCGCGGGCAGCAGCGAGGCCGCCCACCGGGCGCGGGCGGCGCGCGAACTGATCCGCTTCGCCGCCGCCGGCTTCCAGTCGTAGCGCCCTCTTTCCTGGGCACTTTCTTTCGAATATCAAGGACTTACCCGACATGTCCCAGAAACTGCTTGTCCGCCGCGCCGCCGTCCTGGGCGCTGGTGTCATGGGCGCGCAGATCGCCGCCCACCTGACCAACGCCGGCGTGGACACGGTGCTGTTCGACCTGCCCGCGAAGGAAGGCACCCCCAACGGCATCGTCGACAAGGCGATCGCCAACCTGGCGAAGCTGAGCCCCGCCCCGCTCGCCGACAAGGCGCTGGCGGAGCGGATCGTGGCCGCCAACTACGACACCGGGCTGGAGTTGCTCCGCGGTTGCGACCTGGTGATCGAGGCGATCGCCGAGCGGATGGACTGGAAGCAGGACCTGTACCGCAAGATCGCGCCCTTCGTGCCCGGGCACGCGGTGCTGGCCAGCAACACCTCGGGCCTCGGCATCGACGCGCTGGCCGACGTGCTGCCGGAGGAACTGCGCCACCGCTTCTGCGGCGTGCACTTCTTCAACCCGCCGCGCTACATGCACCTGGCCGAACTCATTCCGTCCAGGCACACCGACCAGGCGGTGCTGGACGGCCTGGAGGCCTTCCTCACCACCACCCTCGGCAAGGGTGTGGTGATCGCGCGCGACACCCCGAACTTCATCGGCAACCGGATCGGCGTGTTCTCGCTGCTGGCGGCGATGCACCACACCACCGAGTGCGGGCTCGGCTTCGACACCGTCGACGCGCTGACCGGGCCGGCGATCGGCCGCCCGAAGTCGGCGACCTACCGCACCGCCGACGTGGTCGGCCTGGATACCATGGTCCACGTCATCCGGACCATGCACGACACCCTGCCGGACGACCCGTGGCACCGCTACTTCCAGGCGCCGAAGTGGCTGGCGGCGCTGGTCGAGAAGGGCGCGCTCGGACAAAAGACGGGCGCGGGCTTCTACACCAAGCGCGGCAAGGACATCCTGGTGCTCGACCTGGCGCAACAGGACTACCGCCCGCTCGCAGGCGAGCTCGATCCGGACGTCGCCGGCCTGCTCAAGGAGAAGGACCCGGCGAAAAAGTTCGCCGCGCTGCGCGCCAGCCAGCATCCGCAGGCGCGCTTCCTGTGGGCGATCTTCCGCGACACCTTCCACTACAGTGCCTTCCACCTGAAGGACATCGCCGACACCGCGCGCGACGTCGACTTCGCCATGCGTTGGGGCTACGGCTGGTCGGCCGGCCCGTTCGAGACCTGGCAGGCGGCGGGCTGGAAGCAGGTGGCCGAATGGATCGCCGAGGACATCGTCGCCGGCAAGGCGATGAGCGACGCGCCGTTGCCCGACTGGGTCTTCGACGGCCGCAGCGAGGTGCACGGCGGCGTCGGCAGCTACAGCCCGGCGCGCAACAAGCCGGTGCCGCGGTCCGAGAACCCGGTATACGCGCGCCAGCGCTTTCCGGACCCGCTGCTCGGCGAGAAATTCGGTCACGGCCGCACCGTGTTCGAGAACGACGGCGTGCGGATGTGGGCGGACGACGGCGACGACATCGCCGTGGTCGGCTTCAAGACCAAGCTGCA
>DASRZN010000152.1:0-6701 GCA_035686325.1 Lysobacteraceae bacterium
GCGCATGCTCAGTTCGATGACGCCGACCATCATGCGGTCGCCCGACAAGGTCGCCGCGCTGGGCGCGCCGGGTGGCAGCCGGATCATCACCGAGGTGCTGCTCGGCATCCTCGGCTACGACGCCGGCCTGTCCGCGCAGCAGGTCGCCGCGCTGCCGCGCTTCCACCACCAGTGGCTGCCCGACGTGATCTCGGCCGAGGCCGGCGCGCTGTCGCCGGACAGCGTGGCCGCGCTGCGCGCGATGGGCCACACCGTCAACGCCGGCGAATCGCCGTGGGGCAACCTCCAGACCGTCGCCTGGGACCGCCGGGCCGGCACCCTGGAGGGCGGCACCGACCCGCGCAACCCGGTCGGCAGTGCCGAAGTGCAACCGATCCACTCCGGAGCCGCGTCGACGCGTTGACAACGCCGCCGCCGCACCGCACCATACGCGGCCTCGCGCACCCCGTGCGCCGGGTCACCTGCCCAGGTGGCGGAATTGGTAGACGCACTAGTTTCAGGTACTAGCGGGTAAAACCGTGGAGGTTCGAGTCCTCTCCTGGGCACCACGACACGATTCCGGGAACTCCCACCAGATCTCGGATCTGCAAGAAACCCGCCAAATTGGCGGGTTTTTTGTTGCCTGCCGTCCCGGGGTGACCCGTTGAAAGCCCGGCCCCTCTGGGGGCATGGTTGGGGGCATCGGACGCCGAACCCCTGGGGTTGTGCCCACTTTTGGGCGCATGACCGCATGGTTGCTACGTCGGGAAGTTGACCGCACCCGCCATCCGCAGCGCCGGACCCGGCAAGCACTGCGACGGGCGGGGGCTGTACGTCGAGGTGACGCCAGCCGGCACCAAGCGGTGGCGGTGGAAATACCGTTTCGCAGGCAAGGAAAAGCGTCTGTCCTTCGCTGTCATGACTACACATGCGCCAATTCCAGCCGTGCTGGAGCGGGAATACTAGCGTTTGAGGGGGCGTGCGAGGCGTCGTCCATGTGCGGGCGTCGGGATACCACAAAAAAAAAGAAATGGACGAGAGGGTGGCGCTTCCATGAACTCAAAGCTGGCGAGCTCTACGCTGTCTCGCTTCCAGATGAGAACCGGGTTGTACGAGATTTTGTCAATCCGCCACCGCGGCGGCGAGCCTGGTGACACCTACAACGCGGACCTTAGGTGCATACAGCACGTGACAGGCTTCGCTATTTTTGGCCACCTTTTCGACCCGGCGCACCAAAAGCTGTGCTTGTGGTGGAGCCTTAGGCTTAGAGCAGCAGAAGATGGGCCGCCAGAGGCATGACAACTCGGCTTGGGCGACTGAGGCGGGCTCCTGTGTTCAAGGTCCTGTGTTCGCGGACTGATTTGGGCGAAGGCTGGCTCGCTGTGCGTAGCTCAGCAGTGTCGGACGCTTGCCTTATGCTCGCATAGAGCCCTTTGGGGCCGTCATCGGCATCCTTGGAAAGGTTTAACGAATGCGGGCACAGAAGAAGCACTCTAACCTCGGCTTGAACAGTGGCCTTTTGCCATCTGGCTACACGACGGAGGAGGGCACCGCCTTGTTCCGCCGGAATGGGCTGAATCACCCACTTACCAGGACACCTCTCGCGGAGCAGGTTCGCTCTTCACGAAAGGAAGCTGATTCGGCTAGTGAGGGACGAAACGCTGGCGCCGCTGGCGTCTGGGGGTATGCTGCCGCCATGAGCGAAAGGCAGCCATCGGATACGCCAGCCCTTATCGAAAGCTTGCGCGAGGCCCGGCGCAAGCGCCTTGCTGCCGAGCGTGAAGAGGCAGCCAAGCCTAAGACGCCTGAGCAACTGGCAGTCCTTGATTCCCTGCAGCGGGCGAAGGACGCCAACCTGCAAAAGATGGAAGAGCTGAACGAGGAGGGGGAGGGAACCCCTGCTGGTAGCACTCAAATGCCTACCTGACGCCTACCCGAGGCGCTCTAGTGGCGTGGTCGTGGGGGCACTTCTGGGGGGGGGGGCATGAAATGGGTGCGCGACAGAGAGGAAGCAGAAAAAGGCTGCTATTTGCGCGTGTTCGAGTCCTCTCTTGGCACCAGGTTCAAGAAAACCCCGAGTAAATCGGGGGTTTACTCTTTCTGGGGCGCTCTCAGCGCCCCACCGGGCATCCCCGTTGGCGCTCGCTGCTCGCTGCGGCCCGCATCGCGCGGGCCGCGTTCGTGGATGTCGATGCGCAAGGGAACGTCGACGGTGCGCATCGAGGCCCATGAGGCGGCAGGGCTGCGTCCTGTGGGCGACCGCATCAGGCTTAGAGCGCGCCGGACGACAGCCAGCCCCACAGTGCGGCGCCCGCGATCACCGCGGGGATCGCCAGCTTGGCCTTCGAAACGAACAGGATCGCCAGCACGATGGCGAACAGCACCAGCGCCTCCATGCCCGTCAGGCTGGCCCGCAGCAGGGCCAGCGTCGTGCCGGCGATCAGGCCCACCACGCCGGCGGTGACGCCTTCGAGGAACACGCGGATCCGCGGCTGGTGCACCAGCCGTTCCAGCGCGTCGTGCCCGACCAGGGTGAACGCGAACGCCGGCAGGAAGATGCCGACCGTCATCGCGACGGCGCCCCACGGGCCGCCGCCGAGGTAGCCGACGAAGGTCGAGAAGATGATCAGCGGCGCAGGCAGCAGGCCGGAGAGGGCAAGGCCATCGAGGAACTGTCCGTTGCTCATCCAGGCGCCGCGCGTGACCGCGTCGCGCTGCAGGAACGGAATCACCGTGTAGGCACCGCCGAAGGTCAACAGCCCGGCTTTCAGGCCGGACCAGAACAGCGCCGGCAACGGCATGGCGCTGGCGCGTGGTCCGGGCCCCGCCGATCCGGCGCCTGTCAGGCTCGCAAGGCCGGACCATCCATTCTTGACCGCAAGGACGGTTGCGGTTGCGAGCGCTACGCCGGCCAGCAGAAGCGCCATGGCATGCCGTTCGCGCCGCGCCAGGAGGTAGATCGCGCCGCCGATCGCGAGGATCAGGGCGAAGTGCACGCCCGCCACTTGCGCGCCGGTCGCGACGATCGCGATGCCCCAAAGCCAGCGGTCGGTCACCACGTGGCCGCCGATCCGGACGACCGCGCGCACGATCAGCGCGGCGACCGCGACCTGCACCGCCGCGAACACCGCCTGCAGCGCATCCGTCTTCAACCCGTAGCGCACGTACGCCCACGACAGCGCGAACATGAGCAGGAAGCCGGGGAGCATGAAACCGAGGCCGGCCAGCACGCCGCCCCAGCGCCCACGCGAGCGCATCCCGAAGTACACGCACAACTCGTGCGCCTCGGGACCGGGCAGGACCTGGTAGACCGCGAGCACCCGGTTGAACTGAGCGCTGCTGATCCAGCGCTCCTGGTCGACCAGCTCGTGGCGGATCATCGCGATCTGCGCCACCGGCCCGCCCCAGGCGAGGGCGCCGAAACGCAGGAAGCGCAGGAACAGTTGCAACCACGGCTCGCGCGGAACCGAATATCCGTCCGCCTCCGGGGCCGACCCTGTTGCGGGACTACCGGACTTGGCGTGCATCGGAGGGCTTCGGGCGAGGGAGGGAGCCGCCGGCGCATGCTACTACCGGCCATGCATGCACCAGTCCTTGTTTCTTGACCGAGGCGAACGGCAGGCGGCCCGCATCCGGCAGTCGAGATGTCCAATCGTCTCCGCAGCGGCTTCCGACATGGATCAAGGCGGTGTCGACGCCTGGGGGGCGATAATCCGCGCATGAGACCGGTCCGCTCCCGCGCGTTCGCCTGGCTCGCCCTGGTGGCGATGCTGCTGCTGGCGGCCGTGCCGTCGCTGGGGCGGCTGGCGGGCGCACAGTCCCCGTCCGCACCCGGGACCGTTCCTTGGTCGCATGCGATGCATGCGACGCAGGCGATCGCGCCTGCCGGGCACGGCATGCACCACGCCGCCGCGGTGCAGCCCGGCCATCGTTCCGATGCACTTCAATCGCCCGGGAAGGCGCCCAGCGAAAACGGCCACGCCGGCCACGACTGCGCCTATTGCCCGCTGCTGTCGGGCCTGAACCTCACGGCCAGCGTGCCGTGGCTGCCGCGCGCGCGGCTGCCGCACGCGCCGTGGGCGGTGCGCGCCGCGGCCAACCCGCCGCTCGCCGCGCCGGTGCCCGCACTGGGCGGGCAGGGGCCGCCCGTTTCCGCGATCGCCTGACCGACGCGGCCCGAGGGCCGTCCTTCCGTCCCCGTGCGTCCGCGTCCGCCGCAGGTTGCCGCCTGCGCGCGGCCGCACGCCCGATCGCAGGGCTCCGCAATGCCATCGTTTTTTCGTGCGACGCGAAGCGCGTCGCTGCTGCCGGCCGTCCTCGGCCTGGCTTGTATCTGCGCGCCGGCGTGCGTGCACGCCGCCACGCCGTCGCCTGCCGACACGCCCGCTTCGGACGGCGCCACCGAGGCGGACGACCAGGACCGCGACCTCCGGTTGCTCGACATGATCGTCGTGCGCGGCCTGCAGCCCAGTTCGCTGCCGATGCGCATCCCGACCACGGTCGAAGGCGTGACCGGCGACGAGGTGCGCGCCACCGTCAACGCCACCGACGCCGAGGACGCGCTCAAGTACCTGCCCAGCCTGCTGGTGCGCAAGCGCTACATCGGCGACTACGACCACGCGGTGCTGGCCACGCGTGCGTCGGGCACCGGCAACAGCGCGCGCTCGCTGGTGTACGCAGACGGCATCCTGCTGTCGAACCTGCTCGGCAACGGCTATGCGTTCACGCCGCGCTGGGGGCTGGTGGATCCGGAGGAGATCGAACGGGTCGACGTGCTGTACGGGCCGTTCTCGGCGGCGTACCCGGGCAACTCGGTGGGCGCGGTGGTGGATTACGTGACCCGCATGCCGCGTGGCTTCGAGGCGCACGCGAAGTTCGGCTATTCGCTGGAGCGCTTCTCGTTGTACGGCACCCATGACGACTATCCGGCGACGTCGCGTTCGGCGTCGCTCGGCGATCGCTGGGGCCGATTGGCGGACTGGTTCTCGGTGAGTCGCCTCGACAGTGAGGGCCATCCGATCGCCTTCGCCAACCTCGCGCAGGCGAACGGCACGGAGGGCGCCGGCACGCCGGTGGACGGCGCCGTGCCCGGCCGCAACAGTCGAGGCCAGCCCTGGTACCTGGTCGGCGCGACCGGGCAGACGCACACGGTGCAGGACCGGGCGAAGCTGAAACTCGCGTGGGACGTCGCCGAGGACGTGCGCCTGAGCTACGTGCTGGGCGTGTGGCGCAACGACGCCTTCCGCGATGCCACGAGCTACCTCACCGACGCGGCCGGCTCGCCGGTGCACGTAGGCGACATTCTGATCGACGGCCGCCGCTATGCGCTCGCGCCGAACGCACTCGCGCTGCAGCGTGCCGACGGCGCGCACCGCATGCAGGCGCTGTCGCTGCGGCGGCGCGGCGACGGTGCGTGGGACTACAGCATCGCGGCAAGCCGCTACGACTACGTCCGCGACCGGGTGCGGTCTCCCGCGCTCGCCTTGCCCGACGCGCGCGCGGGCGGCACCGGCCTGGTCGCCGACGGCGCGGGCACCGGCTGGCGCACCCTGAGCGCGATGGCGACCTGGCGGCCGAATCCCTCGCACGCGCTGGAGTTCGGCGTGCAGGACGACCGCTACCGGCTGCGCAGCCGCGTCTCCCGCACCGACGACTGGATCGACGGTGCGCCCGGCGCGCGCCAGTCGGCCTTCGCCGGCCGCACCCGGTTGCGCAGCCTGTTCGCGCAGGAGACCTGGACGCCGACGCTGGACTGGACCGCGGTGCTCGGCGCGCGGGTGGAGCGCTGGACGGCGCGCGACGGCAGCATCGCGGACGCCTCCACGCAACTGGATTTCCCGGCGCGATCGCTGCGCGCGGTCTCGCCGAAAGCCGCGCTGCAATACGCGCCGGACGGCGCCTGGTCGCTCAAGGCCTCGCTCGGCCGCGCGGTGCGCTTCCCGACCGTCAGCGAGCTGTACCAGGGCACGATTGCCGGCGACGCCATCGTGAACAACGATCCCGGCCTCGCGCCCGAGCGCTCGCTGACGTCCGAGCTGTCGTACGTGCGCGAGCTCGACAAGGGCCGGCTGCGCGCGACGCTGTTCGGCGAGCGCACCCGCGACGCGCTGTACATGCAGACCGACGCCACGGTCGTGCCGAGCGTCACCAGCATCCAGAACGTGGACGCGATCCGCACCCGCGGGCTCGAGCTGGCGGGCGACTGGCACGAACTCGGCGCCGGCGGGGCCTTCGACCTCGCGGCCAGCCTGACCTTCGCCGATTCCATCATCACCGCCAACCACCGCTTCCCGGCCAGCGTCGGCCACTGGCAGCCGCGGGTGCCGCGCTGGCGCGCCAACCTGGTCGGCACCTGGCGCCCGGACGAGCGCTGGAGCCTGACCGCCGCGCTGCGTTACGGCGGCCGCCAGTTCAACACGCTGGACAACAGCGACACCCACAGCGGCACCTACATGGGCACCAGCCCGTTCCTGGTCGCCGACCTGCGCGCGCTGTACCGCCACGACGCGCACTGGAGCGCCGCGCTCGGCGTGGACAACCTCGGCAACCGCACCTACTGGAACTTCCACCCCTACAACCAGCGCACCTGGAGCCTGGAGCTGCGGTACGACCGGTGACCCCGCGGCACGCGGTGGCATCACGCCGCCCTCTCCGCGCCCGCGTTATGGGTGGCGCGTTTTGGACCGGAGCCCCCGATGGATGCGGAGCATTCCGGCGCCCTG
>DASRZN010000153.1:0-6269 GCA_035686325.1 Lysobacteraceae bacterium
AGATGGTGCCGGCCGAATTCGCGGCCGCAGTACAGGCACAGGTGCTGGTCGCGGGCGAACAGCGCGGCGTTGGTCAGCGCCGGGGTCGGGTCCAGCGCCTGCGGGCGGGCGTGGCCGCGCGCGGCGACGATCGGGTGCAGCTCGAGCATGCTGCGCGCGCCGGTCAGCCGGCTGATGCCGCCGTGCACGCGCAGGCAGGGATCGCCCAAGGTCCAGGCGACCGCGCCGCGGGCGTACAGGCAGGTCGCGTCCTGCCAGCTCATCCAGTCGAGCACGCGGCCGTGCGCGTCCAGCGAGAGCAGGCGGACGGCGTCGAGGCGGGCGGGAAGCGGGGGAGCGACGGAGAGGGCGCCGTCGGATCCGACGGCGGCGTCAGGCTGCGCGATGGCCCTGTCGCTCTCCATGTGCGGGACTTTATACCGTCTCCGCGGCGTTTTTGCAGGCTGCCGTCACGCGTCGCGGCTTGCGCCGACCGGGTTGGCCTGCATGTTCGGCGATGAATGCACGCACCGCCGGGTAGACCTCCTCGCGCCAGCGGCGGCCGCTGAAGATGCCGTAATGGCCGGCGCCCGCCACGGTCAGGTGGGCACGCTTCGACGGGTCCAGGCCGCTGCACAGGCGATGCGCGGCCCGGGTCTGTCCGAGGCCGCAGATGTCGTCGAGTTCGCCTTCGATGGTGAAAAGGGCCGTATCGGCGATCGCCGCCGGCCGCACCCGCTCGCCGGCGACGTCCCAGCCGCCGCGCGCCAGCAGGTGCTGCTGGAACACGGTGCGCACGGTGTCCAGGTAGTACTCCGCCGGCATGTCGAGCACCGCGTTGTATTCGTCGTAGAAGCGGCGGTGCGCGTCCGCCCGAGCGTGGTCGCCATTCGCGAGGTCCCGGCAGAAGTCCCAGTGCGACTGCAGGTGGCGTTCCGGGTTCATCGCGACGAAGCCCGCGTGCTGCAGGAAGCCGGGATAGACGCGCCGGCCGCGACCGGGGTAGCCGGCCGGCACGCGATGGATCAGGTTGGCCTCGAACCAGGCGAGCGGCCTGCGCGTGGCCAGCGTGCACACCGCGGTCGGGCTTTCGCGGGTATCGACCGGGCCGCCCATCACCACCAGCGCGGGTGGCGTTGGCTCGCCGCGCGCGGCCAGCAGCGCGACCGCCGCCAGCGCGGGTACGGTGGCCTGGCAGACCGCCACCAGGTGCGGGCGCGCCGGACCGAGCGTGCGGAGGAACCCCTGCAGGGTGGCGACGTAATCGTCGAGGGAGAATGCGCCTGCGTCCGCCGGGACCAGGCGCGCGTCGGTCCAGTCGGTGACGTACACGTCGTGGTCGCCCAGCAGGGTGCGCACGGTCTCGCGCAGCAGGGTCGCGTGGTGGCCGGACAGCGGCGCGACCACCAGCACCGCCGGATCGCCGGCGAGACGCTGCAGTACGCGCGCATCATCGGCGTGGCGGCGGAAGCGGAGGAGCCGGCAGAACCGCGTCGCCAGCACCTCCTCTTCCAGCACCGCGCAGGTGGCGCCGTGCGCCGCGACCGCGTCGATGCCGAACGCGGGCTTCTCGTAGTCCTTGTACAGCCGGTGCAGCAGGGCGTAGCCGGCGACGATGCCGGGCGCCGCCGGCAGCGCGGCCAGCCAGCTGCCGGGCGCGGAGAACGCGCGCGCGCCGGCTTCGGCGAGGCTGGCGACGGGCGCCATGCCCGCCCGCCAGCAGGCGTGCCACTGGTAGAGCATCGACCTCCCCCGTCGATGGTGCTGCGTCGCAGCATAGCGTGCTGCGCGGCTGCCGGCGGCGCCGGGACGTGACCGGTGCCACATTCCGATGGGCCGGTTACCCGCAGGTCTCCAGCGCGGTCGCGCTGCCACGCCGCAGCGGTGACAGCCAGCAGTGCGAGCCGAGCGCGGTGAAGCCCAGCGCCTGCAGCCGCTGCCGGTAGAAGCGCGCCGGCCGGCGATGGAAATCGTGGTGGTCCCCCTCGATCTCGTCCTCGCGGGTGAAGGTCTCGAGGAAGGCGATGCCGCCGCACAGCGCGGCGAGGCCGGGCAGGCCGCGGTCGAGCTCGCGGGTGTCGAGGTAGTGCAGCACGTCGCTGCACACCAGCAGGTCGACCGGCGCGCACGGGCGCAGGCTGGCGAAGTCGGCGAAGCGGGCGAGGTGCAGGTTGCGGCGCGCGCCGTAGCGGGCGATGGCGTATTCGCTGGCGTCGAAGCCGAGGTAGCGCAACCGCGGCCGCAGCTTCAGCAGCGGCGCGCGCCATACGCCCTCGCCACAGCCGACGTCGAGCACGCTGCGCAGCGGGCGCTCGAGCTGGTGTTCGGCGACCGCCACCGCGAGCGCGACCTTGCGCGCCAGCCGGCGCGCGTCGCCGATGCCGCGCTGGCGGTACCAGCGGTCGAAGTAGGCGCGGTCGTAGCGCTTGGGGGTCTCGGGCATGGGCGGTGTCGGTGTCTCGTCTGCTTGCGTCTATTGTGCGGGCGCGCAGGCCGTATCGCCCGCTCGGCGCCGGGACTTGCCCGCGTTCGCGCCGAATGCGGACAATCGGCCCGTCTTCCAGCCGCCGCGGGGCGCCATGCAAGCCTATCTCTGGGTCAAGACCGCCCACCTCGTGTTCGTGATCGCGTGGATGGCCTCGGTGTTCTACCTGCCGCGCATCCTGATCAACCTGGTCGAGGCCGGCGACGCGGCCGAGGTGTGCGACCGGCTGCTGCTGATGGGGCGGCGGCTGCAGCGCTTCGGGCAGGTGATGTTCGGCTTCGCCTTCCTGCTCGGGCTGGTGCTGTGGCTGGGCTACCGGGTGCTGCCCGGTTTCCCGACGATGGTCGCGGCCGGCAGCGGCTGGCTGCACGCCAAGCTCGGGCTGGTGGTGTTGCTGCTGGTCGCCAACACGGTGAGCGCGCGCTGGCTGCGCGGCGCGGCGGCGGGGCGCGCTTTGCCGTCCGCGACGACGCTGCGCTGGTTCAACGAGCTGCCATTGGTGCTGCTGGTGGCGATCGTGTGGCTGGTGCTGGCGAAGCCGTTCTAGGCGGACGGCGACGCAGCGGAGCAAGCTCCGCTCTACGGGTTGCGCATCGGGGTAGCGGAGCGAGCGCCCGCTAGCGGTCGCGTTCGACGACCTGGCGGGCGAGCGCGGCGAGCACCGCCGTGCGATCGCCGAACGGCGCCAGCGCCGCGTGCATCGCGTCCGCCAGTTCGCGCAACCGCGCGCGCGAGGCGTCCAGGCCGAGCAGGGCGGGGAAGGTCGCCTTGGCTTGCGCCGCGTCCTTGCCCGCGGTCTTGCCCAGGGTCGCGCTGTCGCCTTCGACGTCGAGCAGGTCATCGCGGACCTGGAAGGCGAGGCCGAGCGCGTCCGCGTACCGGTCCAGCGCGTCGCGCGTCGGGGCGTCGACGCCGGCGCCGATCGCGCCCAGCCGCACCGCCGCGCGCAGCAGGGCGCCGGTCTTGAGCGCGTGCAGGCGCTGCAGCGCGGCGACGTCCAGCGCCGAGGCGTTGCCGGTCGCGTCGATGTCCAGCGCCTGGCCGCCGCACATGCCGCGCGCGCCGGCGGCGGCCGCGAGCTCGGCCAGCATGGCCACCCGCTGCGCGGCCGACAGCGGCGCGCGCGCGATCGCCTCGAAGGCCAGCGCCTGCAGCGCGTCGCCGGCGAGGATCGCGGTGGCTTCGTCGAAGGCGACGTGCACGGTCGGGCGGCCGCGGCGCAGGGCGTCGTCGTCCATCGCCGGCAGGTCGTCGTGGACCAGCGAATAGGCGTGGATGAGTTCGACCGCGGCGGCTGGCGCGTCGAGCGCCTCCTCGTCCGCGCCGAACGCGCAACCGGTCGCGTACACCAGCAGCGGCCGCATGCGCTTGCCGCCGCCGAGCACGGCGTGGCGCATCGCCGCGTGCAGGCGGCGGGGCGCGGTGTCGGCGGCCGGCAGCAGCGCGTCGAGCGCGGCTTCGCTGCGCGCGCGCCAGCCGGCCACGCGCGCGGCGAGGTCGGCGGGCTCAGGCATCGCCGGCGGGTGGGAACGGTTCGGCGGCGGCGGGCTGCTCGGGGTCGCTGAGCAGGCGCACGCGCAGTTCGGCCTGCTCGAGCGCGCCCTGGCACTTGCGGTAGAGGCCGACGCCGCGCTCGTACGCGGCCAGCGATTCCTCCAGGCTCATGTCGCCGTGTTCCATCTTTTCGACCAGCTGTTCGAGCTCGTCGAGGGAGGCTTCGAAATCGGCGACCGGCGAAGGGTCCTGAGCGGGTGTGCGCGCCATCGGCGCAGTGTGCGGCGCGCGCGCGGAGGGGTCAATCGGGTGCGCCGGCCTGGCGCCACGCCAGGCGCAGGCCGGCGTCGTGCAGCCAGCGCGCCAAGGATTCGGCGACGGCGATGTCGCCGGCTGCCAGCAGCGCGCCGTCGGCGTCCAGCAGCAGCGGCAGCCGTTCGCGCACCCACGGCGGCACCGCGCGTTCCTGCAGGACGTGCTTGAGCGCGTGCGAGTGGGCGCGGCCGGGCAGGCGGATACGTTCGCCGCCGCGGCGCGCGCGCACCTGCAGCGGGGCGGGGAAGCGCGTCGGCGCGGCTGCCGCGCGCATCGGCGCCAGTACGAGCGCGTCGCCGGTCGGAAGCCGCAGCCGCTCGCTGCCGTCCCACCACGCCTGCCAGTCCACCGGCAGCGGCGGGCGGACCGGACCGGCATGCAGCAGCCGCCGCCAGCGGCGCAGTTCGGCGCCGGCCCAGGCGAAGCGCGCGTCGGCGTCGGTGCGCGCGCCCAGCAACTGCGCGTCCAGCTGGGCGACGCCCTGCGCCGGCAGCGGCGGCAGGTCCAGCGCGCGGATCCACGCCCGCAGCAAGCGCGCGCGCCGCGCCGCGGGGACCTCGGCGAGCAGGCCGACGTCGAGGGTGTCCGGCGCGATCCGCGCATGCGCGAGCAGGCGCTGGTCCTCTTCCTCCAGCAGGTCCTGCGCCTGCGCCGCGAGGGCGGCGCTGCGGGCGAAGGCGGCGTCGGCGCGCGGCCAGCGCTCGCGCAGCAGCGGCAGCACCCTGCGGCGCAGGAAGTTGCGGTCGAAGGCGAGCTCGGCATTGGACGGATCGTCCAGCCAGTGCAGGCCGTGCGCGCGCGCGCGGTCGGCCAGCGTCGCCCGCGGCAGCGCCAGCAGCGGCCGCCACAGCCAGCCGCGCAGGAACGGCCGCCACGGCCGCATCGCCGCGAGGCCGTCGACCCCGGAACCGCGCAGCGCGCGCAGCAGGAAGGTCTCGGCCTGGTCGTCGCGGTGGTGGGCGAGGGCGAGCACCTCGCCGGCGCCCAGCGCTTCGCCGAAGGCCGCGTAGCGCGCCGCGCGCGCGGCGGCTTCGGGGCCGTCGCCGCGTTCGCGCGCGACGTCCACGCGCACGACCGCCAGCGGCAGGTCCAGCGCGGCGCAGGCCTGTTCGCAGTGCAGGGCCCATGCGTCGGCGTCGGCGTGCAGGCCGTGGTGCACGTGGATCGCGCGCAGGCCGCGCGCGCGCGCGGCCGGCAGCGCGGCCAGCGCGTGCAGCAGTACGGTCGAATCGAGTCCGCCGCTGAACCCGACCAGCAGCGGCGCATCGCCGGCCGGCAGCGCGTCGGCGGTCAGCAGCGAGGTAGCCATGCGCGCATCCTAGCCCGCGGTGGCGGACGCCGGTGCGGGTCCTGCCGCCGTGGCTACAGCATCCCGTCCAGCCACTTGCCGGCCTGCGCCAGCAGGTTGCCCGACAGCAGGCCGAGGCTGACCGAGCCGACCGCGCTGCTGCCCCAGGCAATCAGCATCAGCACACCGTCGCGTTCGAGCAGGGCCAGCGCGAACAGCAGGATCAGCCCGCCCAGCGGGTAGTTGGTGAACGGGATCGGCAATGTCATCAGCACGCCGAGCAGGACCAGCAGCAGCCCGCTGCACACGGTCGCGGCGCGGTGGCCGAACATGCCCGACAGCCGCGGCCGCACCAGCTTCTCCAGCCACGCCAGCGGACGCGAGATGTGGCGCTGGAAACGGGCCAGCGCGCCGCGGTGCGGCCCGCGCTTGCCGACCGCCTTCGGCAGCCACGGCTGGCGGCGGCCGGCCAGCAACTGGGCGCCGACCAGCACGGTGAGCGGGCCGCTGATCGCGCCGCCGCCGGGGATCGGGATGAACGCCGGGAGCGCCGAGATCAGCAGCAGCATGCCGAACGCGCGCCGGCCGACCCCGGCGAGCATGCCCGACAGCGGCAGGATCTCGTCCGGATCGCCTTCGGCCAGCGCCGCCAGCAGTGCGCGCACGCCCGGCTCAGACGTCATCGCCGGCCTCGTCGTTGTCCAGCCG
>DASRZN010000154.1:0-5139 GCA_035686325.1 Lysobacteraceae bacterium
GCCACCAGCGCGGACTGGCGGTGGTGGCCGAATGGGTGTCCAGCGACGCCCTGATCGGCCTGCTGCGCGGACTGGGCGTGGACTGGGGGCAGGGTTTCGCCCTGCACCGGCCGACGCCGGTGCTGTTCCAGCGCGGTACCGGCGCGACGGACGGGCGTCGCGGCGGCTGAACGGGCGCCGGGCGGCCCGGCCCGCCGTGCGACAATCGATCCGCGCAGAACCAACGCCGCCGCGCGCTGGTCCTAAGCCTGTCTCCCTTTTGCCGCAGCCCGATGCCGTCCATGCTGAAGCCCCTCCTGTTCGCCCTGTTCGGCGTCGCCAGCCTGGCGGCCTGCGCGCAGACCAGCACCCCCGCGACCGCCGCCCGCCCCGGCGCAGAAGCCGCCCGCGACGCCGCCGCCGCCGCCGCTAACGCGCCGAAGGTCGCGGCCGGCTCGCCCGCCGCGCACGCGCGCGACGCGATCCGCCAGGTCAACGCCGACCTGCGCATCGACCGCATCGAGGACGCGCCGATCGCGGGCTTCCAGCAGGTCATCGTCGGCGGCCAGGTCGTCTACGTCAGCAACGACGGCCGCTACCTGCTGCAGGGCGCGCTGTACGACGTGCCGGAAAAGCGCGACCTGTCCGAAGCCGCGATGGCCGGCCTGCGCCGCGAGCTGATGAAGTCGATGCCGCTGAGCGACCGGATCGTGTTCGCGCCGGCCCATCCGAAGTACACCGTCACCGTCTTCACCGACGTCGAGTGCGGCTACTGCCGCAAGCTGCACAGCGAGATCGCCGAATACAACAAGCAGGGCATCGCGGTGCAGTACGTCGCCTTCCCGCGCATGGGCCTGGGCAGCGACGACTTCCGCAAGATGGAGGCGGTGTGGTGCGCGTCGGACCGCCGGCGCGCGCTGACCGACGCCAAGAACGATCGCCCGGTCCCGGCCCGCCAGTGCACCAACCCGGTCGCGATGCAGTACACCTTCGGCCAGCGCATGGGCCTGACCGGCACCCCGATGATCCTCGCCGAGGACGGCACCCAGCTCGGCGGCTACGTGCCGCCCGCACAGCTGCGCGCCGAACTCGACCGGCTCGCCGCCAAGGGCGAGAAGCCGCCGGTCAGCCGGGCCGCCAGCGGGGTCTGATCCGCCGGGCCGGTCGGGCAGGGGGCTCCGACCGGCTACAATACGGGGCCCGGTTTTCGACGGTATCCCCACGGTGCTCCCGGACACGATCGTCCTCGAGGGCCAGTCGGCCCTGTCGCCGTTCCGCCGCGAACGGCTGGAAGTCCGCCTGCAGGCCGTCCATCCCGCATTGCGCGTGACCGGCGCCTGGTTCACCTACTGGATCCTGCCCGAGGCCGGGGCCGACCCCGACCGCGCCGCGCTGTGCCGCATCCTGCAGGCGCGCGACGGCCGCGAGGCGCAGACCGCCGGCGCGCTGTCGCGTTACGTGGTGCCGCGGCTGGGCACGATCTCGCCGTGGGCGAGCAAGGCGACCGAACTGCTGCACGGCGCCCGCCTGCCCGTGCAGCGGGTCGAGCGCGGCGTGCGCATCGACCTCGCGGGCTGGCCGGAGGACGCCGCCACGGCGGCCGCGGTGGGCAAGCGCCTGCACGACCCGATGACCCAGTCGCTGCTCGCCGACGTCGCCGAAGGCGCCGGCCTGTTCCGCGCGCCGGCACGCGGGGAACTGGAAGTGGTCCCGCTGGCCGCGATCGAGGACGCCAACCGCCGGCTCGGCCTCGCGCTCGCCGAGGACGAGATCGACTACCTGCGCGCGCGCTACGCCGAGCTCGGCCGCGACCCGCACGACGTCGAGCTGATGATGTTCGCGCAGGCCAACTCCGAGCACTGCCGGCACAAGATCTTCAACGCCAGCTGGACCATCGACGGGCGCGACGAGGCGACGTCGCTGTTCCGGATGATCAAGCACACCCACGCGAAGACGCCGGAGTACACCCTGTCGGCGTACAGCGACAACGCGGCGGTGGTCGAGGGCTACCCCGCGCGCCGCTACCGCCCGGATCCGGTCAGCCACGAGTACCGCGCCGAGCCGGAAGCGCCGGGCGCGTTCTGCATCAAGGTCGAGACCCACAACCACCCGACCGCGATCGCGCCGTTTCCCGGCGCGTCCACCGGCGCCGGCGGCGAGATCCGCGACGAGGGCGCCACCGGCCGCGGTGGCCGGCCGAAGGCGGGCCTGGCCGGCTTCTCGGTCTCGCACCTGCGCATCCCGACCCTGCCGCAGCCGTGGGAGCAGCCGCGCCCGCTCAACCCGCGGATGGCGCCGGCGCTGGAGATCATGCTGGACGGCCCGATCGGCGCGGCGGCGTTCAACAACGAGTTCGGCCGGCCGAACCTCACCGGCTACTTCCGCAGCTTCGAGCTGGCCGAGGGCGACGGCTTCGCCCGCGCCTACGACAAGCCGATCATGCTGGCCGGCGGCCTCGGCGCGATCGACGTGCCGATGGTGGCGAAGCAGCCGCTATCGCCCGGCGACGCGGTGGTCGTGCTCGGCGGCCCGGCGATGCTGATCGGCCTGGGCGGCGGCGCGGCGAGTTCGGTGGCTTCCGGCGAGAGCGCCGAGGACCTCGACTTCGCCAGCGTGCAGCGCGACAACCCGGAGATGGAGCGGCGCGCGCAGGAAGTCATCGACCGCTGCGTCGCGCTCGGCGCGCGCAATCCGATCCTGTCGATCCACGACGTCGGCGCCGGCGGCCTGTCCAACGCGATCCCCGAGCTGCTGCACGACTCTGGCGTCGGCGGCGTGATCGACCTCGACCAGGTGCCCAGCGACGATCCCTCGCTGTCGCCGATGCAGCTGTGGTGCAACGAGTCGCAGGAACGCTACGTGCTCGGCATCCCGCAGGAACGCGTCGCCGAGTTCGCCGCGCTGTGCCTGCGCGAACGCTGCCCGTTCGCGGTGGTCGGCACCGCGACCGCGGAGCAGCGGCTGGTGGTGGGCTACGGCGCGACCGTGGATTCGATCGAGGCCAACCCGGACCAGGCGTTCGCGATCGACCTGCCGATGGACGTGCTGTTCGGCAAGCCGCCGAAGATGCACCGCGACACCGCGCAGCCGCCGCGACCGCGCTGGCCCGAACTGAACACCGCGACGCTGGCGGAGCGCTCCCCGGACGCGCTGCGCGAGGCCGGCCTGCGCGTGCTCGCGCACCCGACCGTCGCCGCGAAATCCTTCCTGGTCACGATCGGCGACCGCACCGTCGGCGGCCTCACCGCGCGCGACCAGATGGTCGGCCCGTGGCAGCTCCCGGTCGCCGACTGCGCGATCACCCTGTCCGATTACCACGGCTTCGCCGGCGAGGCGATGACGGTGGGCGAGCGCACGCCGCTGGCGTTGCTGGATCCCGCCGCCGCCGCGCGCATGGCGGTCGGCGAGGCGATCACCAACCTGTGCGCCGCGCCGGTGGACGCGCTGGCGCGGATCAAGCTGTCCGCCAACTGGATGGCCGCGGCCGGCCACGACGGCGAGGACGCGCGCCTGTTCGACGCGGTGCGCGCGGTCGGCCTGGAACTGTGCCCGGAGCTCGACCTGGCGATCCCGGTCGGCAAGGACTCGCTGTCCATGCAGGCGCAGTGGACCGACGGCGGCATCGCCCAGAAGTCGGTGTCGCCGGTGTCGCTGATCGTGTCCGCGTTCGCGCCGGTCGCCGACGTGCGCCGGCAGCTGACCCCGCTGCTGGAGCGCGATCCCGACAGCGAGCTGTGGCTGATTGGCCTGGGCGGCGGCAAGCAGCGCCTCGGCGGTTCGATCCTGGCGCAGGTGCACCCGGACGCCGCCGGCACCCCGGCGCTGCCCGCCTTCGCCGGCGCGGTGCCCGACCTCGACGACCCGCAGCGCCTGCGCGCGTTCTTCGAGCTGATCCGCGACGCGCGCGAGGCCGGCCTGCTGCGCGCCTACCACGACCGTTCCGACGGCGGCGCCTTCGCGGCGATGTGCGAGATGGCGTTCGCTTCGCACCTCGGCCTGGACATCGTGCTCGACGGCTGGGGCGAGGATCCGTTCCGCACGCTGTTCGCCGAGGAACTCGGCGCGGTGGTGCAGATCGCCGGCGAGGATCGCGCCGAATTCGCCGACCTCGTCGCCCGCCACGGCCTGATCGACTGCGCGCAGCGCATCGGCCGGCCGACCACCGCGCCGGTGGTGCGCGTGCTGGAGGACGGGGCCAGCCTGGCCGAATGGCGCTGGGAGGAACTGTTCGACGCCTGGTGGTCGGTGACCCACGCGCTGCAGCGCCTGCGCGACAACCCGCAGGGTGCCGACGAGGAGCGCGCGGCGGCGCGCCGCTTCGACGCGCCGGGGCTGGTGCCGAAGCTGACCTTCGACCCGGCCGAGGACGTCGCCGCGCCGTTCGTCGCCATCGGCGCGCGCCCGCGCGTGGCGATCCTGCGCGAGCAGGGCGTCAACAGCCAGGTGGAGACCGCGGTCGGCTTCGACCGCGCCGGCTTCGCCGCGGTCGACGTGCACATGAGCGACCTGGTCGCCGGTCGCGCGCGGCTGGCGGACTTCGCCGGCTTCGTCGCCTGCGGCGGCTTCAGCTACGGCGACGTGCTCGGCGCCGGCCGCGGCTGGGCGACCTCGGTGCTGGAGCGGCCGGAGCTGCGCGAGATGTTCGCCGAGTTCTTCGCGCGCGCCGACAGCTTCGCGCTGGGCGTGTGCAACGGCTGCCAGATGCTGTCGCAGCTCAAGCCGATCATCCCGGGCGCGGAGCACTGGCCGCGCTTCCTGCGCAACCGCAGCGAGCAGTACGAGGCGCGGCTGGCGCTGCTGGAAGTGGCGCAGTCGCCGTCGCTGTTCCTGCGCGGCATGGAAGGTTCGCGCATTCCGGTCGCGGTCGCCCACGGCGAGGGCCGGGCGGAGTTCGATTCCAGCGGCGACCTGGCCGCGGCCGACATCGCCCTTCGCTACGTGGACGGCGCTGGCCGCGTCGCCGACAGCTATCCCGCCAACCCGAACGGCTCGCCCGACGGCATCGCCGGCCTGACCACCCGCGACGGCCGGGTCACCATCCTGATGCCGCATCCGGAGCGCACCCTGCGCAGTGCCAACTACAGCTGGGCGCCGCGCGAGTGGCCGGACGACGGCCCGTGGCTGCGGATCTTCCGCAACGCGCGGGCCTGGCTCGGCTGA
>DASRZN010000155.1:0-7505 GCA_035686325.1 Lysobacteraceae bacterium
GATCGCGATGGTGTGGCGACGCAGTTCGGCGATGGGCGGATTCCTGGCCCGGCTCGCGCAGGAGTTCCGCGCGCTGCCGCGCGAGCTGCTGCAGCCGCCGGGCACCAGGGCAGTCGCGCGCGCGCCCGCCCGGCGCAACGCGAAGCACGCCGCATGAGCGGCCGGTTGCTGGTCGCGCTGCTGCTGTTGTGCGCGATCGGCTGGTGGTATTCGCCGGTGTCGCCGCGGGTGCCGGCGATCGCAGCGCCCGCGCAGGGCTACGTCGTCGACTGCCCGCCGCCGCCGGCGGTGCGCCCGGGCGAAGCGCCGCGGCAGAGCCCGGTACCGGCCGGGATGCAACCGGTCCGCCTGCAGCCGGCGCGACTCGTGCCGCTGGCCGGCTTCAGCCTGGAGGCGCGCGTGCTCGGCCGCGAGGACTACCACGCAGACCGCGGCGCCGCGCTGTCGCCCACCGACCTCGCGCTCGGCTGGGGCCGGATGCGCGAGGACGCGGTGCTGGCGCGGCTGGACATCGGCCAGGGCGCGCGCTTCTACCACTACCGCTGGCAGGACGAGCCGCCGCTGCCGCCGGCCGAGATCGTCCGCTCCAGCGCGAACATGCACATGATCCCGGCCACCGCGGAGGTCGCCGCCGAACTGCGCCGCGTGCGCCGCGACGACAGCGTGCGCATCGACGGCTGGCTGGTCGAGGCCGAGGGCGCGGACGGCAGCCGCTGGCGCAGCTCGCTGACCCGCGAGGACCAGGGCAACGGCGCCTGCGAACTGGTCTACGTCTGCGCGATCCGCCGGCTCTGACGTCGCGTCAGCGTCGCCGCGTCAGCCCCAGGAAGATTCCGGCCAGCGACAACGCCAGGCCGAGCAGTTCCACCGGCCCCAGCCGGGTGCCGAACAGCAGCGCGTCCCACACGTAGGCCAGCAGCGGCTGCAGCAGCAGGCACAGGCCGAGCACGCCGGCGGCGAGCTTCGGCATGACCTTGCCGATCACCAGCCAGCCGAACACCTGCGCGATCAGCGCGTAGGCCAGCAGCGCCGCCCAGTCGCGCGCGCCCTGCGGCGGCAGCGCTTCGCCGCCGGCCAGCGCCATCGGCAGCAGCGCCAGCGCGCTGCCCAGGCACAGCCACCACAGCAGCGCTTCGTTCGAGGTGCCGGCGCGGCGCGCCTGCGCGGCACGGAAGGCGAGCAGGAAGCCCGCGTACGCGACCGCGGTGCCGAGCCCGTAGGCGACGCCGAGCCGGAAGCGCGCGTCGAACGCGCCCCAGCCCGGGGCCAGCAGCAGCGCCAACCCGGCCAGCGCCAGCAGCAGGCCCGTCCACAGCCGCCAGCCGCCGTGCTCGCCCAGCGCCAGCGCGCCGAAGCCGGCGAGCGCGAACACCTGGAAGTTGCCGAGCAGCGTCGCCAGCCCGACCCCGGCATAGAGGATGCTCCGATGCCACATCCACAGGTCGAGGGCGAAGAACGCGGCCGCCAGCGCGACCAGCGCCAGCACCCGCGGCGGCGGTCGCCAGCCGGCGCGAAGCGCGGGCCGCGCGAACGCCAGCGACAGCATCGCCGTCGCCAGCGCGACCCGCCAGAACGCCGAGGCGGTCGGCCCGATCCGCACCCATTCGACGAACACCGCCGAGGTGCTGATCAGCGCCGCGCCCAGCGCCATCGCGGCCAGCGGGCCGCGCTCGCCGCGCGCGAAAGTCACCCGCGCACCAGCGCGTCGGTGCCCGGGCTGGCTTCGGTCTCGGCTTCCGACGCGGCGCGCCACGCGCGCATCGCCGGCAGCGCGACCAGCGCCTCGACGTAGCGCGAGGCGACCGCGTCCAGCGGCACGCCGTAGCCGAGGAAGCGCCACGCGACCGGCGCGAACATCGCGTCCACGATGCCGAACTCGCCGCACAGGAAGTCGCCGCCCGCGCCGTGCGCCGCGCGCAGCGCGCGCCAGAGTTGCTGCACGCGGTCGATGTCCTGCTGCGCGGCGTCGTCCCAGCGGTAGGCGTCGGGCTTGCGGCGCACGTGCATCGGCAGCTGGCCGCGCAGCGCGGCGAGGCCCGAATGCATTTCCGCCGCCGCCGCCCGCGCCGTCGCGCGGGCGCGCAGGTCGGCCGGCCAACCGCGGCCGTCCAGCCAGCGCTCGTTGGCGTACTCGCAGATCGCCAGCGAATCCCATACCACCAGGTCGTCGTCGTGCAGCACCGGCACCCGCCGGGTCGGCGACCAGCGGCCGATCTCGGCGGCGAACGCCGGCGTGTCCAGCACCAGCCGGTGCTCGTCGAAGGGAATGCCGAAATGGCGCAACAGCAGCCATGGCCGCAGCGACCACGACGAATAATTCCTGGTGCCGATGACGAGGGTGGGCATGGGGGGAGGCCGACGGGGAGCGGCGAGCATGCTAACGCCGGCAGTGGCCTCGCGGCGGCCCGCGATCGCGTGCCGCTAGCCGAACACCGCCGGCGCCACCTGCACGCAGTTGCGTCCACCGTGCTTGGCCGCATACAGCGCCTTGTCGGCGCGCTCGACCGCCGCGTCCGGCGAGCCCTCGCTCTCCAGCCGGGTCGCCACGCCGATGCTGACCGTCAGCGGCTGCAGCTGCCCCTCGTACTCGAAGCGGTGGCGCTCGACCGCCGCGCGCAGGTGCTCGCCGACCGCGCGCGCCTGCGCGCCCGCGCGGCCCGGCAGCACGACCACGAACTCCTCGCCGCCGTAGCGGCCGAGCAGGTCGCCCTCGTCCAGGCTCGCGCGCAGGATCGCGGCGACCTCGCGCAGGCAGTAGTCGCCGCCCGGATGGCCGATGCGGTCGTTGATCGCCTTGAAGTGGTCGACGTCGATGAACAGCAGGGACAGCGGCTGCTGCCGGCGCTGGGCGTCGAGGAAGCTGCGCGCCAGCCACTGGTCGGTGGTACGCCGGTTGAACGCGCCGGTCAGCGCGTCGAGCTCGGCCGAGCGCCGCAACTGCAGCGCCGCCAGCGCCTCGTCCGCGTGCAGCACGGCCAGCCGCGCGAATTCCCCGGCCAGCGCCATTTCCTCGGTGCTGAAACCCTCGCTGCCCTCGCGCAGCAGCAACAGCAGGCCCCAGCCGGGCGCGCGCACCGGCAGCGGCAGCAGCGCCTCGACCTGCGCCTGCGCCCCCGCCGGCCGCGGCTGCTGCAACGGCAGCCCGGCCTGCGCGAGCCGGCGCAGCGCCAGCGTGCGCGGCGGCAGTCCGTCCTGCACGGCGGCGTGCTGCGCCGGCGGATGCACCAGCAGCAGGTCGTGGCCGTGGTAGCCGTAGGCGACCACCGCCGCCACGCGCATCGGCATCTGCGGAGTGAGGTGGCGCAGCAGCAGGCGGAAGGCATGGTGCTCGACGTCGCCGGCGGACAGTTCGCGCAGTTCGGTCTGCAGCGCCAGGGTGAGCGCGGCGCGCGCCGCCTCGCGCTCCATCCGGCGCTCGGAATCCAGACGCGCCAGGTAATCGCGGTCGCGCTGGTCGCGGTATTCGCCGATCCGGCTGATCAGGCCGATCGCGACCACCGCGACCGCGCCCAGCAGCGCCAGCTGGTAACCCCAGCGCGTCCACAGGAAGTCCGGCAGCAGGCCGTGCAGCATCGCCGCGCGCACCAGCGCGGCGGCACCGGCGACGATCACCAGCGCCAGCAGCGCGCCGGCCATCGGCACCCGCCGCCGCAGCGCGTCGGCCAGCAGCACCAGGCCGGCGGCGCCGGTCGCCAGCGCGACCACGGTCACCGCATGCGGCATCCACGCGGCGAAGCCAGGCAGGTCGAGCAGGCACAGCGCCGCCAGCGCGGTCGGCAGCAGGCTGGCGAGGTCGAACCAGCGCAGGCCGCCCACCGACCCTTCGCGCAACGCGGCGTAGCGGCGCAGCGCCTGCAGTGCCGCGGTGCAGAACAGCAACTGCAGCGTCCACAACCCGGCCCCGCGCCAGGCGCCGAACGCCGACAGCAGCGGCAGCGCGTACAGGTGGCCGTTGCCGGCGGCGACCGCGAGCAGGGCGATCGCGCTGCCGCCCGACAGGACCAGGAAGGCGCGCTCGCGCGCGGCCGAGTACAGCGCCACCGCCAGCAGCGCGATCACGAACAGGCCGCCGTACACCGCCGCCTGCAACGCGAGCGCGCGGTTGCCGACGCGGCCGGCGTTGGTCGCCTGCAGCAGGCGCGGGTGCAGCACCGCGCGCACGTTGCCGCGCGCACGCAGGGTCAGGACGACGTCGCCCTGCCAGTCGGCCGGCAGCGGGAACAGGAAGCCGGCTGGCAGGGCGCCCTCCTCCTGCGTTGGCGCGAAGAAGTCGCGGCGCACGCTGGTCCACCCCCGCCGCTCCAGCCACAGCGCGTCCACCGGCACCCGGTCGAACCAGAGCACCCAGCCGCCGCCGGCCGGCAGGTCGAAGCGCAATCCGGCGGAGGCCGCGCCGTCGCGCCCGCCGGCCAGCAGCAGGGCCTCGCCGTTGTGGCTGAGCTGGCTGCCGGACAGCGCGTGCAGGGCCACTTGCCGCGGTTCCGCCACCGGCCGCACGGCGGCCAGCACGCTCATCGCGAACAGCACCAGCAGCCAGGCCAGGCAGGCGGCCGCGATGCGGTCGTGGCGCTCGCCGCCGGACAGGCTCACGCCGGGGCCGTCCCCAGCGGCCAGCTGCCGTCGGCGGTCGCGGCGGCGGTCACCGCGACCAGCGGCATGCGCTCGACGAGGGCCCGCGCCTGCGGCCAGGCGAGGTCCGGCACGCACACCGCGACCAGCCCGCAGGCCGGCAGTTCGCCGATCCCGCCGAGCAGCGCCTCGCCGCGCACGAAGACCGGGATCCCCGCATCCTCGAGGGCGTGGCGCACCAGGTGCGCATCGATCAGGTGGGCGGCTTCATACACGACCCGCATGGTCCTTCCCCTTCTTCGGAAAGACCGCTCGCAAGTTACGTGCCAGAAACGGTCTTCCGCTGTCGGCGACGGGGCCTCGGCTACACTGGCGGTCGCCTTCCCCGCCTCGCATCCCGTGTCCGATCCCGTCGAATCCGTGGCTTCCGCCAACTCCAGCGCCACCGCGGCCGATGCCCCGGTCCGCAACGACTTCATCCGCCAGATCGTCCGCGACGACCTCGCGTCCGGCAAGCATACGGCGGTGCGCACGCGCTTTCCGCCCGAGCCCAACGGCTACCTGCACATCGGTCACGCCAAGGCGATCTGCCTGGACTTCGGCATCGCGGCCGAGTTCGGCGGCTGGTGCAACCTGCGCCTGGACGACACCAACCCGGCCAAGGAAGACCCGGAGTACGTGCGCGCGATCCAGGACGACGTGCGCTGGCTCGGGTTCGACTGGCACTCGCTGCGGCACGCGTCGGACTACTTCGAGGTGTTCTACCTCGGCGCGGAGCAGCTGATCCGGCAGGGCGACGCGTTCGTCTGCGATCTCTCCGCGGAGGAGGTGCGCGCCACCCGCGGCACGCTGACCGAGCCCGGCACGCCGTCGCCCTACCGCGATCGCGGCGTCGAGGAGAACCTCGACCTGTTCCGGCGCATGCGTGCCGGCGAATTCCCGGACGGCGCGCGCACCCTGCGCGCGAAGATCGACATGGGGTCCGGCAACATCAACATGCGCGATCCGGCGATCTACCGGATCAAGCACGTCGAGCACCAGAACACCGGCGCCGCCTGGCCGATCTACCCGATGTACGACTACGCGCACTCGCTCAGCGACGCGATCGAGGGCATCACCCACTCGCTGTGCACGCTGGAGTTCGAGGACCACCGGCCGCTGTACGACTGGTGCGTGGACAAGGTCGACCTCGCCGGGCATCCGGAGCTGCTGAAACCGCTGACCGATCGCGGCTTCCCGCTGGAGGCCGGCAAGCCGCGCCAGATCGAGTTCTCGCGGCTGAACTTCAACTACCTGGTGATGAGCAAGCGCAAGCTGATGGCGCTGGTCACCGAAGGCCTGGTGGACGGCTGGGACGACCCGCGCATGCCGACCCTGCAGGGCATCCGCCGCCGCGGCTACACGCCGTCGGCGCTGCGCCTGATGGTGGACCGGGTCGGCGTGAGCAAGCAGAACTCGCTGCTGGACCTGTCGATCCTGGAAGGCGCGCTGCGCGACGACCTCGACGCGCACGCGCCGCGGCGGATGGCGGTGATCGATCCGCTGAAACTCGTCATCACCAACCTGGCGGACGGCCACGAGGAGTCGCTCACCTTCGCCAACCATCCGAAGGACGAGTCGGCCGGCAGCCGCGCGATTCCGTTCTCGAACGTGCTGTGGATCGAGCGCGAGGATTTCGAGGAGGTGCCGCCGAAGGGCTTCAAGCGCCTCACCGTGGGCGGCAACGTGCGCCTGCGCGGCGCCGGCATCGTGCGCTGCGACGAAGCGGTCAAGGACGCAGACGGGCGCGTGGTCGAGCTGCGCTGCACGCTCGACCCGGCATCGCGCCCGGGCATGGAAGGCGCCAACCGCAAGGTCAAGGGCACCATCCACTGGGTCAGCGCCAGGCACGCAGTCGCGGCGGAGGTCCGCCTGTACGACCGCCTGTTCACCGTGCCCGACCCGGACACCGACGAGGCCGGCAAGAGCTACCGCGACTACCTCAACCCGGACTCGCGCCGGGTCGTGCGCGGCTGGGTCGAGCCCGCCGCGGCGGGGGCGACGCCCGAGCAGTCCTTCCAGTTCGAGCGGCTCGGCTACTTCGTCGCCGACCGCTACGACCACCGCCCCGACGCCCCGGTGTTCAACCGCAGCGTGACGCTGCGCGACACCTGGGCGCAGAAGGCCTGACGCGGGGCGTCGCAATGCTGCTGCCGGCGCAACTGCACCTCACGCTGCCGCCCTGGGTGCGCGAGCTCGCGCTCGAGACGGCCTATCCGGGCGACGAGGCCAAGGTCGCACTGGCGATCGAGCTGGCGCAGCGCAACATCGAAGCGCGCAGCGGCGGCCCGTTCGGCGCCGCGATCTTCAACGCCCACGACCGCGTGATCGCGGTCGGCGTCAACCGCGTGCTGCCGCAAAGTTGCTCGCTCGCCCACGCCGAGACCATGGCCTACATGCTCGCGCAGCAGCGCCTGCAGCGCGCGCGGCTCAACGAGGACGGCGGCCCGGTGACGATCGCGACCTCGGCGCAGCCCTGCTGCCAGTGCTACGGCGCGACCTTCTGGGCCGGCGTCGACCGCCTGCTGATCGGCGCGCGCAGCGAGGACGTGATGGCGCTGACCGAGTTCGACGAAGGCCCGCTGCCGGCCGACTGGCAGGGCGAGCTGGCGCGGCGCGGGGTGGCCGTGGTGCGCGACATCCACCGCGACGCCGCGCGCGAGGTCCTGCGCGCGTACGGCGCGCTGGGTGGCGTGGCCTACTGACCGCGGCGGCCGCGGAGCCCTCGTGCGCAGCGTTTTCGACGCCGGATTCACGCCCGTTTCCGCATCCTTCCCGCACGCGCAGGCACGCGGCTCCGCCCGGCCCGCGACGGCACACGCGGGCACGGACGCCCGATGCCACGGCAGCGCGCCTGGTGCGCGCTGCGAGGTCCGGGGCGGCGGGCGCGGGACGGC
>DASRZN010000156.1:0-6801 GCA_035686325.1 Lysobacteraceae bacterium
CGGGCGTCCCGCGCCGGTGCCGCGCGCCGCGCGCGAGGACAGGGCATCCGCGCCACGCCCGGGACCGCGCCTCACCGCCGACGACGGCGCGGCGATGTTCGCCGACGACGCGCCGGTCGCGCCCGCCCCGCGCGAACGTCCGCCGCGCGAGACGCGCGCGCCTGAGATCGGGATGGAGACTTTCCGCATCGAGGTCGGCCACGCGCATGGCGTGCAGCCCGGCAACATCGTCGGCGCGATCGCCAACGAGGCCGACCTCGAGAGCCGCTACATCGGCCGCATCGACATCCGCGACGACCACAGCCTGGTGGACCTGCCCGAGGGCATGCCGCGCGAAATCCTGGAGCACCTCAAGCGGGTGCGCGTCGCCGGCCAGCCGCTGCGCATGCGGCGGATGGCCGAAGCGGGCGACGCGCGGCCGCCGCGCGGCAAGCCGAAGGGCGCGGGCCCGCGCAAGCCGGGGTTCCCTCCGCGGGGTTCGCGCGGGCGCTCGTAGCCCCCATCCCGATCGCGAAAGTGGTGGGCGCGTCGGGTGGGAGAGGTAGGCAGGACCGTATGCGCCATGGATGGCGCATCCGAGCCTCCATGGACGGATTCACGGCGTGTCCTGACTGCCTCTCCCGCCCGGCGCGCTCGCGACGCACCTGCCGGCGCCCTCCGCCGCGAAATCCCGTCAAATAGGTACCGGCGTTCGCCGGGACGACGGTGTCGTCAGGACCAGCCAGGCAGGCCCAGCAGCGGCGCCAGCAGCCAGTAGGCGCCGACCAGCACCACCGCCCACAGCAGCAGCTTGAGCAACACGCCGGCGACCTTGAACGCCAGGTACAGCGCGAGCAGCACGACGGCGAGGCCGATCCAGCTCATGCGCCGGTTTCCTGCCGTGGTTCGGTCGCGTCGAAGACGATGCTGCAGCAGGTGACCGCGCCCTCGGCCTTCTGCAGTTCGGACACGTCCACCGCCAGCACCCGCAGGCCCGCCTGCTCCAGCCGCGCGCGGGTGCGCGGGAAGCAGTCCGGATACACGATCGCGTCGTCGATGCGCAGGGCGTTCGCGGCGTGCTCCTCGTGCGGATCGACCTCGATCACGCGGCAGCCGTCGAACGCGGCGGCATCCACCCACTTCGGCTGCACCAGCAGCACGCCGTCGGCGACCAGGGTCGCGGCCGACTTCAGGTGCAGGCAGCCGCGGGTCGGCACGCCCTGCACGCGATAGTCGTGCGGTGCGAGCAGCCGCGCGAGCTGCGCGCGCCCTTCGGCGTTGCTGCGCGCGGACTCGCCGACGTAGAGGGTGCGGCCGATGCGCAGCACGTCGCCGCCGTCCAGGGTGCCGGGCGCGTCGATGCGCAGCAGCGGGCGGAAGCGCTCCAGCACCACCGCCACCGTCGCGCCCTCGCCGCGCCGCGACGGCGCGCCCGGGCGGGTGAGCACGGCGACCTCGTCCAGCACCAGGGCGGTGTCCTCGACGAAGACCGCGTCGGGCATTCCTGCTTCCGGCGCCAGTTCGATGACGCTGCAGCCGGCTGCGACCAGGGCGCGGCAATACTCGCGGTGCTGGGCCTCGGCCCGCTCGGGATCGATCGGCGTGCGCGGCACGTAGGACAGCTCGCAGTCCGCCAGGCTGGCGCTCACGCGGCGGGTGATGGCGATCGGCATGGCGCGCAGCCTAGCGCGGGCGCGCCTGCCGGCCAACGTGCGGGGCCCCCGCCCTTCCCGGGCGCGGGCCCGTAACTGCTGTTTGGCATCGCAGCTGCGTCACGCGAGCGCGTCGGGCGGGAGAGGCGGTCAGGACACGCCGTGAATACGTCCATGTAGGCTCGGATGCGCCATCCATGGCGCATACGGTCCTGCCCACCTCTCCCACCCGACGCGCCCCCAGCACGCTCGCGATCTGGCTGTAGAGCGGAGCTTGCTCCGCTGCTCCGTCGCGGGAAAAGCAGCGGAGCAAGCTCCGCTCTACGGCAAGCCGCCAGGATCTGTCCGAGCGCCCGGGAGGGCGGGGGTGTTGCGTCAGCGCGCCATGGATGGCGCGCGCCCGCATCTGGGCATGGATGCCCAGCTAAGGGAAAAGCAATACCCCCGGCCTCCCGGGCGCGGGCCGACGACACAGCATTCCAAACCGCAAGTCCGTCCATCCCCCAACGCGGCGGGCGCGATCCACTACCCTCGCGCTCGCCCCCTCTTCCCGTCTCCCTCTTCCCGTCTCCCTCTTCCCGTCTCCCGTCCTCCTACCAGCGCCCGCCTTCCGGGCGCACGCGGAAGGCGAGGCTGATGCGCGGGCCGACCGGGTCGCGGGTTTTCGGGATGCCGTGTTCCCAGTGCAGCTGCGAGGCGTGGCTCATCACCAGCAGGCTGCCCGGCTCCAGCAGGAGGCGCAGCGGCGGACGGCGGCCCGTGCCGCCCTCGCCCGGCTTGGCGCGGATGTCCATGCGCCGCGCGGCGCCGAGCGAGACCAGCGCGATCGGCCAGCCGGGGACGATGCTGTACAGCTTGTCGTTGTGCATCGCGACGCTGTCGTCGCCGTCGCGGTAGTAGTTCATGCCGACGTGGGTGAAAGGCGCCTGCAGCGCCGCTTCAACACGACGCGCGGCGTCGCGCAGCGGAGCCGGCAGGTCGGGCGCGTCGAGCGCGTAGCCGGCGAGCATGCGCGGCACGTCCACCACCCGGTCGTACATCGGCCGGCGCTCGCGGCGCCAGCGCACGCCGTCGCGCAGCGCGACGAACCACGCGTCGGCGGTCGCGGGGTCGACGAAGCCCGGGCGGTAGCGGATGCCGCCTTCGGCGTCCTCCACCAGCACGCGGGGTTCGTCGGCGTACAGTTCGGCCTGGCTCATCGGCCGCAGTGTCGCGCGGCGCGGTCTCGGCGCGCGTGACGCGCCGGGTGCCCGACCGCCACCGCACTGCAAAGGGATCCCGGTCTGCGCCAGGACGACGAAGCAAGCGCGCTTAGTGCCCCTGCAGCGGATTGCCCTCCGGCCCCAGCAAATACCACTCGCCGAACTGGTCTTCGCGCCCGGCGCCGTTGATCTGGCCGGCGGCGGTGTCGCGGGCGTAGTGGTAGAGCGGGTGGCCGTTGAAGGTCACCTGCTGGGTGCCGTCCTTGCGCTGGATGACGCCGACCGCGCCGTCGTCCAGCGACGGGTCGAGCGTGCGCGGCGCGCCCTGCTGGGCGAGCAGCGGCGGCCATTCGGTCGCGCAGGCGTCGTGGCAGGTGCTGGTGCCGTCGCTGTCCCGTTCCAGCATGTACAGCGCCTTGCCGGTCGCGTCGACGAGGTAACGGCCGTGCTCGGCCGATTCGGCGAGGCCGAGGTCGGCGCCGTTCGGCGTGACCGGTTCGGGCAGGTTCGCGGCGGGCGGCGTGCCGGTGGCGTCCGTCGCCACGCCCGGCGGATTGCTCGCATCGGCGGGCGGCACCTGCGCCGCGGGCGGGGCCGCGTCCGCCGCGGGCTGCGACGAGTCGGTGGGTTCCCCGCGCTTGCACGCGCCGAGCGCGCACACGATGGCGAGGGCGAGCAGCACGGAGCGGATGGCGGTCATGGCGATCTCCTGCAAGACGGATGCAGGCAAGGCTGTCGCGGCTGCCGTCGGCGATCGGTGACGGCGCCGGTGAATGCGCCCTACTCCGCCGCCTCCAGCGCGTCGGCGAGGCGCTCGACCGCGATGACGTCCATGCCCTTGAAGCTGCCCGCCTTGGGCGCGTTCGCCTTCGGCACGATCGCGCGCCGGAAACCGTGCGTCGCCGCCTCGCGCAGCCGCTCCTCGCCGTTGGGCACCGGCCGGATCTCGCCGGACAGGCCGACTTCGCCGAACGCGATCGTCTTCTCCGCCAGCGGCCGGTCGCGCAGCGAGGACAGCACGGCGAGCAGCACCGGCAGGTCGGCCGCGGTTTCCTGCACGCGGATGCCGCCGACCACGTTGACGAACACGTCCTGGTCGCTGACACCGACGCCGCCATGACGGTGCAGCACCGCCAGCAGCATCGCCATGCGGTTGCCTTCCAGGCCGACCGCGACCCGCCGCGGGTTGGACAGCGGCGAGGCATCCACCAGCGCCTGCACCTCGACCAGCAGCGGCCGGGTGCCCTCGCGGGTCACCATCACGCAGCTGCCCGGCTGCTGCAGGCTGCCACCGGACAGGAAGATCGCCGACGGGTTCGGCACTTCCTTCAGCCCGCCCTCGCCCATCGCGAACACGCCGAGCTCGTTGACCGCGCCGAAGCGGTTCTTGAACGCGCGCAGCACGCGGAAGCGACTGCCGCTCTCGCCTTCGAAATACAGCACCGCGTCGACCATGTGCTCGAGCACGCGCGGGCCGGCGATGCCGCCTTCCTTGGTGACGTGGCCGACCAGGAACACCGCGGTGCCGGTCTCCTTGGCGTAGCGCACCAGCCGCGCCGCGCTCTCGCGCACCTGGCTGACCGAACCCGGCGCGGCGGTCAGCTGCTCGCTCCACAGGGTCTGCACCGAGTCGGCGACGATGAGCTTCGGCCGCATGGCCGCCGAGTGCTCGAGGATGCGCTCGACGCTGGTTTCGGCCAGCGCCTGCAGCCCGTCCAGCGGCAGGCCGAGGCGCACCGCGCGGCCGGCGACCTGCGCCAGCGATTCCTCGCCGGTGACATACAGGCCGGGCAGCGTGCCCGCCATGCGCGCCAGCGCCTGCAGCAGCAGGGTGGACTTGCCGATGCCCGGGTCGCCGCCGACCAGCACCACCGCGCCCTCGACCAGGCCGCCGCCGAGCACGCGGTCGAACTCGCCGATGCCGGTGGACACCCGCGCGTCCTCGCTGTGGCGCACGTCCCTGAGCGCGGTGACCTTCGGCGCGTCGACCTTGCCGGCCCAGCCGTCGCGGCGCGCCGCCGGCTTGTCGGGCGCGCCCAGCGCGACCTGCGACAGCGTGTTCCAGGCCCCGCAGGCCTCGCACTGGCCCTGCCACTTGGCGTAGTCGGCGCCGCAATCGCTGCAGACGTAGGCGGTGCGGGGTTTGCTCGCGGTCCTGGCCATGCGCGGCGCCGTCGGAAGGAAGCCCCACTTTAGCGCCTGGCGTCGCCGGGGTTGAGACGCGCATGGCAAGGAGCCCGCTTGCGCGGGCTCCTGCCGGGTGCCGGATGCTGTGCGGCGCCCTCAGTTGTTGCTGAAGTCCTGCTGCGCGTTGGCCGCGTTGCGCAGGATGCTGGTCAGCGGCAGCACCTGGCTGATGAAGCGGTTCCAGCGGGTCACGCCGGCCGGGCCGACGAACACCACGTCGCCGGCCTGCAGCGGGAACTTGTCGGCCAGCGCGAACGCCACCGGCGACTTCGCGTTGAGGTGGAACACGGTGGCCGGCTGCTGCTGCATGTTCGCGCCTTCCGAACCGCGGATGACGTAGACCGCGCTGCCCTTCGAGGTCGTCGGGTCCAGCCCGCCGGCGCGGCCGAGGGCCTGGGTCAGGGTGATGTCGGTGGTCTTGAAGTTGATCGCGGTCGGGCGGCTGACCTCGCCGACGACGTAGACCTCCTTGCGGTCGTTGAACGGCAGGTACAGGCGGTCGCCGGGCTTGAGGTAGATCTCCGGCACGCGCGAGCCATTGCGGTTGAGCGCGTCGAGGTCGACCCGGTAGGTCTGGCCGTCGCGGGTGAGCATCAGCCCGGAGAGGTCGGCCTGCTCGGCGTTGATGCCGGCGCGGCCGACCGCCTGCGACAGGGTCAGCGGCACCGGCGTGATGTCCAGCGGCGTGGTGTTGGTGAAGGCGCCTTCCAGCGCCACCCGGCCGCCCGAGCCGACCACGTTGAGGTCGACCTGCGGATCCTTGAGGTACTTGCCGAGCCGGCTGGCGAGCGTGCTGCGCACCTGCTCGATGCTCTTGCCGGCGGCCTGGATCTTGCCCGCGTAGGGGAAGTAGAAGGTGCCGTCCGGCTGCACCAGGCGGCCGTTGGCGACGGTCTGCTGCTGCGAGCCGGCCGGCGTGGTCAGCTCCGGGTGGTCCCAGACCGTCACGATCAGGGTGTCGCCCGGCTGCAGGTGGTAGGTCTCGGGGCGGTAGCCGGTGAGTTCGGCCGGCAGCGTGCTGGCGGCCTGCGGCAGCGTGGCGACCAGCTCCGGCGTGATCGGCACGACCTTCACTTCGCCGGTCTCGATGAAGTTGTCGCGCGGCGTCTCGCCGGTGGTCAGGTACTGGCCGGTGCAACCGGCAAGCGCAAGGCTGGCGGTGAGCGCCGCGAGCGCACGGAGGGGGATGGTCACTGTGGATTCCTCGTCGCGAGTGGTGGGAAGTCCGACTGGGCACGCGCCTTGCGCGCCGTGCGGGGCAGCCTAGGAGCCTGCCTGACTGAATGGCGTGAAAGTCTTTCCATCGACCTGCTCGCAGCGCTGCACCGGCTCGAGCGGCCGCACCCGCTGGTGCAGCACCGCGCCGAGCAGGCCCGCGTACTCCTTCAGGGCGCGACCGCTGCGGTGCAACGCGCTGCGGCTGGGCAGCCAGCGGCGGGCGCCGGCGCGCTCCACGTCCTCCGGCACCGGCAGCGGCACCACCGCGATGCCGGCGTCGCGGAACCACAGGCTGGCGCGCGGCATGTGCAACTGGGAGGTCACCAGCAGGATCTTGTGCACGCCGTGTTCACGCGCCAGCCGCGCGGTGTACAGCGCGTTGTCGCGGGTGTCGCGGCTGCGCTCCTCCAGCAGCATGGCCGAACGCGGCACGCCCAGCCGCGCAATGGCGCGGGCCATGGTGTCCGCTTCGGTGCGACGCCCGCCGCGGCCGCCGGACAGGATCACCAGCGGCGCGCGCCCGGCCAGCCAGGCCCGCGCGCCGGCCGCGACCCGGCTTTTCG
>DASRZN010000157.1:0-6485 GCA_035686325.1 Lysobacteraceae bacterium
CGCCCTGCTCACCGGGATGGGCGACGACGGCGCGCGCGGCCTGCTCGCGCTGCGCGGCGCGGGCGCGCTGACCATCGCCCAGGACGAAGCCAGCAGCCTGATCTGGGGCATGCCCGGCGCCGCGGTCGCGCTGGACGCGGCCTGCGAAGTGTTGCCCCTGTCGCAGATCGCGCAGCGCCTGCTCGGCGCCGTCGCCGAACGCTAAAGAAGCCCGGGCCGGCCGCCGTTACCGGAACCAAGCCCCGCGCAAGAGACGCCATGGACCGCCGCACGCTGCTGCATCTCGCCGCCCCCCTCGCCCTGACCGCGCTGTTCGTCCTCGCCCAGGCCTTCGGCTGGCCCGCGGGCGTGCACTGGGGCGCCCTGGCGGCGATGACCCTGGCCTGGCTGGCCTTCGCCTGGCACGCGCTGCATCCGGTCGGCCGCCACGCGCTGCGCGAACAGACCCGACTGCTCGACGAGCTGCGCAACTTCGTGTCCACCGAGGTGCAGGGTTCGCGCACCGAGATCGAACGTACCCGCGAGCTGGTGCGCGAGGCGGTCGCCAAGCTCGGCGGCAGCTTCGACACCCTCAACCGCAAGTCGCGCGAACAATCGGAAGTCGTCTCCCGCATGCTCGACCGCAGTGGCGACGAGCGCGGCATGGACGTGTCGCGCTTCGCCCAGCATGCCAGCCAGCAGATGGAGCAGCTGGTCGACGCGCTGGAGGCGGTCAGCGGCCAGAGCACCACCACGGTCACCCACATCGATGCGATGGCCGAGCACCTGGACGGCATCTTCGCCCTGCTCGAGGACGTCAAGTCGATCGCCGACCAGACCAACCTGCTGGCGCTGAACGCGGCGATCGAGGCCGCGCGCGCCGGCGAGGCGGGCCGCGGCTTCGCGGTGGTCGCCGACGAGGTGCGCAACCTGTCCGAGCGCTCGACCGCGTTCAACGACCAGATCCGGCGCCTCGCGCACAGTTCCAAGGACGCGATCGCCCGGGTCCGCGAGACGGTCAGCACGATGGCCTCGCGCGACCTCGACCGCGCCCGCGACGCGCGCGCCGAGGCGGCCTCCATGCTGGAGCGGGTCGAGGACATCAACCGCGGCCTCGGCCAGGGCATGCGCCAGATCGCGGCCTGCGGCAGCAGCATCGACAACTCGGTCGCCGAGGCGGTGCGCTCGCTGCAATTCGAGGACATCGCGACGCAGGCCCTGACCGCCGCGACGGTGCACCTGGAACGGCTGTCCGCGATCAACCGCGAGGCGACCGCGCTGAACGAACTGCTGCACCGCGGCGGCCCGCACGATGCCGAGCGCCAGCAGGCGATCGTCCGCCTGGTCAAGCGGATCGGCGAACTCCGCGCCGAATGGGAACGGCCGCCGCACAAGCCGGTGATGCAGCAGTCGCTGGACGCGGGCAGCGTGGAACTGTTCTGACCCAGCCGCACCGCTCGCCGGCTATCGACCGACCTAACGGGGCCGCTCCACCACGTGGAGCGGCCTCGTCGCTTGTGCGGTCGAGGCCGAAGTCCAATCGCAAGAGGGCGTCGGGTGGGAGAGGCGGGCAGGACCGTATGCGCCATGGATGGCGCATCCGAGCCTCCATGGACGGATTCACGGCGCGTCCTGACCGCCTCTCCCGCCCGACGTGCTTTTTCACTGGCCGCGCTCCCGCCCGCTGCGGCACACTGCCGCCATGCCGAACCCCGCGAGCCAGGATCCCGCGACTGCCGGCGCGGACGCACTGCGCGCCCTGCTCGCGCGCCTGACCGCGGCGCAGGAAGCCGAACTGCACGCGCTCGCGCGCGCCCTGCACGACGACATCGGCCAGCAACTGGCGGCGATCAAGCTGGGCGCAATGGCGCTGCAGGACGAGGACGCCGCCGACGCGCGCGCCGAGCTGGCGGCGGAGATCATCGCCACCGCCGAGCAGACCGTCGTCGCGCTGCGCGAGCTGTCCGCGCGGT
Organism: Lysobacteraceae bacterium; assembly: GCA_035686325.1. Taxonomy (GTDB): domain Bacteria; phylum Pseudomonadota; class Gammaproteobacteria; order Xanthomonadales; family Xanthomonadaceae; genus JABFWF01. The sequence continues at coordinate 1,953 of DASRZN010000157.1, forward strand.
TGCGGCCGCCGCCGCTGGAAGCGCTAGGCCTGGAAGCGGCGCTGCGCTGGCAGGCCGAGCGCCTGTTCCGCGACGGACCGCGGCTGGTGCTGGCGTTGTCGCCGCTGCCGCACCGCGCCGCTCCGGCGGTCGAGCTCGCCTGCGCGCGCATCGCCGAAGAGGCGATGGGCAACGTGTCGCGACACGCGCAAGCGCGCGAGGTCGCGGTGTCGCTGTCCGTCGCGAACGACGGACTGCTGCTGGAGATTGCCGACGACGGCGTCGGCTTCGCGCCCGCGCGGACGCCGGGCACCGGCCTGCTCGCCATGCGCGAGCGCGCCGCGCAGGCCGGCGGTCGTGTCGCGATCGACGCGACACCCGGCGCGGGCACGCGCGTGCGCGCCTGGATGCCGTTTCCGGCCTGAGCGGACGACTTGAAGGCGGGCTGCGCTAGGCCGCCAGCCGCTGCCGCCAGGCCGCCAGCAGCACCGCGGTGGCGGCGGCGACGTTGAGGCTTTCGACCGCGCCGCTGCCGGGAATCGACAGGCGCTGGTCGCAGGCGGCGGCGAGGCCGCGGTCCATGCCCTCGCCTTCCGCGCCCAGCACGTAGACCAGCCGTTCCGGCAGGCGCGCCGCGAACAGGTCGTCGCCGCCGGACACCACCGTCGCGGCCAGCGCGAAGCCGGCGCCGCGCAGCTGCGCCAGCGCGTTGTCCTCGCGGCCCAGGCGCACGAACGGCACCGCCTCCGCGCCGCCTTCCGCCACCCGCGCGGCGGCGCCGGACAGCGCCAGCGTGGACGCCTTCGGCAGCAGCACCGCCGACACGCCGAAGTGCGCGGCCGAGCGCAGGATCGCGCCGAGGTTGTGCGGGTTGCCGACGCCGTCCAGCCACAGCGCGCAGTGCGGGCCGGGGGCCAGGTCGCGCAGCCACGGCGACAGCGGCAGCGGCTCCTCGCGCAGGACGTCGGCGACCACGCCTTCGTGGTGCGCGCTGGCGGCGAGCTTGTGCAGGTCCGCCTCATCCACTACGCGGTAGCCGATGCGATGCGCCACACACCACTTCAGCAGCGACTGCAGTTGCGGTATGCGCGCCTCGGCCAGGTAGAGCTTGCGCAGCGCCTGCGGCCGCCGCGCGAAGGCGGCGCGCACGGCGTTCAGGCCGTACAGGCGCAGTTCGGCGTCGCGCTGCGGACGCGGCGTGCCGCTGGCCTCGGTGGCGGCGCCGGCCGCGGGCGGGCGCGCCGCCGACGGCGCGCGCGGCTTCCAGGGCGAGCGCTCGCTCACGCCTCGCCCTCGACCGGCCGTACCTGGCCGTCCAGTTCGCGCACCTGGCGCGCGATCGCCTTCGGCGAGCGCGTGTACGGCGCCAGCAGCGCGTAGAACGCCGGCACCACGAACAGCGACAGCATCGTCGAGAAGCCGACGCCGAAGATCACCACCACGCCGATCGTCGCGCGGCTGGCCGAGCCCGGGCCGCCGGCGGCGACCAGCGGCACCGCGCCGACCATGGTCGCGATCGAGGTCATCAGGATCGGCCGCAGGCGCACCCCGGCCGATTCGACGATCGCCTCGCGCACGTCGCGGCCGGCGTCGCGCAGCTGGTTGGCGAACTCGACGATCAGGATGCCGTTCTTCGCCGCCAGCCCGACCAGCATGACGATGCCGATCTGCGAGAACAGGTTGAGCGTGCCGCCGGTGATCCACAGGCCGAGCAGCGCGCCGAGCACGCCCAGAGGCACCGTCAGCATGATCACCAGCGGATGGATGAAGCTCTCGAACTGCGCGGCCAGCACCAGGTACACCACCAGCAACGCCAGCGCGAAGGTCAGCAGCACCGCGCCGCCGGCCTTCTGGTACTCGCGCGACTCGCCTTTCCAGTCCACCTGCGCGTAGTCGGGCAGCTGGGTGCGGACCACGCCGTCGAGGAAGGCGAGCGCCTCGCCCATCGTGTAGCCGGGCGCGAGCCCCGCGCTGATGGTGATCGCGCGCAGGCGGTTGAAGCGGTTGAGCGTACCCGGCTCGGCCAGTTCGCTCAGCGTCACCAGGTTGGACAGCGGCACCAGCGCGCCGTTGCGCGCGCGCACCTGGATCGCCTCGAGGCCGGCGGGATCGGCGCGGCCGGCGCGGCCGGCCTGGACCAGCACGTCGTACTCCTCGCCGTCCTGCACGAAGGTGGTGACCTGGCGGCTGCCCATCATCGTCTCCAGCGTGCGCCCGATCTCGGACACGCTGACGCCGAGGTCGGACGCGCGCTGGCGGTCGATCCGCACGCGCATCTGCGGGCGCGTCTCCTTGTAGTCCGAATCCACCGAAAAGAAACCCGGGTTGGCCTCCATCTTCTGCATGACGATGTCGCGCCAGCGCGCGATCTCGCCGTATTCCGGGCCGCCGAGCACGATCTGGATCGGTTGCCCGCGGCTGCCGACCAGGCCGCCGCCCACCCGCGGCTGCGCGCGCACGCCGGGCAGCTGGTCGAGGTCGCGGCGCAGCGATTCGGCGACTTCCGCCGTGCTTTGCTCGCGCTGCTTCCAGTCCTTCAGGAACACGGTGACGTTGCCGGTGTGCATCTCCTCGCTGGCCCCCCAGCCGCCCGGCACGCGGCTGTTGTAGCGCAGGATCGGCCCGCCCTCGCCCACCCGCTGGGCGAAGATCCGCTCGACCTGCTTCACCTGGCCGACGGTGTAGTCGTAGCCGGCGCCTTCCGGGCCCATGATCGAGACGAAGAACACGCCGCGGTCCTCGGCCGGCGCCAGTTCCGACGGTACCAGCCGGAACAGCACCACGCTGGCGACGCCGGCGGCGAGCATCAGCGCGCCGACCAGCCAGACCTTGCCGATTGCGCGCTGCAGCGCGCCCCGGTAACGCGCCGCCAGCCAGTCCAGGCGGCCGTTGATCCAGCGGTGCAGGCGGGTCGCCTTCTCGTCCTTGTGCGGACGCAGCAGCTTGGACGACATCATCGGCGTCAGGGTCAGCGCGACGAAGGCCGACAGCGCGACCGCGCCGGCCAGCGCCACCGACAGCTCGCGGAACAGGCGCCCGGTGTTGCCTTCCATGAAGCCGACCGGCAGGAACACCGCCACCAGCACGGTCGTCGTCGCGATCACCGCGAACGCGACCTGGCGGGTGCCGCGCACCGCCGCCAGCAGCCTGGGCTCGCCGAGGTCGACCCGGCGCTGGATGTTCTCCAGCACCACGATCGCGTCGTCCACCACCAGGCCGATCGACAGCACCAGCGCCAGCAGGGTCAGCAGGTTGATCGAATAGCCGAACAGGTACAGCGGAATGAACGCGGCCAGCAGGCACACCGGCACCGTCAGTGCCGGGATCATCGCCGCGCGGAAGCTGCCGAGGAACAGCCAGATCACCAGCAGCACCAGCGCGATCGCCTCCAGCAGGGTCGCCTGCACGCGTTCGATCGAGGCTTCGATGAACACGGTGTCGTCGAAGGCGACGAAGATGTTCGTGCCTTCCGGCAGCGACTTCTGGATCTCGGTGGCCATCGCCCGCGCCGCGCGCGCCACGTCCAGCGCGTTCGCGGTCGAGGTCTTGATGATGCCCAGCCCGATGTTGGGCGTGCCGTTGCTGTGGTAGTAGGCGCGCCGCTCGGCGGAGGCGAGTTCGACCTGGGCCACGTCGCCCAGGCGCACGACGTAGCCGTCGTCGCCCTTGCGCAGCGGGATCGCGGCGAAGTCGCGCGGCGACTGGTAGCCGCGCTCCACGCGCAGGGTGAAGTCGCGGTCCTGCGATTCGATGCGGCCGGCCGGCAGTTCGACGTTCTCCGCGCGCAGCGCGTCCTCGATGTCGCCGGCGGTGATGCCGCGCGCGGCCATCGCGTCGCGGTCCAGCCAGATCCGCATCGCGTAGCGCTGGCGGCCGCCGATCCGCACCTGGGCCACGCCGTCCATGCTCGACAGGCGGTCCACGATGTAGCGGTCGGCGTAGTCCGACAGCTGCAGCGTGTCCATCGTGGTCGAGCTCATGTTGAGCCAGATGATGGTGTCCGAGTCGCTGTCGGCCTTCTCCACCTCCGGCGGGTCGGCCTCGTCGGGCAGGCGGTCGGCGACGCCGCTGATCGCGTCGCGGACGTCGTTGACCGCCGCCTCGATGTCGCGGTTGAGGGTGAACTCGAGCGTCACCGAGCTGCGCCCGTTGACGCTGCGCGACTGCAGGGTCTCGATGCCCTCGATGCCGGCCAGCGCGTCCTCCAGCACCTGGGTGATGCGGGTTTCGACCACCGCGGCGGAGGCGCCGGGGTAGCTGACGTCCACCGACACGATCGGCGGGTCGATCGCCGGCAGCTCGCGCAGGGTCAGGCGCGAATAGGCCATCACGCCGAGCACGATCAGCAGCAGGCTCATCACCGTCGCGAAGACGGGCCGCTCGATCGAAATGTCGGACAGCTTCATCGCGCTACTCCGCGCCGGTGCCCGCGCCCGCGGCCGGCTGCGCGGCGGCGGCGGAACCCGCTGCCGCCTCGACGATCTTCGCGCCCGGCCGCAGCTTGCCGGTGCCGTCGACCACGATGCGGTCGCCGGCGCGCAAGCCCTCGAGGAT
>DASRZN010000158.1:0-2580 GCA_035686325.1 Lysobacteraceae bacterium
CTGGGCAGCCACGTGGAGCTGTTCGTGCGCGGCCGGCGCCTGCTGCAGAACTTCGATGCCGACCTCGCCGCGCAGCTGGTCGAGGACTACCGGCAGCACGGCATCCAGGCGCACTTCGGCTTCGAGGTCGGCGGCGTGCGCCGCGAGGGCGGCGCACGGGTGCGGTTGCGCGACGCGCTCGGCGCGGATAGCGAGCCGTTCGACGCGCTGATCTTCGCCACCGGCCGCAGGCCCAACACCGCCGGGCTCGGCCTGGACACGGTGGGCGTGGCCCTGGACGCGCGCGGCTTCGTGCAGGTGGACGCGCAGCAGCGCACCAGCGTGCCCGGCATCCACGCGGTCGGCGACCTCACCGCGCAGCCGGCGCTGACGCCGGTCGCGATCGCCGCGGCGCGGCGGCTGATGGACCGCCTGTTCGGCGGCCAGCCGGGCGCCGCGGTCGATCTCGACCATGTGGCGACGGTCGTGTTTTCGCATCCGCCGCTCGGCCAGGTCGGCCTGACCGAGGCCGAGGCGCGCCAGCGCCACGGCGACGACGTGCACGTGCTGCGCAGCGGCTTCCGGCCGATGCTGCACGCGCTCGCGGACTCGGCGCAGCGCAGCCTGTTCAAGCTGGTGTGCGTCGGTCCCGAGCGGCGCGTGGTCGGCATCCACCTGCTCGGCGAGGGCGCCGACGAGATCCTGCAGGGTTTCGCCGTCGCCCTGAAACGCGGGATCACCCTGCAGGACCTGCACGACACCATCGCGATCCACCCGACCAGCGCCGAGGAAGTGGTGCTGATGCGGTAGGAGACGGGAGAGGGGAGAGGGGAGAGGGGAGAGGGGAGGAGGAGACGTGAGGAGGAGACGGGATACGGAAACGGTGGGCTCGGCTCACCCCGGCAATTCGGCCCGACCGCGCTCGGTTTCGCGCGGAGGGCGGGACGCGGCCGGCCAGCGCGGAGCGGATGCAGGCTCGTCCGGCCATGCCGGTTCCGCGCCGGCGGTGTCCTGGCCGGGGTGCAGCAGGTGGGCCTCGTAGTCCGGCACGCCGATCGCCAGCCGGGCGACCCGCGTGGCCATCTTCCAGCCACGGTGCGACACGCGTACCGATACCCGCATCCAATGCCACATCCGGTCGCCCCTCCTGGCCGTACTGGGGCGCAGGGTGGCGGCTGCCGCCGGCGGATGCAAATTGCAGTGCAACACGACCGGTGACCAGCGGTAGCGGGTCCTGCGCGATCGCCGTCCGGGCTACAGCCAGCGCACCTTCTTCAGGTAGCGGTACAGCACCAGGCACACGCCGAGCACGCCGGCGATCAGCACGTAGTAGCTGTAGCGGCCGTGCAGTTCCGGCATGTTGCGGAAGTTCATGCCGTACCAGCTGGCGATCAGGGTCGGCGCGGCGAGCAGGCCGGCCCAGCCGGCGAGCTTCTTGACGATCTCGCCCTGGGCGATGGTGACCAGCGACAGGTTCACGCCCATCGCCGCGGTCAGCATCTCGCGCATGGTGTCGGTGGCGTCGTTGACGCGCTGCACGTGGTCGAGCACGTCGCGGAAGTAGGGGCGTACCTCGCGCGGCACCAGCGTCTCCTGGGTGCGCGCGAGCTGGGCGAGGATGTCCTGCAGCGGGGCGACCGACATGCGCAGCTGGGTCAGCTCGCGCTTGAGCGCGTACAGCCGCAGGATGGTGTCGCGCCGGTAGGTTTCGGCGAACACGTCCTGCTCCAGCGAATCGAGCGTCTGCTCGAACTGGTCGACCAGCGGCTGGTAGTTGTCGACGATGAAGTCGAGCACCGCGTACAGGCAGTAGGTCGGGCCGAGCGCGAGCAGCTCCGGTTCGCGTTCGACCCGCGCGCGCACCGTGCGGTAGGACAGCGAGGCGCCGTGGCGCACGGTCACCAGGTAACGCGCGCCGAGGAACATGTGGGTCTCGCCGAAGGCGATGTGCCCGTCCTGCATCTGCGCGGTGTGCGCGACCGCGAACAGCGAACTGCCGTAGGCCTCGATCTTCGGCCGCTGGTGCGCGTGGCGGGCATCCTCGACGGCGAGGTCGTGCAGGCCGAACTCCTCCTGCAGCTTGCACAGCAGTGCGTCGGCGGGATCGGTGAGCCCGACCCAGACGAAGCTGCCGTCGTCGCGCGCCAGCACGTCGCTGATCGCATCGAGGGTGATGTCCCGGCGGCCGCCCTGGCGGTCGTAGGCCGCGCAGTTGACCACGCAGGCGGGCAAGGGCGTCGTCGCGTCCATGGCGGCATCCTGCGCCCGGCCGCGCGCGCGCCGCAAGCTCAATGGCGCGGGCGCAGGGCGAGCAACAGCGCGGCGTGCAGCGGCAGCAGCAGCGCGATCCAGCGCGCGTTGTCCTGGTACGGAAACACCGGTAGCCAGCGCAGCAGCCACGCCACCACCGCGGCGGCGAGCACCGCCTGCAGCAGGCGGCCGAACCAGGCGCCGGCGGCGCGCCCGCGCGCCAGCCGCCAGCCGCCGGGCAGCAGCAGCAGGCACAGCGGATCGAGCAGGAGCAGGTTCTGGTTGGCCCAGGCGGCGCGGTGGGCGGTGCCGAACCACAGGAACAGCAGCAGCGCGCCGAGCAGGCCGGCC
>DASRZN010000159.1:0-18951 GCA_035686325.1 Lysobacteraceae bacterium
ACATCCGGCCGACGGTGGCGCAGGCGGACAGGGAGAGCAGGGCCAGCGCCAGGCAGGCGAGGCCCGCCCCGCGCAGCAACGATCCGCGACGAACGGCGTCCATCATCCGCCTCACAGCGTGTTGTTGAGGAAGCCGAGCATGCCGTCGGTGGTCGAGATCGCCTTCGCGTTGGTTTCGTACGCGCGCTGGGTTTCGATCATCGACACCAGTTCCTCGACCACGTTGACGTTGGAGCTTTCCAGCGCGCCCTGCACCAGCACGCCGACGCCGTTCTGGCCGGGCGCGCCGCTCTGCGCGGGGCCGCTGGCGCCGGTTTCGACGTAGAGGTTCTCGCCCTTGGCCTCGAGGCCCGCGGGATTGACGAAGTCCGACAGGCTCAGCTGGCCGATCTGCACCGCCTCGGCCTGCCCGGACACCTGCACGCTGACCGTGCCGTCGGCGCCGATGGTCACGCTCTGCGCGCCTTCCGGCAGCTGCAGGCCCGGCTGCACCGGGTAGCCGGCGTTGGTGACGACCTCGCCCTGGGCGTTGATCTGGAAGCCGCCGTCGCGGGTATAGGCGGTGCTGCCGTCGGGCATCAGCACCTCGAAGAAGCCGCGGCCGTTGATCGCCACGTCGAGCGCGTTGCCGGTCTGGTTGAGGTTGCCCTGGCTGAAGTTCTTGGCGGTGGCGACCACGCGCACGCCGGTGCCGAGCTGCAGGCCGGTCGGCAATTGCGTCTGCTCCGACGTGGCGCCGCCGGGCTGGCGCACGGTCTGGTACAGCAGGTCCTCGAAGCTGGCGCGGTCGCGCTTGAAGCCCGCCGTGTTCACGTTCGCGAGGTTGTTGGAAATCACCGACATGCGCGTCTGCTGCGCGTCCAGGCCGGTCTTGGCGATCCACAGGGCGGGGTTCATGGCGGTCTCCTGGTCCTACGGCGCGCGGTCAGCGCGCGGACAACAGCGAATTGGCGGAACGGGCGTTCTCGTCGGTGGTATGCAAGACGCGTACCTGCATCTCGAAGGCGCGCGCGAGCTGGATCATCGAGACCAGCGCGCCGGTGGCGTCGACGTTGCTGCCCTCGAGTGCGCCGGTGGTGAGCGCGGTGCCGGTGGCGCGCGGCAGTTCGGTGCCGGGCGGGGCGCGCATCAGGCCGTCGTCGCCGCGCACCAGCGTGCGCGCGTCGGCCTGAACGAGCTGCAGGCGCCCCGCTTCGGAAATGGTGGACGCGGGCTGGCCCTGCGGCACCACCGAGATCGTGCCGTCGCCGCCGATGTGCAGCGACTGATAGGGCGGGATCGCCAGCGGCGCGCCGTCGGCGCCGAGCACCGGCAGGCCGGACGCGGTGGTCAGCAGGCCGTTCGGGGTCAGCGTCAGGTCGCCGGCGCGGGTGTAGGCGGTGCTGCCGTCGCGGGCCTGCACCGCCAGCCAGCGGTCGGCGTGCAGGGCGACGTCGAGGGGGTTGCCGGTCTGCTGCAGCGCGCCCTGCGCGCCGTTGACGCCGAGCACGCGGTGCTCGACCGCGACGCGCGAGGCCAATCCCGCGCCCGTCACCGGCGCGGCGACGGTGCCGTCCAGGGTCGCCTGGAAGCCGGTGGTGTCGGCGTTGGCGAGGTTGTGCGACACCGAGGCCTGCGCCTGCAGGTTGGCGCTGGCGCCGGTCATCGCGATGTAGAGCGCGCGGTCGGTCATGGCAGGGCAGGCGCTAGGGGTAGGGGCTAAGGGGTCAGGGACTAGGGGCTAGGGCCGGGATTAGGGACGGGATGAAGTGCTGGCTACTTTCCAGCCCCTAGTCCCTAGCCCCTACTCCCTGCCTTTTCCGTCAGCGGATGTTGATGACGGTCTGGGTCACCTGGTCCTGGGTCTGGATCATCTGCGCGTTGGCCTGGAAGTTGCGCTGCGCGGTGATCATGTTCACCAGCTGCGCGGTCAGGTCGACGTTGGACGATTCCAGCGCGCCGCCGTTGATCGCGCCGAACTCGGAGGTGCCGGCCTGGCCGCGGCGCGGCTGGCCCGACTCGGAGGTTTCGGTCCAGCCGTTGTCGCCGAGCGGCTGCAGCCCCTGCGGGTTGGCGAAGTTGGTCATCGCGACCTGGCCGAGCGGGGTCGACACGCCGTTGGTGTAGCGGGCCTGCACCACGCCGTCGGAGGTCACGTCGATGCCGGTCAGGCGGCCGGTGGTGTAGCCGTCCTGGGTCAGCGCGGCCAGGCTGAAGCTCTCGCCGTACTGGGTGGATGTGCCGAGGTCGAGGGTGATCGCCATGTCGGCCGCGCCGGTCGCCGGCGTGTACGCGGGCAGCGCGATCTGGCCCGGCGAGGGCGAGGTCAGCACGCCGGTGTCGGAGTACTGCAGCGGCTGCGCACCACCGACCGCGGTGCCGTCGATGTAGGTGTGGACCTGCCACTCGTTCGGGTTGGCGGTCTTGACGAAATACAGCGACTGGCTGTGCGCGGCGCCGAGCGAGTCGTACACCGTCAGCGAGGTGGTGCGGTTGTAGGTGTTCGGATCGGTCGGGTCGAACGGCGTGACCGCCGGCGCGGTCGCGTTCGCCGGCAGGTTGCTCTGCACGGTCACGGTGCCGGTGGCCTGCGGCGCGGAATCGCCGATCGACAGCTGCAGGTCGGACAGGCGGCCGGTGTCGAAGCCGTTGCCGGCCGCGTTCGGCAGGTAGACCTGCAGGCGCTGGCCGGACGGATTGACGACGAACCCGTCCTTGTCCGCGCCGAAGTTGCCGGCGCGCGAATAGACCATCGCGCCGCCGTCGGACAGGGTGAAGAAGCCCTGGCCGTTGATCGCGAGGTCGAGGTTCTTGCCGGTGAAGTCGATGTTGCCCTGGCCGAATTGCTGGGCCACCGCCTGCAGGCGCACGCCGGCGCCGATCGCGTTCTTGGACAGGCCGTAGGCGGACGCGGCGAACACGTCGCCGAACTCCGCGCGCGACTCCTTGAAGCCGGTCGTGTTGACGTTGGCGATGTTGTTGGAGGTGATGTTGAGGTCGGCGGAAGCGGCGTTCATGCCGCTGAGCGAGATGCGGAAACTCATTGCGGGCTCTCCAGGGAAGACGCGGCGGTCAGCCGATGCGGCGGATGCCCGACAGCGGCACGCTGCCCAGCCCCGCGAGGTTGAGGACGAGGCCGGTGGCCTCGATCGAAACGCTGTCGATGTGGGCGGCCACGCGCACGTCCAGCGCCTGCGCGTCCTCGCCGGCACCGGCGAGCGCGCGCACGGTGTAGGTGCCGGCCGGCGCGGCGTCGCCGCCGTCGGTGCGGCCGTCCCAGGCGAAGGGCACGGCGCCGGCGGCGCCGGCTTCGACGCTCATGCGGCGCACGACCTGGCCAGCCCCGTCCACGATCTCCACCTGCATCGTGCCGGCGGAGGTGGCGACGATCTCGCCGCTCAGGCCCTTGCCCTCGGCGAGGGTGAGGCCGTCGGCGTCGACCAGCGCGTCGTGGCCGACCAGCGCGGCGGCGCGCAGCGCCTGGTCGTTCTCCATCACGCTGGCCATCGCGCCCATCGCGCCGTTCATCTGCTCGATGCCCTGCACGGTGGAGAACTGCGCGAGCTGGCCGAGGAACTGCGCGCCCTCGAGCGGCTTGAGCGGATCCTGGTTTTTCAGCTGCTCGGTCATCAGGCGCAGGAAGTCGGCCTGGCCCATCGCGCCGTCGCGCGAGGGCGACTGCACGCCGAGGCCGTAGCCCGCGTAGGGGTTGTCGCTGGTGCCGGGAATGGTGGTCATGGGGTGTCGGGTCTCCGTCCGGCGCGATGCGGTCGCATCACTTGCCGAGCATCAGCGTGGCGTTCGCCAGTTCCTTGGCGGTGTTGAGGACTTCGACGTCGGCCTGGTAGCTGCGCGAGGCGGAAATCATGTCGACCATCTGCGCGACCGGATCCACGTCGGGCGCGTACACGTAGCCCTGCGCGTCGGCGAGCGGATGGTTGGGCTCGTAGCGCTTGATCGGGGCGGCGGTGCTCTCGTTGACCGCGGTCACCCGCACGCCGGCGAGCGCCGGGTCGCCGGCGACCGGCTCGGCGGCGAACACCGGCTGCTTCGCGCGGTACACCGCCTCGGGCGAACCGGCCACCGTATCGGCGTTGGCGAGGTTGCTGGCCACCGTGCTCAGGCGCACCGACTGCGCGGTCATCGCGCTGCCGGCGACGTCGAAGATCGGAAGGTTGCTCACGTGGGGTCTCCTTACTGGCCGGTGATCGCGGTCAGCATCGAGCGCACCTTCGACTCGACGAAGGCGAGCGAGGCGCGGTATTCGAGCGCGGCCTGGGCGAAGCGCGCCTTCTCCTGCTCGCCCTCGACGGTGTTGCCGTCGAGGCTGGGCTGGGTCGGGGTGCGCGCGTAGCGGGCCGCGGCGACGGCGGCATCGATCGGGTCGGTGCCGGCGCTGCCCGCGGCGGGCTGCAGCGCGGCGCCGAGCGCGGCGTTGAAGTCGAGGTCCTGGGCCTTGAAGCCCGGCGTGTCCGCGTTGGCGAGGTTGGCGGCGAGCAGCTGCAGCCGCTGCTCGCGCAGCGCGAGCGCGGTCCCGTGGATGCCGAGGAAGGACTCGGCGCCTGGCTGGATCGGATCGGACATGGCCGCCTCCGGACGAATGCACGGAGGGCGGTGCAAGCGGCGTGCCAGCGGCGGGCAGGGCCCTGGAAGGAAGCGGCGGGAAGCGCGGCGCGGGTGCCTTCACCTCTTCGCTGGCGAGGTGTTCACCTCCCCCGCTGGCGGGGGAGGTCGAGCGCGCAGCGCGAGGGTGGGGGTGCCGCTTTTCGCGAAGGACTCACCCCCACCCCAACCCTCCCCCGCCAGCGGGGGAGGGGGAAGGGCGCGCCGGCCAGCGGGGGCGCGGCGGCAGCGGCTGCAACCCGCGTGCCGCTACGCCAGCGCCATCAAGCGCCGGCCGATGTGCTCGGCGAGGTCGTGCTCGGAGTACTTGGCGACGAAGTCGTCCGCGCCCACCCGCTCCACCATCGCCTGGTTGAACACGCCCGACAGCGAGGTGTGCAGCAGCACGTACAGGTCCGACAGCGCGGGATTGCGACGGATTTCCGTCGTCAGGGTGTAGCCGTCCATGGCCGGCATCTCGATGTCGGAAATGACCATCGCGTAGCGCGCGCCGGGCGACTGGCCGGCGGCGACCAGCTGCAGCAGGTGGTCCAGCGCCTGGCGGCCGTCGGAGAGCTGGGTGGACTCCAGCCCGAGCTGCTCCAGCACGCCGCGGATCTGGTTGCGGGCGACCCGCGAGTCGTCGACCACCAGCACCTGGCGCGGCACGCTGGGCGCGACCTCCAGCGGCGCCAGCGGCTGGCTGTCGCGCTCGCGCGGGGCGGATTCGGCCAGCACGCTCTCCACGTCCAGCAGCTGGATCAACTCGCCGTTGTGGCGGGTGATGCCGGTCAGGTGCGGGCTGGCGCCGCCGCCCCACTCGGGCGGCGGCTGGATGTCCTCCACCGCGATGTTGACGATGCGCTCGACCGCCGAGACCAGGAAACCCTGCACGCTGCGGTTGAACTCGGTCACCACCAGGTACTGCGGCGGATCGCCGGGTTCCTGGTCGATCGCCCGGCCGAGGTCGAGCACCGGCACCGTGCGCCCGCGCACGTCGGCCGCGCCGGCGAAGGCGCGCGGCAGCTGCGGCAGCCGGAACAGCGGCGGCCGCGGCAGCACCTCCTGCACCTTGAACACGTTCACGCCAAAAAGCTGACGCGAACCGAGGCGGAACAGCAGCAGCGCCAGCCGGTTATGGCCGGCCAGGCGGATGCGCTGGTCGATGCGGTCGAGGAGGGCGTGTCCCATGCCCGCGTTGTCGGCCGGCGGCGGACGAAGTTGAGGGCCGCCGGAGAGCGGAGCCTGCTCCGCTGGCGTCGCTGGCACGCCAGTTGCCTCTGTTCAGCCAGATCCGCCCTCCGGAACGCGTCCTTGCGCCCGTTGCCGCTCCCGCCGCTGCTGTTGTCCGCCCTGCTCGCCAGCCTCGCGCTGCTGCCGCTCGCGCGCGCGGGCGACTGGCAAGCGCCGGACAGCATCCGCGCCGCCGCGATCCAGGCGCTGGGTGCCGACCCGGCGCGCGCCGAGGCCACGCTCGCCGCCCACGTCCGCCTCGCCGCCTGCGCCCAGCCGCTGCAGGCGGTCGCCTCCGGCCCGCGCACCGCGCTGGTGCGCTGCCCCGACGAGCCGGGCTGGAAGCTCTATGTCCCGGTCGACGCCCACCGCGAGGCCGACGTCGTGGTCCTGCGCGCCCCGGCCCGGGCCGGCCAGCCGCTGGCCGCCGAACAGCTGGTCGTGCAGCGCCGCGAAGTCCCGGTCGGCAAGCCGCTGCCGCCCGCCGACCCCGCCGCCCTCGTCGGCCGGATCCCCGCCCGCGCGCTGGCCGACGGCAGCGTGGTTGGCGAGGACGACCTCGCGCTCGGCCCGCCGCTGCGCCGCGGCGACCCGGTGGTGCTGGTCAGCCGGGTCGGCGGGATCGAGGTCCGGATGGCCGGCCGCGCCCTCGGCGGCGCCACCCCCGGACGCGTGGTCCGCGCCGAGAACGTCGAATCCCGACGCGTGGTCAGGGGCCGCCTGACCGCGCCGGGCGTGGTCGAGGTCCTGCAATGAACCCGGGTCCGGCCAATGTGTGACATCGCGCTAAAGTTCCCCCGCCGGGTGCCGTTACCGGGCTCGAAGCAAGCCTCAGGAGCAGGCGAATGACCCAGAAGATCGACGGCGCCGGCCTGTCCCGGCCGCTCGAGGGCGTGGCCACCCCGGCCACGGGCTCGGCGCGCGCCGGCACCGACCGCATGCAGCCGGTCGCCGCCCCCGAAGGCGACAGCCTGCGCCTGACCGGCGAGGCCGCCGGCCTGCAGGCGATGGCGCACAAGCTGGCCGCCGCCCCGGCCGACATCGACCAGGCCAAGGTCGAGGCGGTCCGCGCCGCGCTCGCCGACGGCAGCTACCGGATCGACCCGGCGCGCATCGCCGACGGGTTGCTCGGCCTCGAGCGCGACCTGGCGCGATGAGCGCCGCCGACGCCCTCGTCGCGCTCGAGGAGGCGCTCGCGGCCGAACGCCGCGCGTTGGTCGAGCACGACGTCGAGGCGTTGCTGCAATCCACCCAGGGCAAGCTCGCCGCCGTGCGTGCGCTGCAGGCGCTGCCTGCCGACGCGGTGGCGCCCGAGCGCGTGCGCGCGCTGAGCGAACTCAACCAGGCCAACCACGTCCTGCTCGCCCGCCGCCGCCGCGAGGTGGGCTGGGCGCTGCGCCATCTCGGGCGCGTGGAGTCGGCCGGCGTGTACGATGCTTCGGGGCAGTCAGGCGTCCGTCCGCAGGCGCGCTGTCTCGGGGTGGGATGAGCGCAGACACCGGAACGAACTTCAACTCCACCGACACGGCGTCCTGGAGCGGCGACACGCTCTGGGCGCTGTCGGTCGTCGATCGCGCCGCGCTGCTGCTGGACGGCGACGCGCGCGTCGACCAGGCCAACGCCGCCGCGCGCGAACTCGCCACGCGCGCCTTCCCCGGCCGCGACGCCCCGCCGCCGGGGGACCTGCTCGAGCTGCTGCCCGGCGACGCCTGGGCCCAGGCCGAGCGCGACGGCCGCTGGCGCGGCAGCGTGGTCGCCGCCGACGGCGCGCTGGCGGTGGAGATCGCCCTCTACGCCGGCGTGCACGAGGGCGTGCGCCGCCGCTTCGCCCTGTTCGACGACGTCACCGCGCGCGCCGGCCGCGAAGCCGAGCTGAACCGCCGCCACGAGGAACTGCAGCGCACCTACCACCGCCTCGCCAGCGCGCAGGAGCAGCTGCTGCAGTCCGAGAAGATGGCCTCGATCGGCCAGCTCGCCGCCGGCGTCGCCCACGAGATCAACAACCCGATCGGCTACGTGCACTCCAACCTCGGCACGTTGCGCGAGTACTGCGGCTCGCTGATCGCGCTGATCGAAGCCTATGCCGCGCAGGTGCCAGACGACGGCCCCGACACGCCGCTGCGCCAGCTGCGCGAACGCTTGGACATCGACTTCATCCTCGGCGACCTGCCGCAGCTGCTGGACGAATCGCGCGAGGGCATCGAGCGCGTCACCAAGATCGTGCAGGACCTCAAGGAGTTCTCCCACGTCGGCCGCGACGAGCGCATGCGTTCGGCGGACCTGCACAAGGGCCTGGACTCCACCCTCAACATCGTCTGGAACGAACTCAAGTACAAGGTCCAGCTGGAGAAGCACTACGGCGAGCTGCCGCTGGTGGAATGCCACGCCTCCGAGCTCAACCAGGTCTTCATGAACCTGCTGATCAACGCCGGCCAGGCGATCGCCGAGCGCGGCACGATCGTGCTGGCGACCGGCCTGGACGAAGGCCACGTCTGGGTCAGCATCGCCGACAGCGGCTGCGGCATCCCCGACGACGCCCTGCAGCGCATCTTCGATCCCTTCTTCACCACCAAGCCGATCGGCCGCGGCACCGGCCTCGGCCTGGCCATCGCCTACCGCATCATCGCCAAGCACCACGGCCGCATCGAGGTGCAGAGCCGGGTCGGTTTCGGTACCACGTTCCGGGTGGTGCTGCCGGTCGTGCAGCCGGGGGATGGACTTGCCGGTTCCGGCGGGGAGTGACTTTTGTTACATCCCGGAAATGGGGTGTAAAAAAGCGTTGTGGGATGTAATTCGCGTTAGACCGCAAGTCGGACATCGAAGTAACTCAACCGGGTAATGCGTGGTGCGACTTTGCAGCAATCGCACGCTTCGCCCTCAAACGTGAGGCCGTTGGCGTTCTGCTGCGTCACTTTCCCCCGGTAGCCCTGCGGCAGGGCGCAGTAGGAATTGCTCACGTCGCGCGCAAGCTCGACAGGCTGGCCTACCCAGTCTCCAGCCCGCTTCATCCCGTTGTATCGTCCAGTTGCCATGTTTCCTCGCTTTGCGGTCTAACAACTCATTTGAGCCGAGGCCGCATCATTGCCTCGGCGGTTCTGTTCACTCGCTGCGGCCCGGCTCAATTCGGGCGTTAGGGCCCATGAGCAAGGTCAGAGTAATCCTACTTTCTTGTCTAGGATCTATTGCAGTTCAACCATTTGTGCTTTTGGCGTGGCTTGCTGTGCCCATGTTCCTGCACGGTGAGATATCTCAGCTCTCTGACGTTGTGATGTTCGCGCCTATGACTGCTCTATTTGCCCTTCCCTTCGTGCTGCTCATTGGCATTCCTGCAGCTCTTCTTCTTGTGCACTACGGAAAGCTCCGCTGGTTGCCGCTCGCACTCATCGGCTTCATTGCAGCCGCACTTCCAGTTGCTGTTTCTGGGCCAGGTACAGACCCCGGCTTCTCGTCTGGCGGCAATTGGCACGGAAAGCGCGTTGATTTCGTGGTCAACGGAGACCCAACTCTGTACGGTTGGCTCAATCACATTGAGTCCACCCTCTACTTTGGCTTGCATGGTCTCGTCGGCGCCACGGTGTTTTACTGGGTATGGCGTCGTAGCATGGCCCCTAACAATTCATTCAAGCCGAACCCGCTTCGCGGGTCGGCTTAATTCTGGTGTTAGGGCTCACAGCAGTGCATACGAGCACCCCGAAAGAGATCACGAAGCACATCAGGCAACTGATCGCCAAGGTCGCTCCTGGGCGAGAGGCCACGTACCTGCCTGTTCGACCGAACGATGGCGCAAAGGTTAACGAGTGCTTTCCAAACGTAGAGGCAAAGATCTCTCAGGATGGCGGCCGCATGATGTGCGGCTGGCAAATTTGGGAGTGGCCTTACGTCTTAGTTGAGGCTGAGTTTCATGCGGTGTGGGTGTCTCCGGAAGGGGATCTAGTCGAAATCACTCCCAAGCAACATGGCGAGGAGACCATTCTTTTTGTTCCGGATCCTTCTCTGACCTACGCCGGCCTTGCCAAAGACAACGTGCGTGTTGCAGTACGGGACGATCTGCTGGTTCATCACTTCATCCGGGTATCAGAAGAAATCGTCAGAGTGCTGAATCGTGCAGAGCGGGCTGGACAGTAAGGCTACGTCAATGTCCCCGCCCATGAAATTGAGCCGTTGATAGGTGCGCAAGCGTTCTTAGGGCAATCTATATCCATCGGCCTCCGAGATCACAGTCCATGCCTGTGTGGTAGCGGACGAAAGTATAAGCAATGTCACGGTCGGGGCTTCCCGTTGTGAGCCCTAACAATTCATTCAAGCCGAAGCCGCATCGCGGCTCGGCTTAATTCAAGCGTTAGGCGCCACCCGGAGTGACCGCGTGAAGTCAGAATGGGAATTTCAGTTCACGACGCACGGTTTTCGATTCGACCGTGAGTACAAGTACCACGCAAAGATCAGCGAGAAGATCTCGCTCGGTGGAAGAGCGCCTGAGCCCATAGAACCGCTTATCCGTATTGCCCCAAGTGATCACGAGCCCTTCCCGGACTCAGACCAGATTGGCTCGCTTCACATCCTCCTGCCTTACTCACCACAGGAAACAAGGGACTTTGCTTTTTATCTAGCCACGCTTGTTGCCGAGCGGACCTCGTTCACTCATGGTGACTTCCGCATTTTTGGTGGGCTCATCTTCTGCAAGCGAATCCCCGAAACACCCGAGGAAGAGACAGAAATTGGCGATTCCTTGTATGGCGTAGAAATGAAGCTTGTTGAGGATTTACCTCCCGACAGGTTCAACTCAGACGCCCTGCAATCCGCGCCAAGAGATGCGTCCAAGCTCCCTCTGATTGCCCAGTTCAACGAGGCGAAGCGGATATCTCAACCAATCCCAAAGTTCATAGGGTTCTTCAAGGTCATTGAGAGCCTCACGCATGTAAAGAGCGAATCTAGGCGGTTAAAACCTGTTCTTCTTGCGTCAACCGAACTGCGTCGCATCTACGAAACGCTCATGACTGACATAGATTTCGACACATTCGTGGACCGTGCGGCGGATGCGCGGAACAACTGCGCCCACCTAAAAATGGACAAGGAGTTTGGCTACACTCCGTTGCACACTGCTATTCGGAGTGAGATAGAGCCGCTTCTCCCGATCTTGGAGGCTCTTTCGCATGAATCCATTACGCACTGGCAGAAGGTGGCGCCTAACAATTCATTCAAGCCGAAGCCGCTTCGCGGTTCGGCTTAATTCAGGCGTTAGGGCTCACGCCAAGCCTTGGGGCGACCATGCACTACAGAAGCGGGTTCTGGCGAACAAGCATCTATGGAGTGACGCACTGGGTTGAAGGCCATTGGGTCGACCGCAATGATTGGAATTCACACCAAGCACCTCGGACCGTCTATGCCTGCTCCCTAGATGCGCGACATAGCTTGTCCTATACCAATCCCAATGCATCGTGCCCCGTATGCGGTGCCTCCGTCTTCTTCTATCAATCTCCATATGGGGCCCGAGTGTTCTTCGATGAGCTAGGTCCTCCTTGGCGAAAGCACCCGTGCACGGACAACTCAAACCACTACGACCATGTGGTCGCGCCAAAGATTGGACAAACCTCAACAGAGTTCCGATGGCAAAAATCAGCCTGGTCTCCTGCACTCGATTTCAAACTGAGCAAAGTCAGGTCCAATGTCTACCAAATATCCTTCGGAAAGGACCCGATCGTGACGGTCTACTTCAAATGCAATAGCGCCCGTCTCCACAAGCCGCCCCCGACCTTTGCTCAGTTCAAGGCTGCAGATCTGGGCAACCTACAGCTAAGCCTGTATTGGCTGGAACGTGGGTCAAAGGAGTTCACAGGTTACAAATCACCAGATGAGGCTCTTTTGGCTTCCAGCCAGTGAGCCCTATCAATTCGTCCAAGCCGAACCCGCTTCGCGGTTCGGCTTAATTCCGGTGTCCAGCGCAAGAGGGTTCGTCGTGAGCGGAGTTGTTTCAGGGGGCGTGCGGCTCGTACTTCGTGCCGAAGGTGCCTGCATCCTGTTTGCTGCGGCGCTGGCATATGCAAAGCTCGACTTCGCCTGGGGCTACTTTGCGCTGTTCTTTTTGGCGCCTGATGTGTCATTCCTTGGTTACCTGTTCGGACCCCGCACCGGCGCGGCGTTCTACAACGCAGCGCACTCCCTCATCGGTGCCTTGGCCGCCTTGGTGATTGGCGCCCTCGTGGATTCGAGTTTGATCCTGTCTGGCGGTTTGATCTGGTGCGCACACATCGGCTTCGATCGGATGCTGGGCTATGGGCTCAAGTACTCCCGGGGATTTGGCTTCACCCACTTGGGCCTCATTGGGCGTGCCCGGTTGAAGGCGCCCGGCTATTCAATCGAGCCGAAGCCGCTTCTCGGCTCGGATTGATTCAGGCGTTAGCCGCTTGAACCCACTCACCACCCCCGACGGTCGCTACATCATCGTGCGTGGACGCCTGTGGCGGGCTGCCAATCCCCATCTCACGGACGAGCAACGCGCCACCCTGACCAAGGCGCTCATGGACGCCCGCCGCGAGGTCAAAGCCGCCGGCCGGGCGCACGACCCTGGCCGACTGGCGGCCGCCCGCAAGGCGGTGGATGCCGCCAAGGTCGCCCTCGGGGAGCGCGGTCCGCCCTGGTGGACGGACGGGACGAAGGACTTCAATCGCCACCTGGTCAGGAACTCGCCGTATGCGGCGTGGTACTCGGCGATCGAATCCGCGCAGCTCTGATCGTTCGTCCGAGGCCAACCCGGTTTGCCGTTGGGGCATAGCGGCTAGGATTTCCCTCTGCGGTGGTCCCGCAGCAGGCTTGTTCCACTTCGCATGGAGGCAACCAGATGCAACGGATCCTGCTGTTCGTGTTACTGCTCATCCCGGTCGCGCACGCGTGGGGCCAGGAGCTGCAGCCGCCACAGGACGGTGCCGACGCGCAGGCCGCCGCGAGCACTGCGGATGCGCCGCCGCTTCTAAACCTCGACGTGATCGCGTTCAAGCCGCCGCTCGGTGACTTGCTGGGCGTGCTCGCCAGGTCCGGGCTGCGGAGTGCCGCGGCCACGGTCCTGCTGGCCTACGACGAGACGGGTAAGGTAGTCGCGGTCAAGCTCGACCACACGACCGGCTCGAAACGCCTCGACGCGGCGATCCTTGGCTGGGCGGCGAAGGTCCGCCTGGATGGGCGGGAGGCCGGCGTAGCCGCTTTGCCCCTGACCTTCCGCATGGACTGAGGCGGAGTTGATGGATCATGGCCTGGAGCCGCGAAGCGCTGCATTGGCCGGTCGTTGCGTCGCCACGCGAGGTGTCTCGATGAAACCGATCCTGCTGCTCGTGCTGATGGCCGTGCTCACCGGCTGCAAGACCGGGCCGACCGTCACCGATCCGGCGCTTGACGCCTTCGCGGTCGCGCCGGCACCGGGCGGTCGCGCCGCCGACGATCCGATGTTCCGGTTCGACGGCGGCTGGGAGGGCACTCTGGCGGGCCACGGTGGGCCGGACCTGGTCGACGGGGCAGGCATGCAGCGCGCCTTCCGCATCGAGGTGGGCGCGGGGCAGGCCCGCGTCTTCCAGCAGCTCCGCGGGCAGTGGAGCGAGATGAAACCCGGCACCTTCGCCGTCAGCGCCTGGGGATCGCAGGCGGTGGTCTACTCGCTCACCTCCGGCCAGGACGACGATGGCACGTGGGTCGAGGGTTCATCGTTCACCCTCGTCCGCACTTCGCCCGACGCCGTCGTGGCCTACTGGCTGCGTACGGTCAACAACCTGGACCTTCCGCTGGAGCATCCCGATCACCACTTCGCGTGGGAATTCTCCGGCGAGATGCGCAAGGCCGGCGATTGATCCGGCGCGCAAGGACGGCTTGGCGCGAACGCCCCCGGCGCACTACATTCGCTTCCCCCGCCACTCGATCCGGAGCCCGCGTGACCGACCGCCTGTTCGTCTACGGCACCCTTGCGCCGGGCAAGCCCAACGCGCACGTGCTCGCCGATGTCCCGGGCCGCTGGGAGCCGGCGACGGTGCGCGGGAGGATGGTGCAGGCGGGCTGGGGCGCGGCGACCGGCTATCCGGCGATCGTGCCCGCGGAGGACGGCATCGAAGTGCCGGGCTTCGTGTTCACATCGCCCGAGCTGGCGGCGCATTGGCCGCGACTCGACGCGTTCGAGGGCGAGGACTACCGGCGGGTGCTGGCCCCGGCGCGGCTTGCGGACGGCACCACGGTGGATGCTTACGTCTACGCGCTCGGCGAAGCTTGATCGCGCATCCATCACGCACACACGGAGTTCGACATGCGACGCGTCACCGGCATCGGCGGCATCTTCTTCAAGGCGAACGACCCGAAGGCACTGGGTGCCTGGTACCGCGACCACCTCGGCCTGGACGTCACCGATTGGGGCGGCGCGGTATTCCAGTGGGGCGGCGCGGACAGCGCGCCGGGCATGACGATCTGGAGCCCGTTCGCCGCGGACACCGACTACATGGCGCCCAGCACCGCGTCCTTCATGGTCAACTTCCGGGTCGCCGACCTGGAGGCGCTGCTGGCGGCATTGCGCGCCGAGGGCTGCAACGTGGTCGACAAGACGGAGACCTCGGAGCACGGCAAGTTCGGCTGGGTGATCGACCCGGAGGGCAACAAGGTCGAGCTCTGGCAGCCGCCGGAAGGGCAGTAGCTCCGCCGCGCGCAACGGGAGAACGTCGTGACCACGAAGCCCGGATCCTGCCTGTGCGGCGCGGTGCGCTTCACCGTGGCGGGCGAACTGAAGCCGCCCGACGCCTGCCATTGCGTGCAGTGCCGCAAGTCCTCCGGGCACCACACGGTCAGCACCGACGTGCCGCGCGCCGCGCTGACGGTGAGCGGCGGCGAACACGTCAGCTGGTACCAGTCCTCGCCGAAGGTACGGCGCGGTTTCTGTTCGATCTGCGGCAGCCAGCTGTTCTTCGATCCGCCGGCCCGCGACTGGATCGGGATCTGCATGGGCGCGTTCGATGGCCCCACCGGCACCCACACGGAACTGCACGTCTTCGTCGAGGAGAAGGGCGACTACTATGAGATCGCGGACGGGTTGCCGCAGTACCCGCGCATTCCCTGAGCCTCGCGTCGGAGCACCGCTCGCGCGAAGCGCCGGGGTCAGTACCCGTCGTCGACCGCGCCGCGCTGCTCGTGCGCGCGGAAGGCGTCGCGGATGTGCTCGCGCAGTTCGTCGTCGTTCCAGGGCTTGGTCAGGAAACGGTAGATCGCGCCGCGGTTGATCGCCTCGGTGATCGTGGCGAGGTCGGTGTAGCCGGACAGCACCATGCGGATGGTGTCCGGATAGAGGTCGCGCACGCGGGTCAGGAACTCGGTGCCGTTCATCTCGGCCATGCGCTGGTCGGAGACGATCACCTGCACGCTGCGGCTGGCGAGCAGGTCGAAGGCCTCGCGCACGCTGCTGGCGGTAAGGATCTGGTAGCCGTCGCGGCGGAACAGGCGCGCCAGCGAACGCAGCACGTTTTCCTCGTCGTCCACCAGCAGCAGGATGCGCTCGGGGCTGGTGGTGGCGAACACCTGCGGCAGCAGGAAGCGCTTGCGGATTAGTTCGTCCAGGCCCTCCACCGGCAGCGGCGGGCAGAACAGGTAGCCCTGGAAGAAGTCGCAGTGGTTGCGGCGCAGGAAGCCGAGCTCAGCCTCGTTCTCCACGCCCTTGGCGACCACCTTCATGCCGAGGCGGTGGCCCATGGCGATGATGCCGCGCACGATCGCGGCGCTGCGCGGGTCGCTGGCCACGTTGCGGATGAAACTGCGGTCGATCTTCAGCCGGTCGAGCGGGTATTGGGCGAGCGCGGCGAAGCTGAGGCCGCCGACGCCGAAGTCCTGCACGGTCAGGGTCGCGCCCAGCGCGCGCAGGCCGCCGAGGGTGTCGTAGACGTTGCGCGCGTCCAGCGCCAGCGCGCTTTCCGGCACCTCGAACTCCAGCGCCTGCGGCGGCAGGTCCAGCCGGTGCAGCAGCTCGCCGATCAGGTCCACGCAGTCCTGTCGCGCCAGCATCGGGTTGGGCAGGTGCACCGACATGTTGAGGTAGTCGAGCCCGTCCATGCGCCAGTCGGCGAGCTGCTCGGCGGCCTTGCGCACCACCCAGTAGCCGAGCGGCGCCGACAGGCCGGCGCGATCCACCAATTCGAGGAAGCGGCTCGGCCGCACCAGGCCGTGCTCGCGGTTGTGCCAGCGCAGCAGCGCGTTCATGCCGTCGATGCTGCCGTCGTGGCCGTTGACGGTGGGCTGGTAGAACAGCTGGAACTCGCCGCGCTCCATCGCGATCCGCAGCGTGCGCGAGAGCACCTCGGTGGATTCGCCGCTGGTGGCGGCGGCGGGGAACAGGTTGGCGTCGTGGCGCGCGTCGCGGCGCGCGTGGCGCAGCGACTGCTCGGCGCAGGCGAGCAGGGCGGCGGCGTTGTCGGCGTGGTCGGGATAGATCGCCACGCCCATCGTGAGGGCGATCGGCAGCGTGTACGGCGGGATCGTCAGCGGCGTCTCGAAGGCGTCGCGCAGGCGCTCGGCGAGCGCGGCGGCATCGGGTTCGTCGCGGCGGAACCCGATGCCGGCGAGGAAGGCGTCGCCGCCGATCCGCCACAGCCAGCCGCCGGGCGGCATCGCCTTGTGCAGGCGCTGCGCGATCGCCGCCAGCGCCTGGTCGCCGATGCTGTCGCCGAGGTTGCGGTTGATCGCGGCGAAGCCGTCCACGTCGATGTGCAGCAGCGCGACCTTGCGCCCGGTGGCGGCGGCGGCCGCGAGCGCGGTGGTCAGGTTCGGGCCGCCGGCGCCGAGCCGGTACAGTGAGGTCAGCGGATCGACCGGGACCCCGCCGAACTCGTCGTAGCGCTGCACCATGGCGGCCTCAGCGCGCCGCGGGCTCCGGCGCGCGCGGGGCGCTGCCGAATCCGCCGTCCGCCTGCGCCGCCAGCCACGCGAACACCGCGTAGGCGGCGACGTTCTGCGCCAGCGCCTCGGGGTCGATCTTGTCGAGGGTGTCGTCGGCGGTGTGGTGCAGGTCGAAGTACTCGCTGCCGTCATGGCCGAGCCAGGCCCAGGCCACGCCGCGGCGGGTGAACGGGCCGATGTCGGATTCCGGATCGCCCTTGTCCGGCAGGTAGGCGATGCCGAGCGGCGCGAGCGCCTGCGCGATCTTGCGCACCGCGTCCTCCGCATCGTTCGATGCCTGCGCGCGGAAGCCGTAGATGCGGCCGGCGCCGAAGTCGCTTTCGGCGGCGATCACGTGGCGCGCGACCTCGTCGGCGTGCGCCTCGGCGTAGGCGCGGCCGCCGTACAGGCCCTGCTCCTCGTTGGCGAAGGCGACCACGCGGATCGTGCGCGCGGGCTTCCGCGGCATCGAGGCGACCAGCTTCGCGGCGGCCATGGTGATGCCGATGCCGGCGGCGTCGTCGATCGCGCCGGTGCCCGGGTCCCAGGAATCGAGATGGCCGCCGAGCAGTACGATCTCGTCAGGAAGCGTGCTGCCGCGCATCTCGCCGATCACGTTGTGCGAGGTGTACTCGCCGTTCCAGCCGCAGTCGAGCGCGACGCGCACGCGGGTCGGTCCGAGCGCGACCAGGCGCGCGAGTTGTTCGGCGTCCGGATTGGCGAGCGCGGCGGCGGGGATCGGGGTGAGCCCCTCGTCGAAGCGGGTGATGCCGGTGTGCGCGAAACGGTGGTTGCCGGTGCCCGCGGAGCGCATCAGGTAGGCCGCCGCGCCGGCGCGCACCGCCGCCGAGGGCCCGCGCCCGCGGATGCGCGAGCCCATGCCGTAGCCGCTGCCGTCGCGCGCGCGCTCCATGCGGTAGTCGATGAAGGCGATCTTGCCGGCCAGCGCGCCCGCTGGCACCGCTTCCAGCGACGCCAGGTCGGGAAAGCGCACGACCTCGCCCTCGACCGTGCCGCCCGGGCTGCCGCCGAGCGCGGTGAGAACCAGCGGCTGCGCGTGCGCGCCGAGCACTTCGGCGCGCTCGCTGCGTCGCTCCCACTTGGGGAAGGTGACCGGCTCGGTCCAGACCTTGTCGAAGCCGAGTTCCTCGAACTTGGCCTGGGCCCACGCCACCGCGCGCGCGTCCGCCTCGCTGCCGGCCAGGCGCGGGCCGACTTCGGTGGTCAGCGACTCGACGATTTTCCAGCCGGTGTCGTCGGCCAGCGCGCGCGTGCGCAGCTGCGCGGCGGCGGCGATGTCGGCGTCGGCGATGCGCGTTTGCGCGTGCAGTCCGCCAGGCAGGGTGACGGCGAGGGCGAGCAGCAAAGGCAGGACGCGCATCGGGGCTCCAGGTCACGGGCACAAGCCGCGAGCGTAGCAGCCGCCGCGGGCGATGGCGGCGTGTCGCAGGTCACGCGCCTCCCCGCGCGCAGCAAGTGCCAGCTCCCGCGCGCTCGTGGAGCTGAGCTTGCTCCGCTTTCCCGCCCTACGTCCGCTGGCGCAGGCTGTCGCGGATCTCGCGCAACAGAAGCACTTCCTCCGCCGGCGCCGCGGGCACGACCTCGGCCGGGCGGCGCACGCGGTTGTAGGCGCGGATCAGCAGGAAGATGACGAAGGCGATGATCAGGAAGTCGACCACGGTCTGGATCAGGTTGCCGTAGGCGATCGCGACTTCGGGTGTGGTGACCTTGCCGGCGGCATCGAGCACCGCGGGATGGACCACGTACTTCCAGTCCGACACGCTGACGCCGCCGGTGAGCACGCCGACCAGCGGCATGATGACGCCGTCCACCAGGGCGGTGACGATCTTGCCGAAGGCGGCGCCGATCACCACGCCGACCGCGAGGTCGACGACGTTGCCCTTGGCGATGAATTCCCGGAATTCGCTGACCATGCCCATGCGCCGTCCTCCGTGGTCCGCCCCTGCTAGGGGAGCCTAGCGCACCGTCTGCCCGGGCGCGATCCGGCCGTGAAGGGCGACCACGCCGTCGAGGCTGGCGTCGAAGGCGTCGCCCGGCTGCAGCGGGCCGACCCCGGCGGGCGTGCCCATGAACACCAGGTCGCCGGCGCGCAGGGCGTACAGCCGCGACAACTCGTGCAGGATCTCGGGCACGTTCCAGATCAGGTCGGCGAGCGCGCCGTGCTGGCGGCGTTCGCCGTTGACGGCGAGGCTGAGGGTCAGGCGGTCGAGCTCACCGACCTCTTCGGCGCGG
>DASRZN010000160.1:0-2149 GCA_035686325.1 Lysobacteraceae bacterium
GCTGGTCGACGGCACCGACACGGTGGTGCAGGGCGCGGCGCTGCAGCTGGCGCGCACGCCGCTGGACGGCGCGGCCGCGGCGGCGCAGGCCGGGCGGCTGCCGGACCGGGCGGCCGAGCCGATCGCCGTGGTGTCGTTCTACAACCCGGAGCGGCGCTCGGCGGTCAACATCGTGCCCGGCCTGATCGGCGTGATCCTGACCATGACCATGGTGCTGTTCACCAGCGTCGCGATCGTGCGCGAACGCGAGCGCGGCAACATGGAGCTGCTGATCGCCACCCCGGTCAGCGGCGGCGAACTGATGGTCGGCAAGGTGTTGCCGTACGCGGTGATCGGGCTGGTGCAGACCACCGTGATCCTGCTGCTCGGCGTGTTCCTGTTCCGGGTGCCGGTGCGCGGCGGCCTGCTCGACATCTACCTGGCGTCGGGGCTGCTGATCCTCGCCAACCTCACCCTCGGCCTGCTGATCTCGACCCGCGCGCGCTCGCAGTTCCAGGCGATGCAGATGACCTTCTTCGTGTTCCTGCCCTCGGTGCTGCTGTCGGGCTTCATGTTCCCGTTCGCGGGGATGCCGAAAGCGGTGCAGTGGCTGGCGGAACTGCTGCCGCTGACCCACTTCCTGCGCCTGATCCGTGGGGTGATGCTGCGCGGCGCGGGCCTCGCCGAATTGTGGCCGGAAGTGCTGGCGCTGGCCGGTTTCACCGTGGTGATGATGGCGGCGGCGCTGCTGCGCTTCCGCAAGCGGCTGGATTGAGGCGGGCAGCGGAGCAAGCTCCGCTCTACAGCGTCACGGCCTCGCCGACGGTCACCACCTCGCCACGCAGCGAGTTGGTGAGCGCCTCGGTGATGCGCAGCTCGACGAACTGGCCGACCAGGCGCGGGTGCCCCGGGAAGTTCACCGAGCGCATGTTCTCGGTCTTGCCGGTCAGCTCGTCGGGGTTCTTCTTCGACGGCCCTTCCACCAGCACCGTCTGCACCGTGCCCACCATCGCTTGCGCGATCCGCGACGCGTTGGCGTTGATCGTGGCCTGCAGGCGGGACAGGCGCGCGTGCTTTTCCTCGCTGGTGAGGTTGTCCTCGAGGTCGGCGGCCGGGGTGCCAGGGCGCCGCGAGTAGATGAAGGAGAACGACTGGTCGAAGCCGACGTCGTCGATCAGCTTCATGGTCTTGGCGAAGTCGGCGTCGGTCTCGCCGGGGAAGCCGACGATGAAGTCCGAGGAAATCGAGATGTCCGGCCGCACCGCGCGCAGCTTGCGGATCTTCTGCTTGAACTCGAGCGCGGTGTAGCCGCGCTTCATCGCGGCGAGGATGCGGTCGCTGCCGGCCTGCACCGGCAGGTGCAGGTAGTTGGCGAGCTTGGGCACGTCGCGGTAG
Source organism: Lysobacteraceae bacterium (assembly GCA_035686325.1). Lineage (GTDB taxonomy): Bacteria > Pseudomonadota > Gammaproteobacteria > Xanthomonadales > Xanthomonadaceae > JABFWF01. The sequence continues at coordinate 1,375 of DASRZN010000160.1, forward strand.
GCCTCGATGAGCGAGTCGGAGAACTCCAGCGGGTGCGAGGTGGTGAAGCGGATGCGGCCGATGCCGTCGATCTCGGCGATCGCGCGGATCAGCAGGCCGAGGTCCGCGGTTTCACCATCGCCGTACGGGCCGCGGTAGGCGTTGACGTTCTGGCCGAGCAACGTCACCTCGCGCACGCCCTGCGCGGCCAGTTGCGCGACCTCCACCAGCACGTCCTCGAACGGCCGGCTGATCTCCTCGCCGCGGGTATAGGGCACCACGCAGTACGAGCAGTACTTGGAGCAGCCTTCCATGATCGAGACGAAGGCGCTCGGGCCTTCCGCGCGCGGCTCGGGCAGGCGGTCGAACTTCTCGATCTCGGGGAAGCTGATGTCCACCTGCGGGCGGCCGGTCTGGCGGCGCTCGCGGATCAGCTCGGGCAGGCGGTGCAGGGTCTGCGGGCCGAACACCAGGTCGACGTAGGGCGCGCGCTCGATGATCGCCGCCCCCTCCTGCGAGGCGACGCAGCCGCCGACCCCGATCAGCACCGGCCGCTCGCCGGCCTTGAGTCCCTTCCAGCGGCCGAGCTGGCTGAAGACCTTGTGCTGGGCCTTCTCGCGGATCGAGCAGGTGTTGACCAGGACCACGTCGGCTTCCTCGACGTTGGCGGTCAGCTCCATGCCTTCGGCGGCGGCGAGCACGTCGGCCATGCGGGCCGAGTCGTACTCGTTCATCTGGCAACCGTGGGTCTCGATGAAGAGCTTGCGCGGCGCGGGGGCGGCGGGGGCGGCCGCAG
>DASRZN010000161.1:0-8087 GCA_035686325.1 Lysobacteraceae bacterium
GAACTCGTGGTCGGCAAGGGCGCGCAGGCGCAGTTCGCCGGGCTCGAGGTGGGGCGCAAGCTCGAGCTCGCCAACCAGGACTGGACCGTGGTCGGCGTGTTCGCCTCCGGCGACGCGCACGAGTCGGAACTTTGGGCCGACGCCGACGTGCTCGGCCCCGCCTACCAGCGCAGCGCGTTCCAGTCGGTGACGGTGAAGCTGGACGGCAAGGGCGGCTTCAAGCGGCTCAAGGCCGCGCTCGCTGGCGACCCGCGGCTCAAGCTCGACGTGCTCACCACCCACGACTACTACGCCAAGCAGTCGGAAGGCCTGAGCAAGCTGATCCGCATCCTCGGCGTGGTGATCGGCACGATCATGGCGATCGGCGCGGTGTTCGGCGCGCTCAACACGATGTACGCGGCGGTCGCCGGCCGCGCGCGCGAGATCGCGACCATGCGCGCGCTCGGCTTCCGCGGCCTGCCGGTGGTGGTGTCGGTGATGCTGGAGACGATGCTGCTGGCGCTGGCCGGCGGCCTGCTCGGCGCCGCCGTCGCGTGGCTGGTGTTCAACGGCTACACGGTGTCCACGCTCGGCAGCAACTTCAGCCAGGTCGTGTTCCAGTTCAAGGTCGGGCCGGACCTGCTGTGGACCGGACTGAAGTGGGCGCTCGGCATCGGCCTGGTCGGCGGCCTGTTCCCGGCGCTGCGCGCGGCGCGCCTGCCGGTGACGGTGGCCCTGCGCGCGGCGTGAGGCCGCGCCTCGCCGCGCGCCACTGCTCGCGGCCTGCGCCGCGGGGCCGGCTCTAGAGCCCGGCCCCCGAGGGGGATGCCTGCGTTCGCGCCGCCCGACGCGAACGCAGCAACCCGTCCGCCGCGAACAGCGCCAGCGCGACCCAGATGAAGGCGAAGCCGATCGCGCGGTCGCGGCCGAAGGGCTCGCCCAGCACCAGCACGCCGCAGGCCAGCTGCATGCTCGGCGCGATGTACTGCAGCAGGCCGACCAGGCTGAAGGGGATGCGGCGCACCGCGTCGGCGAAGCCGATCAGCGGCAGCGCGGTGAGCGCGCCGCCCAGCACCAGCAGCGCGCTGGCGCCGAGGCCCCACGCCGGCGTCGCACCGTGGGCGACGAAGCCGCCGTCGCCATGCGCCTCGCCCCACAGCAGCACCGCCAGCGCCGGCAGCACGAGGTACAGGCTCTCGACGCCGAGGCCGCGCACCGGCGGCACCCCGACCAGCTTGCGCACCAGCCCGTAGGCGGAGAAGGACGCGGCCAGCGACAGCGCGATCCACGGGAAGTCGCCGTAGTGGAGGGTCAGCCACAGCACGCCCGCGGTGGCGATCGCGATCGAGGTCCACTGCACGCGGTTGAGCCGCTCGCGCAGCACGACCACGCCGAGCACCACGTTGAGCAGCGGGTTGATGAAGTAGCCCAGGCTGCTCTCGACCACGTGGCCGGCGTTCACGGCCCAGATGTACAGGCCCCAGTTGAACGCGATCAGGCTGCCGCTGAGCCCCAGCATCCACGCCGCGCGCGGCAACGCGAGGGTCTCGCGCAGCCAGCCGCGGCCGTACTTCCAGCCGAGCCAGCCGGCGACCAGCACCGCGCTCCAGACGATGCGGTGGACGATGATCTGCAGCGAGGGCACCTGCTTGAGCAGGTGCCAGTACAGCGGCATCACGCCCCACAGCACGTAGGCGCCGACCGCGACCCAGACGCCGCGGCGATCGAGTCCGCCGCTCACCGGCCGCGCTCCGCCGCCGCGCGCGGCCGCGCCTTCGCCAGCGTGATCGCGCCGACGCTGGCCAGGATCACCGCCATCGCCGCGAGTTCGGCGCCGCCGAAGCGCTCGCCGGCCAGCCACGCGCCCAGCATCACCGCGATCGCCGGATTGACGTAGGCGTAGCTGCCGGCCAGCACCGGCCGCACGTGGTGCAGCAGCCAGATGTAGGCGCTGAAGGCGACGATCGAACCGAAGCTGGCGAGATAGCCGACCGCGAGCAGGCCCTGCGTAGTCGGCATCGCGTGCATGCGTTCGCCGAACGCGAAACCCGCGCCCAGCAGCAGCACGCCGCCGCACAGCATCTGCGCCGCCGCGGCCATGAACGGCGACGGCAAGTCGCGGCCGCGGCTCCAGATCGAACCGAACGCCCAGGCGACCGTGGCGACGAACAGCGCGACCAGCCCGAGCGGATTGCCGCGCAGCGCGCCGCCGGCGTTGAGCCAGAGCACGCCGGCGAAGCCGAACGCCAGGCCGACCCATTCCATCCGGCCCGGCCGCTCGCCGCGCATCGCCGCGAACACGCCCATCCACAGCGGCGACGACGCGACCGCGACCGCGGCCAGCCCCGACGACACCGACTGCTCGGCGATGCAGACCAGGCCGTTGCCCATGCCCAGCAGCAGCGCGCCCATCACCGCGAGGTTGCGCCACTGCGCGCGGGTCGGCGCGGGCAGGCCGCGCAGGCGCAGCACCGCGTACATCAGGCCGCCGGCGACCAGGAAGCGGCCGCCGGCCATCAGCAGCGGCGGCAGCCCGCCTTCTAGGGCGAAGCGGATCCCGAGGTAGGTCGAACCCCAGATCAGGTAGACCGCGGCGATCGCCAGCACCACGGCGAGGCCGCTGGCGCGCGCGGGGGCGTCGCCGGGGGAGGTTGCTGCATTCATGCGGGCATCCGGAACAAGCGACGCCGCCTGCCCGAAGGCATGCGGCGTCTGGGGGGAGGGAGCCGCAGTGGTCCGCGGTCCATCGCCAGACTAGCGGCCGCGCCGGCAAGCCGATTGAAAATTCGCCCGCCTTGACGCAAGAATCTTGCATGACGCGCACGGGCCTGCTGGACGACTTCGACCACCGCCTGCTGGCCCTGCTGCAGCGCGACGCCGACCTCACCCTCGACGCGCTCGGCGAGGCGGTCGGCCTGTCGCCGAGCGCGGTGCAGCGCCGGCTCACCCGCTACCGCAAGAGCGGCCTGCTGCGCACCGTCGCGGTGCTCGACCCGAAGGCGCTGCCCGGCACCACCCTGACCGCGGTGTGGGTGACGATGGAGCGCGAATCGCTGAAGGCCCATGCCGCCTTCGCCGCGCGCATGCGCGCCGCGCCGGAGGTGCAGCAGTGCTACGTGCTGGCGGGCGAGTGGGACTACCTGGTGATCCTGGCGACGCGCGGCATCGATCATTTCCGTGCCGTGGCCCAGCGCCTGTTCGTCGACGAAGGCACGATCCGCCGCTACGACTCGCGGATCGTGTTCGACGTGGTCAAGCACGGCCTCGCGCTGCCGACCGGCGAGTCGTCGCCGCGCCGGCGGCGCTGAGATCCGTGCGTCCGTCGTTATCCCCTGCCTGCGCCGGGGCGACGACGAAACCCTTGCACGCCCCGTCTCCCGTCTCCCGTCTCCCGTCTCCCGCTCACGCCGCGCGCTCGCGCTCCAGCAACTGCTGCTTGAGCGGCAGGCCCCAGCGGTAGCCGCCGAGCGTGCCGTCGCCGCGCACCACCCGGTGGCAGGGCACCAGCACCGCGATCCGGTTGTGCGCGCAGGCACCGGCGACCGCGCGCGCGCCGCGCGGCGCGCCGAGCTGGGCGGCGAGGCCGGCGTAGCTGCGGGTTTCGCCGCGCGGGATGCGCATCAGCGCGTCCCATACCTTCTTCTGGAAGGCGGTGCCGATCAGGTCGACGTCGACCCGCGCCTGGCGGCCGGCCAGCGTCTCGGCCACCGCGCGCACGCGCGGGGCGAGGAAGTCGTCGCGGCCGGCGTCGACTTCCTGCAGCGCGGCGCGCGGGAATTCCTCGCGCAGCCGCTGCTGCAGCGCGGCGCGCTCGTCGCCGAGTTCCACCATGCAAATGCCGCGCGCGGTGGCGGCGACCAGTGCCGGGCCGAGCGCGGTGGCGACGATGCTCCAGCGGATCTCCACACCGTCGCCGCCGGCGCGGTAGCGCGCGGGCGTCATGCCCAGGCGCGCGGCGCCGGCTTCGTACACGCGCGAGGGCGAGCCGTAGCCGGCGTCGTACAGCGCCGCGCTGACGTCGCCGCCGGCGCGCAGCGCGCTGCGCAGGGTGCCGAGCTTGCGCTGCGAGAGGTATTCGGCCGGGCTCAGGCCGAAGCGCGCGGCGAAGCGGCGCTGCAGGTGCGAGGCGCTGAGCCCGACCGTGCGCGCCAGCGCGTCCAGGGTCGGCTCGCCTTCGTCCAGCAGGCGGCGCGCGTGCTCGAGTTTGTCGTCGGTGCGGGCCATGGCTGGCACGATAGGCCAGCGCGGGGGCGGTCGCTATCCGATTCTTGCGCGGCAATTGGCAGGCTCCGCGAAACGAGCGCGAGAGCGGTGGGGGCGCGTCGGGTGGGAGATGTAGGCAGGACCGTATGCGCCATGGATGGCGCATCCGAGCCTCCATGGACGGATCCACGGCGTGTCCTGCCTGCCTCTCCCGCCCGGCGCGCTTGCAGGTGACTCACCCCCACCCCGACCCTCCCCCGCAAGCGGGGGAGGGAGCTCGGAAGCGCGCGCTCAACCGCGGCGGCCGAGCATCTCGTCGATGCGGATGTGGCGGTGCGCCTCATGTTTTTCCTTCAGCCGGCGCCCGTGCGCCGACAGGATGTCGCCGCGGGTGAGGATGCCGACCAGCGGGTGCGGCGCGTCCACGCCGACCACGATCAGGCGGCCGATGTTTTCCGCGACCATGTGGTCGGCGGCCTCGCGCAGCGAGTGGTGCTCGTGGACGACCACCGGCGGGCGCATCGCCAGGTCGCCGATGCGGCGGATGTTGGGCTCGGACGGATCGAGCAGGCTGCGGCGGGTGACCACGCCGCGCACGCGGCCGGTGTCGTCGATGACCGGATAGCCCTGGTGCTGGCCGTCGTCGCGGCCGGAATAGATCCAGTGCCGCACCTCGCCGAGCTCGTCGCGGGTCCGCAGCGAGACCACGTCGCGGGTGCAGGCGTCGCGCACCAGCACCTGCTCGAGGTAGTCGGCGGCGTATTCGGTCGGCACGCGCACGCCGCGGCGCGCGATCTTCTCGGTCATGATCGTGTTGCGCATGGTCAGCGCCGACACCAGGTAGGCCGCGCTGCAGCCGCCGAGCAGCGGCAGCAGGCCGGCCGGCTGGTGGGTCGTCTCGAAGGCGAACACCACCGACGCCAGCAGCGCGCGCGAGGCGCCGGCGAAGATCGCCGCCATCCCGACCAGCCCGGCGATGCGCGGGTCCACGCCCAGCTGCGGCGCCAGCGCGACCAGGCCGAAGCCGGCCAGCGCGCCGAGCGCGCCGCCGACCGTGAACAGCGGCGCCAGGGTGCCGCCCGACGTGCCGCTGCCCAGCGCCACCGACCACGAGATGAACTTCATCACGCACAGGAAGGCGAGCGCGCCCACCGCGAGGTGGCCGGCGACGATCGCCTCGATGTTGGTGTAGCCCACGCCCAGGGTCAGCGGCGCGAACCAGCCGACGACGCCGACCACCAGGCCGCCGATCGCCGGCCACCACATCCAGTGCACCGGCAGCTTCTCGAACGCGTCCTCGATGCCGTACACGATGCGCGTCACGCCGACGCTGACCAGTCCCATCGCCGCACCGAGCAGCACGTAGGACGCGAGCGCGCCGAGCCCGGGCGCGGCGACGTCCGGCATCGGGAACACCGGCGCGCTGCCGACCAGCGCATCGCGCACGCCGGCCGCGGTCACCGCCGCCAGCGCGACCGGGATCAGCGAGCGCGGGCGCAGTTCGAACAGCAGCAGTTCGACCGCGAGGATCACCGCCGACACCGGCGCGCCGAAGATCGCGGTCATGCCGCCGGCCGCGCCCGCCGCGAGCAGCACCTTGCGCTCCTGTCCGGTGACCTGCAGCAGCTGGCCGAGGAAGGAACCGAGCGCGCCGCCGGTGGCGATGATCGGGCCTTCCGCGCCGAACGGGCCGCCGGTGCCGATCGCGATCGCCGAGGACACCGGCTTGAGGAAGGTGATGCGCGGCGGGATCTTCGACTCGTTGAGCAGCACCTGCTCCATCGCCTCGGGGATGCCATGGCCGCGGATCGCGCGCGAGCCCCAGCGCGCCATCGCGCCGACGACCAGCCCGCCCGCCACCGGCACCAGGATCACCCACGGTCCGAGCCGGTGCTGCGCCGGCGACACCGTCTCCAGCGACCAGCGCCCGTAGAAGGACAGGTTGGTGACCACCGCGATCAGCGCCACCAGCACCTGCGCGACCAGCGCGGCGGCGACGCCCAGCAGCACCGCCAGCGCGCACACGAACAGCACCCGCGGCTCGACCAGGGTCGAGCGCCGCGGCATGCGCGCGGCCTCGAGGCTGGCGCCGAGCGCCGGCGCGACCGGCAGCGCCTCGGTGCTGGCCTCGTCGCGGAGTTGCGGATGGTCGGGGGTCTGCATCGATCAGCCGGTCGCGCGGGGGGCGCACATGCTACGCCCCGCGCGACGGCCCTTCAGCGGACGGCGGCCTGCTTCGACGGCGCGGCGGCGCTCAGGCTTCGGCATCGTCCCGCAGGTAGGGCTCGACCTTGCCCTGCAGCTTCATCGTCATCGGGTTGCCGCGGCGGTCCAGCGCCTTGCCGACGATGACCCGGATCCAGCCCTCGCTGACGCAGTACTCCTCGACGTTGGTGCGCTCGGCGCCGTTGAAGCGGATGCCCACGCCGCGCGCGAGCAGTTCGGCGTCGTGGAACTTGCTGCGCGGGTCGTTGCTGAGGCGGTCGGGAAGCGTGTCGGCCATGGCGGATCGGGAGAGCGGGGAGGCGCACAGGATAGCGCGGTGCCCGGGCCCGGTCCGGCCGGGCTCACGGCATTGCAACCGCGCCCGCCGCCACCATGTTCCTGCGATGACGTCTCCCACGCCCACGCCCGCCCCGCTCGCCCTCGACCGCGCCGCCGGGGCGCGCGGCGAGTGGCAGGTGCTGCGCGGCCTCGTCCCCTACCTGCGCCCGTTCTGGGCGCGGATCGGCTTCGCGCTGGCGCTGGTGGTCATCGCCAAGCTCGCCAACCTGGTCGTGCCGCTGCTGCTCAAGCGGCTCGTCGACGGGCTCGCGGTGCCGCCGTCGCTGCTGGTGCTGCCGGTCGCGCTGCTGCTGGCCTACGGCGCGTCGCGGCTGTCGGTGACGCTGTTCACCGAGTTGCGCCAGGTGGTGTTCGCGCGGGTGATGGCGCGGGTCTCGCGGCGGGTCACGCTGGAGGTGTTCCGGCACCTGCACGCGCTGTCGCTGAAGTTCCACCTGTCGCGCCGCACCGGCGGCGTGGCGCGCGACGTCGAGCGCGGCGGCAGCGCGATCTCCGACCTGCTCGACTGGTCGATCTACACCATCCTGCCGACCGCGCTGGAAGTCGCGCTGGTCACCGGGGTGCTGATCTGGGCCTACGACTGGACCTTCGCCGCGATCACCCTGGCCACGCTCGCCGCCTATGTCGGCTTCACCTTCGCCGTCACCGACTGGCGCACGCGCTACTACCGCGCTTCGGTCGAGGCCGACACCCGCGCCAACGAGCGCGCGGTGGACTCGCTGCTCAACTACGAAACGGTCAAGTACTTCGGCAACGAGGAGCACGAGGCGCGCCGCTACGACACCAACCTGCAGCACCTGGAGGAGGCGCAGGTGAAGGCGCGCAAGACCCTGGCGATCCTCAACCTCGGCCAGACCGCGGTGGTCGCGCTCGGCGTCACCGCGATGATGTGGGACGCGGCAGCCGGCGTCGTCGCCGGGCGCATGACGGTCGGCGACCTGGTGCTGGTCAACGCCTACCTGCTGCAGCTGGCGGCGCCGCTCAACCTGCTCGGCATGATGTACCGCGAGGTCAAGCAGGCCTTCACCAACCTCGAGCGCCTGTTCGGCCTGCTCGACGAGCGCCAGGACGTGCAGGACCGGGAAGGCGCGCAACCGCTGCGCACGCGCCGGCCGCGGGTCGCGTTCGAACGCGTGTCCTTCGCCTACGACCCGCGCCGGCCGATCCTGCAGGACGTCAGCTTCGCGATCGAGCCGGGCGCGACCGTGGCCGTGGTCGGCCACTCGGGCTCCGGCAAGTCGACGCTGGCGCGGTTGCTGTACCGCTTCTACGACGTGGACGCCGGCCGCATCACGATCACCGACGAGGCCGGCGTCGCGCACGACCTGCGCGAGCGGACC
>DASRZN010000162.1:0-3988 GCA_035686325.1 Lysobacteraceae bacterium
CCGCGGGTCCCCAGCTGCCGACCGGGTAGGTCGCGACCTCGCCCGCCAGGTCGAGCACCGGATCGACCACGCGCCACGCCGCCTCGACCGCCGCGTCGCGGGTGAACAGCGAGGAATCGCCGCGCAGCGCGTCGCCGAGCAGGCGTTCGTAGGGCGGCGCGCCGCGCAACGGCAGGTGGCGCGCGACCAGTTCCACTTCCTCGCCGCGCATCGCCTCGCCCGGCTTCTTCAGCTGCGCTCCGGTGGCGATCACCATCTCCGGGCCGAGCCGGAAGCGGAAGTAGTTGGCGCGCACCGGCTGCGCCTCGTCGAAGATGCGCATCGGCGGGCAGCGCAGGTTGACCTGCACCTCGGTCGCGGTCAGCGGCAGGCACTTGCCGGCGCGGATGTAGAACGGCACCCCGGCCCAGCGCCAGGTGTCGATCCACAGCTTCAGCGCGACGAAGGTCTCCACGTTCGAGTCCTGCCTGACGCCATTCTCGTCGCGGTAGCCGGCGAACTGCCCGCGCACCACGTCCTCCGGCCGCAGCGGCCGCATCGCCTGGAACAGGCGCAGCTTCTCGGCGTGGATCGCCTTCGCGTCGTCGCCGATCGGCGCGTCCATCGCCAGCAGCGCGACCACCTGCAGCAGGTGGTTCTGGACCACGTCGCGGATCGCGCCGACGCTGTCGTAGAAGCTGCCGCGGCCCTGCACGCCGAACGACTCGGCCATGGTGATCTGCACGTTGTCGATGTGGGTGCGGTTCCACACCGGCTCGAGGAAGGCGTTGGCGAAGCGGTAGTACAGCAGGTTGCGCACCGGCTCCTTGCCGAGGAAATGGTCGATGCGGAACACCGACTCCTCGGGGAAGACCTCGTGCACGGTCGCGTTGAGCGCGCGCGCCGAGGCGAGGTCGCGCCCGAACGGCTTTTCCACCACCACCCGCGCGCCCCGCGCGCAGCCCGAACGCGCGAGCTGCTTGACCACCGTGCCGAACAGCGACGGCGGGATCGCGAGGTAGTGCAGCGGCCGTTTGCGCCCCTGCAGCGCCTCGGCCAGGCGGTCGAAGGTCGCGTCGTCGGCGTAGTCGCCGTCGATGTACTGCAGGCAGGCGCACAACCGCGGGAACACCCGCTCGTCCACCCCGCCCGCGTGCTGCAGGCTGTCGATCATGCGTTCGCGCAGGAAATCGGCGCCGCCGGGCGCGCGCGCCACGCCGATGATCGGCAGTTCGATGTCGTAGTCGCGGAACAGCGCCTGCAGCGCCGGGAAGATCTTCTTGTAGGCGAGGTCGCCGGTCGCGCCGAAGAACACCAGCGCGTCGGACATCGTGGCGGCGCGTTCCAACAGATTCGCTCCTTGCGGCCGGCAAGCAGCCTTCATACCGCATCGCGGGTAAAGGAAGGGTTGCGGGCCGGCCCGGGGCCGCCGTTGCCGCAGTGCAGCAAACGGCTCCATAATCGGGTGGTTGCGGCCCCGCGCCGCCCTGCTTCCGTGGAGTCGCCATGTCCGAGATCGTCATCGCCGCCGCCAAGCGCACGGCCATCGGGTCCTTCCTTGGCCAGTTCACCGGCGTGCCCACGCCGACCCTGGGCGCGGCCGCCATCCAGGGCGCGCTGGCCGCGTCCGGCCTCGCCGCCGACCAGGTGGACGAGGTGATCATGGGCTGCGTGCTGCCGGCGGGCCTCGGCCAGGCGCCGGCGCGGCAGGCGGCGATCGCCGCCGGCATCCCCACCGCCGCCGGCTGCACCACGATCAACAAGGTCTGCGGTTCGGGCATGAAGGCGGTGATGCTGGCGCACGACCTGATCAGGGCGGGCTCGGCGAAGGTCGTCGTCGCCGGCGGCATGGAGTCGATGACCAACGCGCCGCACCTGCTCAACGGGTCGCGCACCGGCGTCCGCTACGGCAGCGCCGAGTTCCTCGACCACATGGCCCACGACGGCCTGACCAATCCGTACGACGGCAAGGCGATGGGCGTGTTCGGCGACATGGCCTGCGGCAAGTACGGCCTCGACCGCGCCGCGCTGGACGCCTACTCGGCCGAAAGCGTGCGCCGCGCGCAGGCCGCGCAGGCGAGCGGCGCCTTCAAGGAGGAAATCGTCCCGGTCACGGTCAAGGGCCGCAAAGGCGAGACCGTGGTGGACGGCGACGAGGAACCCGGCCGGATCGACGTGGCGAAAATCCCGGGCCTGCGCCCCGCCTTCGGCAAGGAGGGCGTGCTGACCGCCGCGTCCTCGTCCAAGATCTCCGACGGCGCCGCCGCGCTGGTGCTGCTGACGGCCGACGATGCGCAGGCCCGCGGCCTGCGGCCGCTGGCCCGGATCGTCGCCCACTCGACCCATTCGCAGGAACCGGAGTGGTTCACCACCGCGCCGGTGTCCGCGCTCGAGAAGGTGCTCAAGGCGGCGGGCTGGGCGGTCGGCGACGTCGACCTGTTCGAGGTCAACGAAGCCTTCTCCTGCGTGGCCATGGCGCCCATGCGCGACCTCGGCATTCCCCACGACCGGCTGAACGTCAACGGCGGAGCGGTCGCCCTCGGCCACCCGATCGGCGCCAGCGGTGCGCGCCTGCTGGTGACCCTGCTGCACGCGCTGAAGGCGCGCGGCGGCCGGCGCGGCGTGGCGTCCCTGTGCATCGGCGGCGGCGAGGCCACCGCGGTCGCGGTGGAACTGCTCTGACCGGCGGGCGCACGTCCGGGTGTTAAAACGTCTTTACAAAAAAAAGACGGCCGTACCGCTTGACAGGCGACTTGGGCGCGTCATCATGTTAGTGGCGCGCAGTTGCGCGTTGCCAAACTAACGACGAGGAAGAATCATCATGACCATCAACAAGGCGCTGCTCGCTGTTGCCATGGGCCTGGCCCTGGCCGCGTGCTCCAACTCGCAGCAGGCTGAGGACTCGGCCGCCGACGCCGCCAACGCCGCCACCGAAGCCCAGCAGGCTGCCGACAACGCCGCCGCCACCGGCGACCAGATGGCTGCCGACGCCGCCCAGCAGTCGGCCGATGCCGCTGCCCAGGCCGCCGACGCTGCCTCCACCTCGGCCGACGCCGCTGCCACCGCCGGCTCGATGACCGACGCCGACGATGCCGCCGACGCTGCCGACCAGGCCGCCGACGCTGCCGACCAGGCCAAGGACGCCGCCGAGGAAGCCGCTGCTTCCGGCGATGCCCCGAGCAACAACCCGTAAGCGACACCGCAACACGCAAGCGAAAGCCGCCGGCCCCGTGCCGGCGGTTTTTTTTTTGGCGTTCAGCCAGCGCGCGTCGGTTGCACGCCGCGCTCACGGCAGCCCGGCGATGCTGACTCCGCACGGCCCCCATCCCCGGAGACCCCGATGAACACCAAGCTCCTTGTCCTCCTGGCCGCCGGCACGCTTGCCGTCGCGGCCTGCCAGAACGAGACGCCCGAGGCGCAGCAGCAGGCCGACGAAGCCCAGGCCGCCGCCGAGCAGGCCGGCAACGCCGCCTACGACGCCGCCCAGGCCACCGGCGACGCGCTCCAGCAGGGCGTCGAGGCCGGCGCCGCCGCCACCGGCGAGGCCGCCGCCGAGGTCTCGGCCAACGCCGACGAGGCGACCGACCAGGCCCAGGCGAGCGCCAGCCAGGCCGCCGCCACCGCCGCCGACGCCACCGCCAATGCCGCCCAGAACACGGCGGACGCGGCCCAGCAGGCGGCCGACGAAGCGCAGACCGCGGCCGACCAGGCCCAGGACGAGAACGTCGACGACAAGTAACGTCCACCGTCCGCGAGTCCTCCGAAGCCCGCCCTCCGGCGGGCTTCGTCTTGTCCGCCGCGCGAGCACGAGGAACGCATCCCGTATCCTGTGCCGTCGTCGCCGGCCTTCACTCCGTTTCCATGCCCGCACTCCGCTCGCAACTCGACCCGCGTTCGCAGGACTTCCAGGACAACGCGGCCTGGCACCGCGCCCTGGTCGACGAGCTCGACGCCCGCCTCGCCCGGGCCGCCGAGGGCGGCGGCGCGAAGGCGCGCGAGAAGCACGTCG
>DASRZN010000163.1:0-3390 GCA_035686325.1 Lysobacteraceae bacterium
CGCGCACCACCGAGAAGCGCTGGCTCTCGGCGTACTCCTGGATCGCGTGGCCGATGTCGCCCAGGGTCGCGCCCGGGCGCACCGTGCGGATGCCGCGGAACATCGCCTCGCGGGTGGTCTCCACCAGCCGCTTCGCCATCACCGAGGGCGTGCCGACGTAGTACATGCGGCTGGTGTCGCCGTGCCAGCCGTCCTTGATCACGGTGACGTCGATGTTCAGGATGTCGCCGTCCTTGAGCACCTTGGCCGGGCTCGGGATGCCGTGGCAGATGACGTTGTTGACCGAGGTGCAGACCGTCGCCGGGAAGCCCTTGTAGCCGACGTTGGCCGGGATCGCCTGCTGCACCTGGACGATGTGGTCGTGGCAGACGCGATCGAGCTCCTCGGTAGTGACCCCCGGCTTCACGTGCGGGGCGACGACCTGCAGCACCTCGGCGGCCAGGCGGCCGGCGACGCGCATCTTCTCGATCTCGGCGGGGGTCTTGGGGGTGATCGGCATCCGGCCATTATTGCCCATCCGCTAGCCCATCCGCGGCCCGCGGCGGCCCGAGCCCTGCCCCGGCTTGCCCGTAAGCGGTTGAATCGTCTAAAATCCCGCGGCTGACCGGGCGTTCTCGCCCGTGCGGACGCCACGGCGGGCGACACCGCCGAATCCACACCCGCCGCAACCACCCGCTCCGGGGTGCCCTCTCGAGGGTTCGGAAGCGGAGGCGGCGGGGAGGCCCAACCCCGGAACCCGCGCCCCCAGGGCGTGACAGGTCGCACCATGATCGCCCGAAGGGCGCGCGGCCGGTTCCTCCATCCAGGAAATCCCGCAATGCCCCAGATCACCATGCGCCAGATGCTGGAAGCCGGCGTCCACTTCGGCCACCAGACGCGCTACTGGAACCCCAAGATGGGCCCGTACATCTTCGGCGCCCGCGGCAAGATCCACATCATCAACCTCGAGAAGACGATGCCGCTCTTCTCGGACGCGATGAACTTCCTGTCCGGCATCGCGCAGAAGCGCGGCATGATCCTGTTCGTCGGCACCAAGCGCTCCGCGCGCGAGGCGATCAAGGAAGAGGCCGAGCGCTGCGGCATGCCGTACATGACCCAGCGCTGGCTTGGCGGCACCCTGACCAACTTCCGCACCGTCAAGCAGTCGGTCGGCCGCCTGAAGGAGCTCGAGGCGGGCGAGACCGACGGCACCTTCCAGAAGCTGGTCAAGCACGAGGTGCTGGCCCTGCGCCGCGAGCGCGACAAGCTGGAAGCCTCGCTGGGCGGCATCAAGGACATGAACCGCCTGCCGGACGCGCTGTTCGTGATCGACATCGGCCACGAGAACATCGCCGTGCAGGAAGCCAAGAAGCTCGGCATCCCGGTCATCGCGGTGGTCGACACCAACTACGACCCGGCGCTGGTCGACTACCCGATCCCGGGCAATGACGACGCCATCCGCGCGGTCCAGCTGTATGCCCGCGCCGCCGCCGACGCGGTGCTCGAGGGCAAGGCCGCCGCGCCGCAGGCCGGCGTGCGCGAGGAGGAGTTCGTCGAGGCCGCCGAGGGCGAGGCCAAGCCGGCCCGTCGCGCGCCGGCCAAGAAGGCCGCGGCGAAGAAGGACGAGGCGGCCAAGCCCGCCGCCGAAGAGACCCCGGCCGCCGAATAAAGCGGTCATTCGCGGCCGCGCCGGGCGCGCGGCCGCTTCGCTGCACCGACATCCATTCCTGTCGTTCCGGGCCCGGCACGGAGCCCGCCTTCCGGCTTTTCCCGCGGAGCGCGGCGCGCCGGCCCCGACGACGAAACGAACGAGGTATCCGCAATGGCAGAAATCACCGCTTCGCTGGTCAAGGAACTGCGCGAGCGCACCGGCGCCGGCATGATGGAGTGCAAGAAGGCGCTCTCCGAGAACAACGGCGACATCCAGGCCGCGGCCGACGCGCTGCGCAAGAGCGGCCTGGCCAAGGCCGACAAGAAGGCCAACCGCGTCGCCGCCGAGGGCCGCATCGCGATGGCCCAGGCGGAAGGCAAGGCGGTGCTGGTCGAGGTCAACTCCGAGACCGACTTCGTCGCCAAGGACGCCAACTTCCTCGCCTACACCGAGACCGTCGCCCAGGCCGCGCTGGACGCTGCCGACGTCGACGCGCTGAAGGCGACGAAGCTGGCCTCCGGCGAGACCGTCGAGGAGGCGCGCTCGGCCCTGATCGCCAAGGTCGGCGAGAACGTGCAGGTGCGCCGCATGGCGCGCCTGGACAGCGCCAACACCATCGGCGCCTACGTGCACGGCGGCCGCATCGGCGTGCTGGTCGACGTCAAGGGCGGCAACGCCGAACTGGCGCGCGGCCTGGCCATGCACATCGCGGCGATGAACCCGCCCTACGTCTCGCCCGCGCACGTGCCGGCCGACTTCGTGGCGCGCGAGAAGGAAATCGCGCTGGCGCAGGTGAAGGATTCCGGCAAGCCGGCCGAGATCCTCGAGAAGATGATCTCGGGCAAGGTCGCCAAGACCATCAACGAGATGTGCCTGACCGGCCAGCCCTACGTGCTGGACACCAACATGACCGTCGAGGCCGCGCTCAAGGCCGCCGGCGCCGAGGTGCTGTCCTTCGTCCGCCTCGCCGTCGGCGAGGGCATCGAGAAGCAGGCCGACGACTTCGCCGCCGAGGTGATGAAGCAGGCCGGCCTGGCCTGATCGTCGCGATCAGGGCGTAACGAAAAACCCGCGGGCAACCGCGGGTTTTTTCTTGCCTGCGCGCCGCCGGATCAGGGCTCCGCGGCGTCGCTGCGGTAGTCCTGGTAGGACTTCTCCTCGACGTAGGACGAGCCCAGCGCGAGGTTGATCTCCTTCTTGATCCGGGCACGCTCGTCGTTCTGGAAATACACGCTGCGGGCGAGGCGGACGAATTCCCCGTCGAAGGCCTGCGCCTGCTCCTTGCGGCGGATGTCATCTTCGATGTCCCACAGGCGCTCGTTGACCTGCTTCAGCTGCGCGCGCAGGTCGACCACGTCGCCGCCGGCCGCCGGATGCGCCATCCAGGTGCGCTCCAGCGCGGACAGCTCGTTGCGCACGTTGGCGAGCTTGGCGGGATCCGTCATGCGCTCGGACTTGATCTGCAGGATCGCGATCTTGTCGAGCAGTTCGCCGAAGGAAACGGGGACGAGGATTTCGGACATCGCGCGGGCTTCCCGGAGAAAGCGGCGAGTCTAGCGCAGGCCCGGCGAACGGCCGCGCGAAAGACATGGTGCTGGCGATGCCGGCGCGGCGCGCCCGACTAGGCGGCGGACGGCAGGCAAGTCGGGGCCCGCGCCCGGAAGGGCGGGGGTATTGCTTTTCCCTTAGAAGGGCAGTCCTGCCCTTATGCGGGCGCGCGCCATCCATGGCGCGCTGACGCAACACCCCCGCCCTCCCGG
>DASRZN010000164.1:0-14968 GCA_035686325.1 Lysobacteraceae bacterium
GCCGTTGGCGGCGAGGATCACGTCGCCCGGCTGCAGGCCGGCCGCGGCCGCGGCGGAGTCCGCGTACACGCGGGTCACCACCGCGCCGCGCGCCTCGCCCAGGCCGAGCCCGGCGGCGATCCGCGCGTCCACGTCCTGGCTGTCCACGCCGAGGCTGCCGCGGTGCACCTCGCCGGTGGCGAGCAACTGCCGCATCACGTCGCCGGCGAGATTCGACGGGATCGCGAAGCCGAGGCCGATGTTGCCCGCCATCGAGCCGCGCGGATTGAAGCTCGCGGTGTTGATGCCGACCAGCTGGCCGTCGAGGTTCACCAGCGCGCCGCCGGAATTGCCCGGGTTGATCGACGCGTCGGTCTGGATGAAGTTCTGGTAGCCCAGGCCGCGCAGGCCGCTGCGGCCGACCGCGGAGACGATGCCGCTGGTGACGGTCTGGCCGATGCCGAACGGATTGCCGACCGCGACCACGAAGTCGCCCACCTGCAGCTTGCTGCTGTCGGCCAGCGGGATCGCGGTCAGCGGCGTGTCCTTCGGCACCGGGATGCGCATCAGCGCGACGTCGGTGTCGGGATCGGAGCCGACGAACTCGGCCTTGAGCGTGCGCCCGTCGGCCAGCGTCACCGACACCTCGTCGGCGCCCTCGATCACGTGGTGGTTGGTGAGCACGTAGCCGTGCTGCGCGTCGACAATCACGCCGGAACCGAGCGACTGGTTGATCCGCTCCTGGGTCAGTTCGGGGAACATCCGCCGGAACATCGGATCGTTGCCGAACGGGCTGACCTGCACGCGCTGGGTGCTGTGCACGCTGACCACCGCCGGCATCACCGTCTTCAGCATCGGCGCCAGCGACGGCATCGGCGTGCCGGCGACGCTGGCCGGCAGCGCGGCGGCGGCGGGCACGCTGGCGGCGGCGGGGGCGGGCGTGGGCGTGGCGCGCGCGGGCGCGTCCAGCGACAGGTTCACCGCGGTGGCGACGAAGCCGCCGAAGCACGCGGCCAGGGACAGGGCGAGCAGGGTGCGGGTGGAGGCGTTCATGCGTTCAGTTTGCCGCGAAACGGCGAATCGGGGCTGAAGCGTGGCGGAGGACGGGCACGGCAGACCGTTTTGCGGCGGCGGGGTTCCCCCAGGGCTGAATACGCGGCGCGCCCGGTGCTCCCGCGCGCTTGCATCCATGGCCGTTTTCACCCCCGCATCACGTCGCCGGCGGACATTGCGAAAAGGTCCTCCGCAGCGGTTGACACCCTTTCCGGGCCGGGCTAGTTTGGCGGCTCGCCCACCCCAACATCTTGGGGTCGGCGGAATGAAGGACCCAAGCATTGGGGCTTATCCACAGCCCCCGCACGCGGCGCGATCCACGGGGGAGGGCGCATGACGCAAGCGATGCTCAGGCAATCCTGACACCAATACGGACGGTGCGCGGAAAGCGCGTCGGCGGCCCGCTTTTCGCCGCCCGCGGCCCCCACGCCCATGGAACAACCGCCCGGCGATGATCGGGCAGACAGGAGAAGACAGAGGATGAGCACGGTGCGCCTCGAGGCGGTCAAGGGCGGTACGCAGGAGCAGGAGATCCCGATGCAGCCGGCGTCCCAGGACATCTGGGACAAGAAGTACCGGCTGAAGACCAAGTCGGGGCAGGCGGTCGATGCCGACATCGACGCCACCTACCAGCGTGTCGCCCGTGCCCTCGCGGAAGCCGAGCCGACCGCGGAGAAGCGCAAGTACTGGAACGAGCGCTTCCTGTGGGCGCTGCGCCGCGGCGCGATCCCGGCCGGCCGCATCACCTCCAACGCCGGCGCGCTCGAGCACAAGCCCGCGACCAGCACCATCAACTGCACCGTGTCCGGCACCATCGAGGACTCGATGGACGGCATCCTGGACAAGGTCCACGAGGCCGGCCTGACCCTCAAGGCCGGTTGCGGCATCGGCTACGAGTTCTCGACGCTGCGCCCGCGCGGCGCGTTCGTCGCCGGCGCCGGCGCCTACACCTCGGGCCCGATGTCCTTCATGGACATCTACGACAAGATGTGCTTCACGGTGTCCTCCGCCGGCGGCCGCCGCGGCGCGCAGATGGGCACCTTCGACGTCTCGCACCCGGACGTGAAGGACTTCATCCGCGCCAAGCGCGAGGACGGGCGCCTGCGCCAGTTCAACCTCTCGCTGCTGATCACCGACGGCTTCATGCAGGCGGTGGAAAGCGACGGCGACTGGCCGCTGGTGTTCCCGATCAACATCAAGGAAGCCGGCGACTTCGACGTCGAGAACAGCCAGGACGTGGTCTGGCGCGAGTGGC
The DNA here is from genome assembly GCA_035686325.1 of Lysobacteraceae bacterium. Classification (GTDB taxonomy): domain Bacteria; phylum Pseudomonadota; class Gammaproteobacteria; order Xanthomonadales; family Xanthomonadaceae; genus JABFWF01. The sequence continues at coordinate 2,288 of DASRZN010000164.1, forward strand.
CGACCCACAAGAACTACATCGTCCGCGACGACGGCCTGGTCGCCTGCAAGGTCTACGGCCACATCCGCGCGCGGCACCTGTGGGACATGATCATGGTCTCGACGTACGACTACGCCGAGCCGGGCTTCATCCTGATCGACAAGGTCAACGAGATGAACAACAACTGGTGGTGCGAGAACATCCGCGCCACCAACCCGTGCGGCGAGCAGCCGCTGCCGCCCTACGGCGCCTGCCTGCTGGGTTCGGTCAACCTCACCAAGTTCGTGCGCAAGCCCTTCACCGACGAGGCCGCGTTCGACTGGGAGGAATACAAGGAAGTGGTGCGCGTGTTCACCCGCATGCTCGACAACGTGGTCGAGGTCAACGGCCTGCCGCTGGAGCAGCAGCGCGCCGAGATCATGCGCAAGCGCCGCCACGGCATGGGCTTCCTCGGCCTCGGCAGCACGGTGACCATGCTCAGGATGAAGTACGGCTCGCAGGACTCGTGCGCGTTCACCGAGCGCGTCGCCCGCGAGATGGCGGTCGCCGGCTGGGAAGTCGGCCTCGCCCTGTCGAAGGAGAAGGGCCCGGCGCCGATCATGGAGGAGCGCTTCACCGTCACCGCCGAGATGCTGCGCAAGCGCCCGGAGATGGCGGCCGACGGCTGGAAGGTCGGCCAGGAAATCGAGGGCAAGGTGCTGCACGCCCGCTACTCGCGCTACATGCAGCGCGTGCACGAAGTCGCGCCGGAACTCGTCGACGAGCTGGCCGAGGTCGGCGCCCGCTTCACCCACCACAGCTCGATCGCCCCGACCGGCACGATCTCGCTGTCGCTGGCCAACAACGCCTCCAACGGCATCGAGCCTTCCTTCGCGCACCACTACAGCCGCAACGTGATCCGCGAGGGCAAGAAGTCCAAGGAAAAGGTCGACGTCTGGTCGTACGAGCTGCTCGCCTACCGCGAGCTGGTCAACCCGGACGCGATGCCCTACGCCGAGGACCCGGCCGCGAAGCTGCCCGACTACTTCATCGCCGCCGATGACATCACGCCCAAGGAACACGTCGACGTGCAGGCCGCCGCGCAGAAGTGGGTGGACTCCTCGATCTCCAAGACGGCCAACGTCCCCACGGACTACCCGTACGAGGACTTCAAGGACATCTACCGCTACGCCTACCAGCAGGGCCTCAAGGGCTGCACCACCTTCCGCTTCAACCCGGCCGCCTTCCAGGGCGTGCTGGTGAAGGAGGCCGACCTGGAGAACACCACCTACCGCTTCGAGCTCGAGGACGGCAGCGTGGTCGAGGTCAAGGGCAACGAGCAGATCGAGTACGACGGCGAGACCCACACCGCCGCCAACCTGTTCGACGCCCTCAAGGAAGGGTATTACGGCAAGTTCTGACCGCTCCCGGGCGGTCGGCGGTTCTGTCTTGGACACGTGGTTTCGCGCAATCAACGCCCATCGCAGGAGGGGCACATGAGCAACGGCAACGGGGTGGCGGCGTCCCTGAGCAGCGCCGCGGAAACGGTCACCGAGAAGGCCCAGGAATACGGCAGCACGATCGCCACGCGCACCAGCGAGGCGGTGAAGGCCGCGCGCGAAACCGCCGCGCGCGCCGCCGACGCCACCCGCGAGGCGGCGGAGCGCGCCGGCAGTGCGACCCGCGACACGGTGAGCTCGACCAAGCGCAAGCTGGCCAGCGCTGCTGAGGCCGCCCGCGCCGAGGCCGACGCGATCAAGCGCCGCAAGGCCGCGAAGAAGGCGACCGCGAAGAAGGCGGCCGGCAAGAAGAGCGCGAAGAAGGCGGTCGCCCGCAAGGCGGCGGCGAAGAAGACCCCGACCCGCGCCACCGCGAAGAAGGCCGCCGCGAAGAAGACCGTCGCCACCCGCAAGGCCGCGCCGGCGAAGAAGGCGGTCGGCAAGGCGCTGGCCCGGAAGCCGGCGGCGAAGAAGGCCGCCGCGAAGAAAGCCACGAAGAAGACCGTGGCCCGCAAATCCGCCCTGAAGCGGGCGCCGGCGAAGCAGGCCGCGCCGCGCAAGACCGCCGCCCAGAAGGCCGCCACCCGGAAGACCGTCGGGCGCGGAAACTCCGGCCGCCACTAACCGCACCAGCGCCGCCTCCCGCGCGGAGGCGGCCGTCCCCCATCACGCAGTCGCAAGGCAACCAGGCATCGCAATGGCCATCCGCATCGAGAAGAAGATCAAGGGCTACGCCGTCGTCACCCCCGAGGACAAGGCGAAGGAGGCCGCGCAGGCCGCGCCCGTCGCGCGCGCCGTCGTCGAGGCCGAGGCCCCCGCCGACAACGTGATCCAGATGCACGAGCGCATCGAGCGCCCGGAGGTGCTGGTCGGCAGCACCTACAAGATCAAGTCGCCGCTGGTCGAGCACGCCATGTACGTGACGATCAACGACATCGTCCTCAACGCCGGCACCGAGCATGAGCTGCGCCGCCCGTTCGAGATCTTCATCAACTCCAAGTCCATGGAGCACTTCCAGTGGATCGTCGCCCTCACCCGGATCATGTCCGCGGTGTTCCGCAAGGGCGGCGACGTCACCTTCCTGGTGGAGGAGATGAAGGCCGTGTTCGACCCGCGCGGTGGCTACTTCAAGGCCGGCGGCGTGTACATGCCCTCGCTGGTGGCCGAGCTCGGCGCGATCGTCGAGGACCACCTCAAGTCGATCGGCATGATCCACGACCCGGAGATGAGCGCCGAGCAGCGCGCCCTGATCGCCGAGAAGCGCCGCGCCTTCGAGCAGCGCGAAGGCTCAAAAAAAAACAGTGACGTAACCGCACCCGCCGCCGCCGGGGAGGGCTGGGGTGGCGGCGCGTCCGAGTCCATCGAAGTCACCGGCGACGGCGCGTCCTTCCCGCCGAGCGCGACCATGTGCCACAAGTGCAGCACCAAGGCGGTGGTGATCATGGATGGGTGCGCGACTTGCTTGAATTGTGGGTATAGCAAGTGCGGGTAGCCTCGACTTTTTGGGCGATTCGTCGATCGCGCTGGGAGCAAAGATGAGAGTCGACGAAAGCAAGTATTCGATTGCGGAGCTTATTAGTTGGCTGCGCGACCGCAGTCTTGTGGCCAACAAGGAATATCAGCGAGGAGGTGGGCTTTGGCCACCGGCCGCGAAGAGTTACTTCATTGACAGCATTCTTCGCGACTTTCCATTCCCCAAGATCTATTTGCATGAACAGGTAGACAAGAGCCTTCGGAAGCCTCGTCGTGAAATCGTGGATGGCCAGCAGCGCTTGACTACGATCCTCGACTTTGTCGACGACAAATTCGCTCTAGGGAAGAATGCTAGAGAGTTTGAAGGTAGGCGCTTCTCGGATCTCCAGCCGGAAGAGCAAAATGAGTTTCTTGCGTATCCCGTTTCTGCCGATGTGATCAGGAACGCGGAAAAGCCAGAAATTTTGCAGATGTTCCGCAGAATGAATGCTTACACTTTGCCCCTGAACGAGGCAGAGAAGCGCCATAGCGAATTTTTCGGCGAGTTTAAGGATTGGGTAAATAGAACTCTTGATGAGGTAGGTTCAATCCTTGTCGACTGGCAGGTTCTAACTAGCCGGCAGATCGTCCGAATGGCTGATGCGGAATTCATCGCAGACGTCGCGCTCGCAGTCGAGGAGGGTGTGGTAAGTACCAGTCCAGCAAAGCTTAAGAAGCTGTATGAGAAATACGATTCAAATTTCCCCGGGGCGGAGGAGTTCACTGCTCGTGTGGAAGGTGCCATTTCGTGTATTTCTCAAGAGCTTTCGGAACTTCAAGGTACGTACGCCAAGAAGTTACACATCTTCCACTCGCTAGTTTGCGCCTTGATCCACAACAAGTTCGGCTTGCCTGGCGGCCAAGAGGTCACCGGGCTTCCGCCTGTTGGGGAGTTCTTCACTGAAGTCGAAAGCGCCGTCGTGTCGATCCGGCGTCTGGCTCTCGCTCATGAGGAGAAGGACAACAGCGAGTTTCCTGAGTATGTGGCGGCTGCTTCTGAGGGCGGAAATCGCGCCGCGCAGCGTGCGGTCAGGGTAAAGTACTTGTGCAGAGCGCTTCGTGGCGAATTTGCCTAAACGAGCATGCCTCTCTATCAAGTCTGGCAGCAGCTTTCCGATGAGTTCGATAAGCTTGTGCCGGAGTTCGAAACGTTCGCGGTAGCAAAAAGCTCAAGTATTTCCGCGGCAGATTTCGATCTCGTAGAAGAATGCACTTTGGAAGGATTGCTTTCGCGCTCGTGGCAGGCGTGGTGCAATTTCTGCAGAAGTTGCGTCATCGATTCCTGTTTGGGAACGACTGACGGTAATGGCGCCCCAGTCCCAGCCCATCCTTCCGCGCATACCGAACAGCACGTCTCTGGTGCTTGGTTGGAAGCGAAGAAGAAGTCGAAAAATCCTTGGGGTCCGACGAACGCCATCCTCAGGCTAGAGCCGACCTGGGGCGATACAGATACCTTGGTTAGCTCACTACCTAGGATGGATCCAACCAACAAAGCTCAGCTGCTGGCTGCTTTTTCGTCAGCGCATCCTCAGGCAAAGATTCTCCAATTGATTCGAAACGCCGCCGCCCACAACAATCCTGAAACAATGGCGTCGGTAACTAGCGAAGCTTCAAAATACATAGCCTTTTCTCCCAAGCACCCTTTGCACGCACTTTTTTGGCTAAGCCCGGTCTCAAAAGACTATCTTGTGCTGACTGCAATCGAAGAGTTGCGAGACGCCGCCCTTACCGCAATCTCTTAGCCCCGTTCGCCAGCAATGACTGGTGAAACTTGAACGGGGTCAGAGTGCGTTTTTAATAGCGTGAGCTGAGGGGCAAGGATGCGCTACGCCGGCCGACTCACCGACTGGCATGACGACAAGCGGAAACGGGGTCAGGTTCACTTCCGCTGCTCTGATGAGGCGGCCGCCGCGATAGCTAACGGGGTCAGGTTCACTTCCGCTGACTCCGATGAGCCGCCCGCCGCAGCCGCCGCGTTAACGGCGCGCGTGGGACATTCCGGGTCCCCGCCAGCGGAGAGCCGCAATGCTCGGCACCCGCAATGCATCCGCCAACCTGGCGGTGCGCGACCTCGCGGTCGCGCGTCGCTTCTACGAGGGCACCCTTGGCCTGCAGCAGGTCGATGCCGAGGGCGATGAGCTCGTCGTGTATCGCAGCGGCGACACGCTGCTCAACGTGTACCGGTCGCAGTTCGCCGGCACCAACCAGGCGACCGCGGTGACCTGGGTCGTGGGCGACCGGCTCGACGACGAGGTGCGCGCGCTCCAGGACAAGGGCGTCCGCTTCGAACACTACGACATGCCGGGCATGACCCGCGACGGCGACATCCACCGCTGCGGCGACATGCGGGTGGCGTGGTTCAAGGACCCGGGCGGCAACATCCTCAACGTCGTCAGCGGCTAGCGGGCGATGCGCCGGCACGCGGCCGACGCCGGCCCGGGACGCCACGCCATGGCGAACGCGAATCCAACAGCGCGCACGCCGCCCGCGTGGCCCGCGCTCGATTACGCGGCCGGGCGCGCGACGCGCGAGGCCCTGCACCTGTGGCTGCAGATCGTGGGCAAGTACGCGCTGTCGCACTCGCCCTGGCTCAACCACGGCTGGCACTCGACCCTGCGGGTAACCCCGTGCGGCATCCGCACCCAGCGCGTGCCCGATGCGGGCGGGACGGAAGTTGAGCTCGACCTGCTCGGCAGCGCGCTGGTGATCCGCGCGGCCGACGGGCGCAGCGCGGGCTTCGCGCTCGAGGCCATGAGCGTGGCGTGCTTCTTCGAACGCTTCCGCGCCGCGGTCGCCTGCGTGGGCGGCTCCCCCGGCGACGCGCAACCGGTCCCGAACGAACTCCCGCAGGCGGTGCCGTTCGCCGAGGACACCGCGGAGCGTCCCTACGACGACGCCGGCGTGTGCGCGCTGCACCAGGCGCTGCTGCGGGCCGCGGAGGTGTTCGACGTGTTCCGTTCGTCGTTCCTCGGCAAGAGCAGCCCGGTGCATCTGTTCTGGGGCAGCTTCGACCTCGCGGTCACGCGGTTCTCCGGCCGGCGCGCGCCCTGCCATCCGGGCGGCGTGCCGCACCTGTCCGACGCTGTTGCCCGCGAGGCCTACAGCCACGAGTTGCACTCGGCGGGGTTCTGGCCGGGCGATGCCCGGCTGCCCGAAGCCGCGTTCTATGCCTATGCGTATCCGCAGCCCGAGGGCTTCCCGCGCATCGCGGGCCTGCCGGCCGGCGCGCGGTACGAGGACGCGCTCGGCGAGTACGTGCTGCCCTACGCCGCGGTCCGCGGCGCGGCCGATCCGGCGGCGCTGCTGCTCGACTTCATGGACCGGACCTGCGTGGCCGCGGCCGATCTGGGGCACTGGGACCGCGCCCGGCTCGAGTGCGCGCCCGGCCGGCCACTGCAGCCGCGCGCGCCGGACTGCATCGGGTGATGCGGGCCGGGGCGATGCGCCCCTAGCTGTCTTCGGCCGCCTCCTGCGCGCGTTCCGTGCGGGCCGATGCCAGGGCCTCTTCCAGCTTGTCGTCCGGGGAGTTCAACGCGGCCAGCACGCAGCGATAGAGCTTGACGGCCTGCGCGGCTTCCATCGCCGCCGTGGTCGAGCCCGCGCTGGTGGTGCCGCGTACGCCCGTCAGCAGGGCCGACGTCAGGATGGCGGCCACGTGGCAGTTCGCGTCGCGCGCCGACTCGATATCGTTCGACCATTCGTCTCCCATTGCGGTCAACTCCGGTGGGCCCGAGGGCGCTGGCGGTCAACCATCCCGTCACGCCGGGGCGGCGGCCAGCCTTCGTTCTCGGCGGCCGACAAGGCCTGTCGGCTCCCGTCATCCGCTGCCGTCGGCTGCTTCGGCGCGGCCGCGGTGCGCACGTACCGATCCAGATGGTTGTAACGCGCACGCCAGGTCGCCAGCGGCCGACGCGTATCGGGGCCGCCGTTACGGATCGGGAAGCGTTCGGCGTTCGCCAGGTCTTGCTTCACCAGTGCGGTGAGCCGCCCGAGGTAGGACGATCGGACCGCGCCGCTGTCGCGGTAGGTCTCCAGCGACTTCAGCAGCTCGCGCAAGGTGTAGCTGCGAAGCGTGGGTCGCCGCAGCGCGGAAAGGGCGGCGCGCCAGCGCCGATTGCGCCAGGCCGTAAGGTGCTGGAAGGTGAACATTGCGCGCTCGCTGCCAGCCGGCGCCGGAAGGCGCAAATGCGATTCGCCAGTCGGCGGGATGTCGAGAGCAGCGAATGGCTCGGGAGGCTCGGCAGCATGGTGCGCCCGGGCCTGTGATTGGCTGGTGACTTCGCCGGGTGCCCCCACCGTCGCTTCCGACGCTGCGTCCTTCGCCCGGACCTTCGACCGCGCTGTCTATGCTTCCCCCGCCGCCAGTTCAGGAAGCCCCATGCCCGCCACCCTGCACATCGCCTCCGGCGCCCTGATCGCCCACCGCCTGCTCGACGTCGCCGATGCGATCGACCTCGCGCAGGCCGAAGCGCTGTGGCGGGCGCATGCCGGCGGCGAGGGGCGGCGCACGCGGCTGGCGACGGCGGCGGCGAACGAGCTGGCGTTCGAGGTGCCGCCGACGCTGCTGGCACTGCCGCCGCTGGCGCTCGATCTCGATGGGGAAACGGTCGTCGCCGAGCGAACCGCGCGCCTGTATGACTTCGGCGCGATCGCGCTGGCGCTGCGGGTGGACGCGGGCGGGCTGGACTGGGCTGCGTTCGCGGCGCGCTGCAATGCGCTCGACCGGGCGACGGGACCGGGCTCCGGCACCGAGGTGTGGCACGACACGCTGCGTGGGTTGCTCGACGTGATCGGGCCGGCGCTGCGGCGGCCCGCGGCGCGGCACCTGGAGGAAGACTACCTGTTCGCGCTGGTGCGGCGTTTCGCGCAGCCGCTGTCGGGCGACGAGATTCGTGCGCGCGCCGACCTCGCTGCGCTGCTGTCCGGCGAGACCCGGCCGCTGTCGGCGCAGGAAACCGCGGAGCTGACCGCGCAGGCCTTCTCCTACTTCGCCGACGACCTGGTGGTGCTGACCTGGGACCGCGCCTTCATCTGCGAGCCGCGCGGCGAGAGCGACGTGATCGACCTCCTCGAGGTCGCCAACGCGCAGCTGCTGGAACTGCGCTACTACGACGAGCGGCTGGACGACGAGCTGGCGACGATGTACGACCTCGTCGAAGGCGCGCGCGGCGGGCTGTCGCTGGTGGCCTCGCGCCGCGCCGCGCGGCTGGCGCGGCGGCTGTACGCGATGGTGGCGGAAGTGACCGAACTCACCGAGAAGGTGGAGAATTCGCTGCAGGTCACCGAGGATGTGTACCTGGCGCGCGTGTACAACGCCGCGCTGGAGCAGTTCGGCGTGCCGCGCCTGAGCGCCGCGGTGGACCGCAAGCTGGCGATCATCCGCGACACCTACACCGCGCTGTACGACGAGGCGTCGAGCCGCCGCGCGGAGCTGCTGGAGCTGGCGATCGTGCTGCTGATCGTGTTCGAGATCGTGCTGGCGCTGGTCGAGGGCTGAGTCCCGCGAAGGCGCCAGGCACGGCGTAGCATGGGCGTTCCCGAGGCCGTCGTCCGCCCCCTCCCCACGAGGCATCGCCATGCACCGCACGCTGCGCCCGACCCTGATCGCGCTTTCCCTCGCCGTCCTGATCGCCGGCTGCTCGCAACAGCAGCCCGCCGCCACCGCGACGCCCGAGGCCACGCCGGCCGTGGCCACGACGCCCGCGCCTGCGACGCCGGCACCGGCCGACAGCGCCGACATCCACCGCTTCAGGATCGGCACGCTCGACGCGGTCGCGCTCAAGGACGGCGACATCGAAGTACCGAACGACAACAAGACCTTCGGCGTCGGCGAGCCGGTCGCCGACAGCAACGCGCTGCTGGCGGCGGCCGGCGCGCCGACCGACGTGCTGCACCTGAGCATCCAGCCGCTGCTGGTGCGCGACGGCGAGCGCGTGCTGCTGTTCGACACCGGCGCGGCCGGCACCGACTTCGGCGACGTCGGCAAGCTGCAGGCGTCGCTGCGCGCGGCGGGCGTCGCGCCGGGGCAGGTCACCGACATCTTCATCTCGCACACCCACGACGACCACCTCGGCGGGCTGCGCGACGCGCAGGGCGCGCTGGCCTTCCCCAACGCGACCATCCACCTGGCCGCGGCCGCGTGGGCCGCGTTGCAGGAGAAGAAGGAGGCCGCCGAGATGGTCGCGGCGATTACGCCGAAGGTGCAGGCCTTCGCGCCCGGCGCGGCGCTGGTCCCGGGCGTGGTCACCGCGGTCGACCTGCCTGGCCACACGCCGGGCCACACCGGCTACGACATCGCCTCCGGCGACGCGCACCTGCTGTACATCGGTGACGCCATGCATCATTACGTGCTGTCGGTGCAGCGCCCCGACTGGACCCTGGCGTGGGACGCCGACGCCGCGACCGCCAAGGCCACCCGCCGCGCCCTGCTGGAACGCGCGGCGGCGGACCGCCTGCGGCTGTACGCCGGGCATTTCCCGTTCCCGGGGCTGGGCCAGGTGCAGGCGCAAGGCGATGGCTTCGCGTGGGTGCCCGAGCGCTGAGGCGGGACGCGCCGGGCGCCCGCCCCGGCGCTGGTTGACGCGCCCCCCGGACAGGGGGAGGCTGGGTTCCCCTGGCCACGGAGCGCGTCATGACCAACCACGTCTACAAGGCCCTGGAACTGACCGGGTCGTCGGCGACCAGCAGCGACGACGCGGTGCGCGTCGCGATCGAGAAGGCGGGGCAGAGCGTGCGCGACATCCGCTGGTTCGAGGTGCTGGAAACCCGCGGCCACGTCGAGGGCGGCAAGATCGCGCACTGGCAGGTCACGGTGAAGGTCGGCTTCACCGTCGACTGAGCGCGAGGTTCGCCGGCGCGCGGCCAGTCCGCGCTTCGGCGCAGCGACACATGTTGCCTGCCAGCGACATCGCCTGCCCGTACTGCGGCGAGGTGATCACCCTGCTGCTGGACGCCAGCGCCGGCCCGCAGCGCTACATCGAGGACTGCCAGGTTTGCTGCCGGCCGATCACGGTCGACCTCGACGTGGACGAGGACGGCGCGGTGTCGGTGCGCGTGCAGGCGGAGGACGAACCCGGCTGAGTGCCGCGCGCCCGCGGGAATGGTAAAAAGCCGCGTCATCCACGCGGGGAACACCGAATGCCAGCCACCCGGACGCTGCGCCTCCACCTGCTGGCCGCCTGCGCGGCCGGCCTCCTGGCCGCCGCCGGCGCGCACGCCACGCCGCCCGCGCTGTCGCCGGCCGAGGCCGGCCTGCTGGACCGGATTTCCGCCGACTCGCTGCGCGGGCATCTGTCCTTCCTGGCGTCCGACGCGCTGGAAGGGCGCGGCACGCCCTCGCGCGGGCTGGACATCGCCGCCGAGTACATCGCCGCGCAGTTCCGTCGCGCCGGGCTGGAGCCGCTGGGCGACGACGGCTATTTCCAGACCGCCGACTGGCGCGCGATCGCGCCGGAGCGCGAACGCGCGCGCTACGCCGACGCGCCCGAACCGCTGCTTGTGCGCAACGTCGCCGGCGTGCTGCGCGGCTCCGATCCGGAACTCGCCAAGACCTACATCCTGGTCACTGCCCACTACGACCACGTCGGCCTGCGCGAGGGCGAGGGCGACCAGCTCTACAACGGCGCCAACGACGACGGCAGCGGCACGGTGTCGGTGATCGAGCTGGCCCACGCCTTCGCCGCGATGAAGGAACGGCCGAAGCGCAGCATCGTCTTCCTCGCCGTCTTCGGCGAGGAGCATGGGCTGGTCGGCTCGCGCTACTACGGCGCGCATCCGCTGGTGCCGGTGGCGAGCACGGTCGCCGATATCAACCTCGAGCAGGTCGGCCGCACCGACGACAGCGAGGGCCCGCAGCTGCGCGCGGCGGCGGTCACCGGCTTCGACTATTCCGACGTCGGCACCGTGCTGCGCGTGGCCGGCGAGCGCACCGGCACCCGCATCGGCAAGCATCCGGTCAACAGCGACAAGTACTTCGCCCACAGCGACAACCAGGCGCTGGCCGACCTCGGCGTGCCGGCGCACACGATCAGCGTCGCCTACGCCTTCCCGGACTACCACGGCCCGGCCGACACCTGGGACAAGATCGACTACGACAACATGGCCGCGATCGACCGCACCGTCGCGCTGGCGGTGCTGAGCATCGCCAACGACCCGCAGCCGCCGCGCTGGAGCGCGGACAACCCGCGCGCGGCGAAGTACCTGCAGGCGGCACGCGAGTTGGCGGCGCCCGCCGCAGCGCCCGCCGCGCCGGCGGCCGCGAAGTAGCGTTCGCTGCCGGCGGCGCCTGCCGGATTGCGTGCTACGGCCGGGCCCAGACCGCAGCGTGGCGCTCGACCGCCTGCGCCCACGTGGTCAGCGGTCGCCCCAGCAGAGCAGCCACGCGCTCGTCCTGGCGCGCGCACAGGCCGGCGCGAATCAGCCGGTAGAAGGCGAGCACGCGCTCGACGTGGCGCGGCGGGAAGCCGCGCGTGGCGAGCAGGTGGCGCGCGGCGTCCTCGTCGATGGTCTCGTACGCGATCGGCCGTTGCGTCGCCCTGCCGATGGCGGCAGTCAGTTGATGGTGGTCCAAGGCCTGCGGGCCGTTGACGTCGATCGCCATCGACTCCAAGGCCGGATCCACGAGTGCGCGGTGCAGCACCGCGGCCACGTCGCCGGCATCGACGTAGGCGACCCGCGCATCGGCCAGCGGCAGCCGCAAGCGCCCTTCCGTCACGATTTCCGTCGACAACGGCGGGAGCATCAGCATCTGCATGAAGAAGTTCGGACGCACGTGCACCCAGCGCATGCCGGATGCTTCGACCAGGCACTCGACACGTCGCAGCGAGAAGTCCGGGCGCTCGCCCGCGCCGAGCGCGGACAGCACCACGGCCCGCTGCACGCCGGCACGCTGCATGGCGTCGACGAAGGGGGCGGCGTGCAGGTGCGCGTCCTCGTCGCCCGGCCGGGAAATCAGCATCACGGTGCGTACGCCCGCGAGCGCCGCATCGAAGCTGCCTGGATCGGTGAGGTCGAACCGGACCTCGTCCGGTCCCTGCGGCCGCCGGGTCGCGCCGCGCACCGCGATGCCGTCCGCGCGCAGCAAGGCGACGACCTGCCGTCCCACGAGCCCGCTGGCGCCCGTCACGAGTATCGTCATCGTTCCTCCGTTGCTGATGGATCGTGGGTTTGCGCGCCAGGTGTCCAGGTGCAGACGCCCTTGTGTCGCACGCGCGCGCCGAGCCGCTCGTAGAAGCGGATCGCGCCGGCGTTGTCCGATTCGACCGTCCAGCGCGCGAGGCCATGGCCTTGCCGCGTGGCCAGTGCCGCCAGGGCGTCCATGAGCCGCTGGCCGATGCCGGACCCGCGGTGGCGTTCGGCGACGTAGAGGTCATCCATCGCGACGAGCGTGGTCGCCGCCCAGATCGAATAGCCGGTGGTGTAGGAGAGGTAGCCGACGGCCCGGTCGTCCACCTCGGCGAGCAGCGCATGGAAGCGTGGCTCGGGGCCGAAGCCGTCGCGCAGCAGCGTCGCGGCGTCGGCCAGCAGGTGCGCCGACGCGCCTTCCAGCGCGGCGAGTTCGCGCATCATGGCGAGCAGCGCAGGCACGTCGCCCGCGGTGGCCGGACGGACGCGGGCGATGCCGCTGGTCGGCGAGGGCGCCTGCGTGGCGCTCATGCGGTCCGCTCCGCGGCGTGGCCGCGCCAGGCGGGCGCCAATCCGAACAAGTCCGCAA
>DASRZN010000165.1:0-5560 GCA_035686325.1 Lysobacteraceae bacterium
CCGCCCTCGCGCTCCTGCGCCCGCCACAGCGGCCACAGCCGCCACAGGCCGACCAATGCGAGCCCGCAGGCCAGGCTCAGCGCCAGCGCGCTGCCGAGGCCGCCGCCCGCGCGCAACGCCGCCAGCGGCCAGGCGACCAGCGCCGCGACCGCCACCAGCGCGCCGCCCCACACCAGCAGCAGGCCGCCGAGGTCGCGCAGCCGCGCGCCGGCGTGCGGCCGCAACGCGCGCGCGAAGGCCGCCTGCGCCAGCCAGCCGGCGACCGCGGCGACCGCGCCGCCGAGGCCCGCGGCCGCGGCCAGGGCGACGCCCGCCGCCCACGCGGCCAGTTGCGGCCCGCGGCCCGTGCGCCACTCAGGCATCCGTCCCCCAGTCGTCGGTGAGCGGATCGCCGGCCTGCGAGGGCGGCAGCTGCAGGTGGAAGCCGTGCGCGGCCAGGTGCTCGCGCACCGCCGCGGGATCCTCGCGGGCCAGCCGCCGCTCCGGGGTCAGCGCGACCTCGAGCACGAACTGCAGCCGCCCCAGCGCCGCGCGCATGCCGGACGGCACGCACTCGAAGTCGTCGCGCCGCGCGAGGTAGACGTAGGTATCGGCCTTGCGCAGGCTCTTGTAGACGTAGGCGTGCATCGCGGGTCCGGGCGGAACCCGATGATTGTGTCGGAAATCGCCGCGCCGTGGGAGCCGCGTGAAGGTGAATGCGCGCCGCTCAGTGGTAACCCGCGTCCGCCGCGACCTTGCCGCGGAACACCGAGTACGACCACCACGTATAGCCCAGGATGGCCGGCAGCAGGATCACGATGCCCACGCCGAGGAAGATCTGCGACGACGGCGAGGACGCCGCGTCCCAGATGCTCAGGTCGGGCGGCACGATGTTCGGCCAGATGCCGACCACCAGCCCGGCGAAGCCAAGCGCGAAGAAGCTGATCGACAGCACGAACGGCATTGCGTCGCGCCCCTCGCGCATCGCCGCGCGCCACAGCGCGAAGGCGTTGGCCAGCGCCAGCAGCGGCACCGGCGACAGCCACCAGAAATGCCCGCTCTCGAACCAGCGCGCCATGATCCGCGAGTCGAGGAACGGCAGCCACGCGCTGACCAGGCCCATGAACGCGACCACCACCAGCACCAGCGGCCGGGCCAAAGTGCGCGCCGTCTTCTGCAACGGCCCCTCGGTCTTGAGGATCAGCCAGGCGCTGCCGAGCAGGGCGTAGCCGAACACCAGCGCCACCCCGGTCAGCATCGCGAACGGGCTGAACCACCCGAACATGCCCTTCAACAGCGTGCCGCCGAGGTAGCGCCCGCCCTCCAGCGGCATGCCCTCGACCAGCGCGCCGAGGATCACGCCCTGGGCGAACGCCACCACGATCGAGCCGAGCGAGAACGCCGCGCCCCAGAAACGTCGCGCGCGCGTGGCCTTGAAGCGGAACTCGAAGGCGACGCCGCGGAAGATCAGCGCGATCAGCATCATCAGCACCGGCAGGTACAGCGCCGACAGCACCAGCGCGTAGGCGCGCGGGAACGCCGCCAGCAAGCCCGCGCCGCCGAGCACCAGCCAGGTTTCGTTGCCGTCCCAGATCGGCGCGGCGGTGTTCATCATCTGGTCGAGCTGGGCGCCGTCCTCGGCGAACGGCGCAAGGATGCCGAGGCCGAGCACGAAGCCGTCGAGCAGCACGTACATCAGCACGCCGAAGCCGATCACGCCGAACCACAGCACCGGCAGCACGGTTTCCAGTTCCATGTTCACACCTCCTCCGCGTTGCGCGGGGGCGCGTCCACCGGCAGGTCCGGCAGCGACAGCGGCCGCGCCGGCGTCTTCTCGCCGCCGCGGGTGTCCTTGGGCGGCTGCCTGACCGGCCCGACCAGCAGCAGCTTGCGCAGGTACCAGATGCCGGCACCGAAGATCACCGCGTAGGCGGCGGCGTACACGATCAGCGACGACAGCACCGCGGCCGCCGCGATGTTCGGGCTGACCGCCTCGCTGGTGCGCAACAGGCCGTACACGACGTAGGGCTGGCGGCCGATCTCGACCACGTACCAGCCGGCGAGCAGGGCGACGAAGCCCGCCGGGCTCAGCCAGCGCCAGCCGTCCAGCCACCAGCGCGACGCCGCCAGCGTGCCGCGCCGCCACGCCCACAGCGAGCCCCAGGCCAGCAGCAGCATCAGCACGCCGAGGCCGACCATCACCCGGAATGCCCAGAACACCGGCGCCACCGGCGGCCGCTCGTGCGGCGGCACCGCGGTCAGCGGCTGGATCGTGCCGTTCCACTCGTGCTTGAGGATCAGCCCGCCCAGGCGCGGCACCGCGACTTCGTAGCGGTTGGTCTCGGCGTCCTGGTCGGGCAGGCCGAACAGCACCAGCGGCGTGCCCGCGCCGGGTGCTTCGTCGTGCCAGTGCGCCTCGATCGCGGCGAGCTTGACCGGCTGGTGCTCGCCCACGTTGAGCCCGTGCAGGTCGCCGGCGACGATCTGCAGCGGCACCGCGATCGCCGCGAACGCGATCGCGTGCTTCAGCATCCGCAGCCCCGCCGCCTGGTGCACGCCGCGCCGCAGGTACCACGCGCTGACGCCGCCGATCACGAAGCAGGTGGTGATGAACGCCGCCAGCACCATGTGCGCGAGCCGGTACGGGAACGACGGGTTGAACACGATCGCCCACCAGTCCTCCGGCACGAAGAAGCCGTTGGCGTCGATCGAATAACCCTGCGGCGTCTGCATCCAGCTGTTCGCCGAGATGATCCAGAAGGTCGAGATCAGGGTGCCGAGCGCGACCATGCAGGTGGCGAAGAAGTGCAGGCGGTCGGACACCTTGCGCCAGCCGAACAGCATCACCCCGAGGAACGTCGCCTCGAGGAAGAACGCGGTCAGCACCTCGTAGGACAGCAACGGGCCGAGGATGTTGCCGGCGCGCTCGCTCAGCACCGCCCAGTTGGTGCCGAACTGGAAGCTCATCACGATCCCCGACACCACGCCCATGCCGAACGAGACCGCGAAGATTTTCAGCCAGAAGAAGTAGAGGTCGCGCCAGAGGTCGTCGCGGGTGCGCAGCCAGCGCCATTCGATGAAGGCCAGCCAGTGGGCGAGGCCGATCGTGAACGCGGGGAACAGGATGTGGAAGGAGATGACGAATCCGAACTGGATCCGCGACAGCAGCAGTGCATCCAATGCGGCGCCTCCACGGCGCGGGGGAGGCGCCGCGCCGCGTATTGTGCGCCCGTTCGCGCGGGCGGGCGAAGACGCCGCATTGACGCCTGTTTGACCGCTGCCGGCGCAGCCTCGCGGAAAGGCGGCGGATGGAGGCGGTTCATGGCGTCGGACGCAGGCGGCACCACCTCGCTGTGGATGGCGACCGCGACCCCGCCCGTGTTCCCCCCGCTGCGCGCGGACCTGCGGGTGGACGTGTGCGTGGTCGGCGCCGGCATCGCCGGGCTGACCACCGCCTGGCGGCTCGCCTGCGCCGGCCGCAAGGTCGCGGTGCTGGAGGAACGCGACCTGTGCGGCGGGCAGACCGCGCGCACCACCGGCCACCTGTGCAGCGCGCTGGACGAGCGCTTCTTCGAGCTGGAGGACGCGTTCGGCGAGGATGGCGCGCGGCTGGCCGCGCAGAGCCATGACGCGGCGATCGCGGCGATCGGCGACACCTGCCGCGACGAGAACATCGCCTGCGACTACCGGCGGGTGGACGGCTACCTCGTGCGCGGCAGCGGCGATCCGCGCGAGGACGTGCTGGAGCGCGAGCTGTCGGCGGCGCGCCGCGCCGGCCTCGCCGTCGAACGGGTGGCGGCCGCGCCCGGCGCGCTCGCCGGCTTCGGCCCCGCGCTGCGCTTCCGCGACCAGGCGCGCCTGCATGCGCTGCGCTACCTGGGCGGGCTCGCCGAGGCGGTAGTCCGGCACGGCGGCGCGATCCACTGCGGCACCCGGGTGCAGGACGTCGAGGGCGGGCATGACGCCGCCGCGACCACCAGCACCGGCCCGGTGGTGCGCGCCGACGCGATCGTGGTCGCCACCCACGTCCCGTTCAACGACCGCATCGTCGTCCACACCAAGCAGGCCGCCTATCGCACCTACGTGCTGGCGCTGCGGGTGCCACCGGGCGCGGTGCCGGACGCGCTGCTGTGGGACACGCTCGATCCCTACCATTACGTGCGCGTCGCGGGCGACGCCGCGCGCAGCTGGCTGCTGGTCGGCGGCGAAGACCGCAAGAGCGGGCAGGATCATTCGCCGCGGCGGCACTTCCGCGCGCTCGAGCGCTGGGCGCGCCGGCACTTCCCGATGGCGGGCGCGATCGACTTCAGCTGGTCGGGGCACATCATCGAGCCGGTCGACGGGCTCGCCTTCATCGGCCGCAACCCGGGGTTCGCCGACAACGTGTTCATCGCCACCGGCGATTCCGGCAACGGCCTCACCCACGGCACCATCGCCGGCCTGCTGCTGGCCGACCTGATCGCAGGCCGCGACTCGCCGTGGCGCGCGCTGTACGCGCCGGACCGCACGCCGACCCGCGCGCTCGGCGAGTACCTGCGCGAGAACGCCAACTTCGTGCCCTACTACGGCGAGCTGTTCGGACCCGGCGACCACGAGGAGATCGACGCGCTGGTGCCCGGGGAGGCCGCGGTGGTGCGCCACCACCTCGGCAAGATCGCCGCCTGGCGCGACCACGGCGGCGCCCTGCACCTGCATTCGGCGATCTGCCCGCACCTGGGCTGCGTGGTGCACTGGAACCCGGTCGAGCACAGCTGGGACTGCCCCTGCCACGGCTCGCGCTTCGACGCCCGCGACGGCAGCGTGCTCAACGGGCCGGCCGCGCACGGGCTGACCCCGCTCGGCGCCGACCTGCGGGCCGCGCGGCCTGCATCCGACCGGCCGCGCCCGCCGTTAGGGCGCTGACGCCGCACCACCCCCGCGTGACCTTCGGCCGCGTCCGCGCCCGCGGCGGGCTGCTACCCTGCGCCCGTTTGCCTGCCGGGGATCCGTCGATGCGCCGCCTGCTTCCGCTCTGCCTGTTGTTGCTGCCCCTCTCCGCCGCGGCCCAGCCGGCGCAGCCGCTGACCCTGGGGCAGGTGATGGCCGACCCCGACTGGATCGGCAACGGCGTCGAGAATGCGTGGTGGGCGTGGGACGGGCGCAGCGTCGAGTACACGGTCAAGCGCACCGGCGCGAGCATCCGCGACACGTTCCGGCAGCCGCTGGACGGCGCGGCGACGCGGGTGGACGGCGCGCAGCGCGCGACCCTCGACGCCGGCGATCCCGCCTACGACGCCGCGCGCCGGCGCATGGCGTTCGTCCGCAACGGCGACGTGTTCGTGCGCGACCTCGGCACCGGTGCGCTGACCCAGCTCACCCGCAGCAACGACGAGGAAGCGCTGCCGCAGTGGGGCCGCGACGGCGGCCTGGTCTGGCGGGTGGGCAACGACTGGTACCGCTGGACCGCGCAGGGCGGCGTGCAGCAGGCGGCGCTGCTCAAGGCGGAGAAGGATCCGGCCGCGCCGCCGGAGGACGACGCGTTGCGCGCGCACCAGTTGCGCCTGCTCGAGACCCTGCGCGCCGACCGCGCGCGCCGCGACGC
>DASRZN010000166.1:0-3411 GCA_035686325.1 Lysobacteraceae bacterium
CCAGCGCCACCGGCAGCGCACCGGGCGCGTCGGGCAGCGCCAGCACCGGTTCGACCTCGCCCGCGAGTTCGTAGGACAGCAACAGCGCCCAGCCGCCGCGGAACGGCCAGCGCGGCTCGTCGCGGGAGACCCGCAGCGCGCGCCAGTCGCGGTCGAGCGCGTCGAGGAAGCCGCCTGCGACGATGCTGCCGTCCTGCCGGCGGGTCACCCCGTCGCGGCCGAGCGCGAGCGATCCGCCGCCGGCCGCCAGCAGCAGGTCCCAGCGGCCGTGCGCGGTGCCGGCCGCGGAGGATTCGAGCAGCAGCGGATAGCGCCGCGGCGCGAGGCGCTGCAGGGCCAGCAGGTCGATCGCGTCGGTCAGCGGACGGGTGAGCAGCATCGGCGCATTGTCGGACACCCGGACCCCGAAAGCGGCGTCGGCGCTCCGCGGGCCGCGCGTCCGGCCCGCCGGGAGGGTGCGGTCGCCGCTAGACGCGCCGGAACACCAGCGTGCCGTTGGTCCCGCCGAAGCCGAACGAGTTGGACAGCGCGATGTCGACCTGCTTCTCGCGCGCGACGTGCGGCACGTAGTCGAGGTCGCAGCCCTCGGACGGATCGTCGAGGTTGATCGTCGGCGGGATCACCCCGGTGTGCAGCGCCATCGCCGAGAACACCGCCTCGATGCCGCCGGCGGCGCCCAGCAGGTGGCCGGTCATCGACTTGGTCGAGCTGACCATCGTGCGGTAGGCGTGCTCGCCGAGCGCGGCCTTGACCGCCATCGTCTCGGCGAGGTCGCCGGCGGGGGTCGAGGTACCGTGCGCGTTGATGTAGCCGATCGTCGCCGGATCGATGCCGGCGTCGCGAATCGCGGCGACCATGCAGCGCGCGGCGCCCTCGCCGCTTTCGCTCGGCGCGGTCATGTGGAAGGCGTCGCCGCTCATGCCGAAGCCGGCGAGCTCGCAGTAGATGCGCGCGCCGCGCGCCTTGGCCCGCTCGTAGTCCTCGAGGATCACGATGCCGGCGCCGTCACCCATGACGAAGCCGTCGCGGTCCTTGTCCCACGGCCGCGACGCCTTCGCGGGCTCGTCGTTGCGGGTGGACAGCGCCTTCATCGCGCAGAAGCCGCCGAGCGAGGTCGGCGTGGTCGCGTACTCGGCGCCGCCGGCGATCATGGCGTCGGCGTCGCCGTGCTGGATCATGCGCGCGGCGAGGCCGATGTTGTGGGTCGCCGTGGTGCAGGCGGTGACCGCGGCGATGTTCGGGCCCTTCGCCCCGGTCATGATCGAGACGTGGCCGGCGATCATGTTGATGATCGTGCTCGGCACGTAGAACGGCGACACCTTGCGCGGGCCGCCGGCGGCGTACTTCAGCGTCGTTTCCTCGATGCCGTTGAGGCCGCCGATGCCGGCGCCGATGGCGACGCCGACGCGCTCGGCCTGTTCCTCGCCAAGGGTCTCCAGGCCGGCGTCGCGCAGCGCCATGAACGAGGCGGCGACGCCGTAGTGGATGAAGGGGTCCATCTTCTTGACGTCCTTCGCCGGGATCCACTGGGCCGGGTCGAAGTCGCGGACCTCGCCGGAAATGCGGGTCGGGAACGCGGACGCGTCGAAGTGGGTGATCGGCCCGATGCCGGAACGGCCGTTGACGATGCCGTCCCAACTCGAGGCCAGGTCGTTGCCCAGCGGCGAGACGATGCCGAGGCCGGTGATCACTACGCGGCGTTTGGAGGACATGTCGGACTCCTCGAACTCGCCCTACGCTGGCGAATGCGGTTGTGGAAACGCGCGGGGCCGCAGAAGCGGCCCCGGCCGCCACGCCGGCGCCGGGCGGCGTCGCGTGGCATCCGGCCGAACGGGCCGGACTGGATTGCGGATGTCAGGCCTTGACGTGGGCCTTGACGTAATCGATCGCCTGCTGGACGGAAGTGATCTTCTCGGCTTCCTCGTCCGGGATCTCGCACTCGAACTCTTCCTCGAGCGCCATCACCAGCTCGACGGTGTCGAGCGAGTCTGCGCCGAGGTCGTCGACGAACGAGGCGTTGTTGGTGACTTCCTCTTCCTTGACGCCAAGCTGCTCGACGACGATCTTCTTGACGCGCTCTTCGATGGTGCTCATGGGTGCTCGCTCCTCCCGGAGTCTGTTCAGACGGATAGTGTAAGGGAAAGCCGGCGCCGGGCGTGCAAGCCCCGGGAAGCCGGTCCGGACGCCAGGGGCGCCCGTTTACGGCATGTACATGCCGCCGTTGACGTGCAGGGTCTCGCCGGTGATGTAGGCCCCGCCGGGGCCCGCCAGGAAGGCCACCGCGCGGGCGATGTCCGCCGGCTCGCCGAGGCGGCCGAGCGCGATCTGGCCGAGCAGGGCCTCGCGGGCCGCGTCTGGCAGGGCGCGGGTCATGTCGGTGTCGATGAAGCCGGGCGCGACCACGTTCACGGTCACCCCGCGCGAGCCGATCTCCTTGGCCAGCGACTTGCTGAACGCGATGATCCCGGCCTTGGCCGCGGCGTAGTTCGCCTGCCCCGCGTTGCCGGTCACGCCGACCACAGAGGCGATGCTGACGATGCGGCCGCGGCGCGCCTTCATCATCCCGCGCATCACCGCCTTGGACAGGCGGTACACGCTGGTGAGGTTGGTGTCGAGGATCGCGTTCCAGTCCTCGTCCTTCATCCGCATCAGCAGGTTGTCGCGGGTGATGCCTGCGTTGTTGACCAGGATGGTGATCGCGCCGACCTGCTTGCCGACCTCCTCGATCAGCGCGTCGACCGCCACGGCGTCGGTGACGTCCAGCTTGCGGCCGTGGCCGCCGAGCGGCTTCAGGCGCGCGTCGATCGCGGCGGCGCCGTTGTCGGAGGTCGCGGTGCCGACGACGGTCGCGCCCTGCGCGGCCAGTTCGTCGGCGATCGCGGCGCCGATGCCGCGGCTGGCGCCGGTGACCAGCGCGACCTCGCCCTGGAGGACGTCGTTCATGCGTAGCTCCATTCGTTGCGCGCCGCGTCGAAGTCCGCCGGCGACGCGAGCGCGCGCGCATCCAGCGCCTTGTCGATGCGCTTGACCAGGCCCGTGAGCACCTTGCCCGGGCCGCATTCGCCGATGCGGGTCGCGCCGCGCGCGGCCAGGGCCTGCACGCAGCCGGTCCACTGCACCGGCAGGTACAGCTGGCGCACCAGCGCATCACGCATCGCGGCGACGCCCTCGTGCACCTGCGCGTCCACGTTCTGCACCACCGGCAGTTGCGGCGCGTGCCAGGCGACGTCGTCCATCGCACGGGCGAGGCGGTCAGCCGCGTCGCGCATCAGCGGCGTGTGCGAAGGCACGCTGACCGCGAGCTTGACCGCCTTGCGCACGCCGCGTTCGGCCAGCAGCGCGAGCGCGCGATCGACCGCGACGGCGTGGCCGCCGATCACGATCTGCCCCGGCGAGTTGTAGTTGGCGGGC
>DASRZN010000167.1:0-7741 GCA_035686325.1 Lysobacteraceae bacterium
GGCCGCTTCTTCGGCCGGCGCCGCTTCTTCCGCGGGAGCCGCCTGCGCCGGCGCGACGACAGGCGCGTTCTTCGCCTTCTGTTCGGCCAGCCAGGTGTTGAATTCCTGCTTGCTCACGGCCTTGACCACGATCGGCATGAAGCCGTGGTCCTTGCCGCACAGCTCGGCGCACTGGCCGCGGTAGATGCCCGGCGCCTTCACGTCGGTCCAGGCCTCGTTGATGATCCCGGGGATCGCGTCCTGCTTCCAGCCCAGCGCCGGCACCCACCAGGCGTGGATGACGTCGTCGGCGGTGATCACGAAGCGGATCTTGGTGTCGACCGGCACCACCAGCGGATTGTCGACGTCGCGCAGATAATGCGGGTTGGCGGCCAGGGTCGGCACCTGCCCGGTCTGGCGCAGCGCGTCCGACTCGCGGTCGAGGCGGCTGGTGAAGTCCACGCCCTCGCCCAGGTACTCGTACTTCCACATCCACTGGTAGCCGGTGACCTTGATGGTCATCTCGGAGTTGCGGGTGTCGTACTGCGAGATCAGCTTGGCGGTGGCCGGCCAGGCCATCACCACCAGGATGATCACCGGCACCACGGTCCAGATGATCTCGGCGGTGGTGTTGTGGCTCCAGGTCGCGGCGACCGCGCCCTTGGACTTGCGGAACTTGACGATCGCCACCGCCATCGCCGCGAACACCAGCAGGCCGATCGCCACGCACACCCACAGCGCGAACATGTGCGCGTCGTAGGCCATCTGCGCCGTGTGGGTGACGCCCGGCGTCATGTTGAGCTGCCAGCGCACCGGCTCGGCGGGCTCGACATCGGTGGCCGCGCCCTGCGCCCACGCCACCAGCGGCAGCGCCATCGCCGCGATTCCCATGCCCCAACGCTTGAAACGACCGGCTGTCATCATCGAGCCCCAGATTCGCAATGATTCTTGTTGCACCCGTCCGCGCTTCCGCCGGAGCGCCCCCTCCATGCCGGTCGTACCACGGACGCTGGGAGAACCCGCGCCGCGACGCGGAGCAGGCCGCGGCCGCTCCCGGCACGAATTGACATGGATCATGGCGCGGCCGTGCAGAACCGCCACGTAAGCCGCAGCATGGTATCCCTGCGCCGGTTGCCGCGGCAAGCCGCGCGGGCTGCCGGACCGGGGCGGCGACCGCTAAAATGGCGGTTTCCCGCGGCCTCCACGCCCCCGATGAACCCATCCTCCTCCGCCCCGACGGCGCCCGCGCCGCAGCCGCTGCTCGCCCCCGAGCTGCCCCCGCCGCCGGCCCCGGCACGCGCCGCGATCACCGCCGCCTGGGTGCGCGACGAGACCGAGGCGGTGCGCGCGCTGCTGGCCCAGGCGCGGCTGCCGGCCGCCGACCAGGCGGCGGTGCAGGCGACCGCCGCCGACCTCGTCCGCCGGGTCCGCGCGCGCGCGCAGGACCAGGGCGCGATCGAGGCCTTCATGCGCCAGTACGACCTCGGCAGCGAGGAGGGCGTGCTGCTGATGTGCGTGGCCGAGGCGCTGCTGCGCATCCCCGATCCGGACACCGCCGACAAGCTGATCCGCGACAAGCTCGGCGAAGCCGACTGGAAGCGGCACATGGGCCAGTCCGACTCGGTGCTGGTCAACGCCTCGACCTGGGGCCTGATGCTGACCGGGCACCTGGTCGACCTCGCCGACGAGACCCGGCGCGACGTGCACGGCGCCTTCAAGCGCCTGCTCGGCCGCATCGGCGAGCCGGTGATCCGGCTGGCGGTGCGCCAGGCGATGCGGATCATGGGCCACCAGTTCGTGATGGGCCGCAGCATCGAGGAAGCGCTGGCGCGCTCGCGCAAGGGCGACAACGCGCGCTACCGCTACTCGTTCGACATGCTCGGCGAGGCCGCGCTGACCGCCGCCGACGCCGAGCGCTACCTCGCCGCCTACCGGATGGCGATCGACGCGATCGGCCGCAGCGTCGGCGACGGCGACGGCGCCGCCGACGGGGTTTTCGCCGCGCCGTCGATCTCGGTCAAGCTGTCCGCGCTGCACCCGCGCTACGAGCATGCCCAGCGCGCGCGGGTGCTGGCCGAGCTGACTCCGCGCGTGCTGGAACTGGCGCGGCTGGCGAAGTCGCACGGCATCGGCTTCACCATCGACGCCGAGGAGGCCGACCGCCTCGAGCTGTCGCTCGACGTGATCGCCGCCGCCTACGCCGATCCGTCGCTGGACGGCTGGGAAGGCTACGGCCTGGCGGTGCAGGCCTACCAGAAGCGCGCGCCGTTCGTGATCGACTTCCTCGCCGACCTCGCCCGCCGGGTCGGCCGCCGGATCCCGGTGCGGCTGGTCAAGGGCGCGTACTGGGACAGCGAGGTCAAGCGCGCGCAGGTCGACGGCCAGGCCGGCTACCCGGTGTTCACCCGCAAGCCGAACACCGACGTCAGCTACCTCGCCAACGCGCGCCGGATGCTGGACGCGTCGGACGCGCTCTATCCGATGTTCGCGACCCACAACGCGCAGACGATCGCCGCGGTGCACCGGCTGGCCGCCGGCCGCGCGTTCGAGTTCCAGAAGCTGCACGGCATGGGCGACGACCTCTACGCCGAGGTGATCCCGGCCGACCGGCTGGACGTGCCGTGCCGCGTGTACGCGCCGGTCGGCTCGCACGAGGACCTGTTGCCCTACCTGGTGCGGCGCCTGCTCGAGAACGGCGCCAACTCCAGCTTCGTCAACCGCATCACAGACGAGGACGTGGCGATCGACGAGTTGATCCGCGACCCGCTCGAGACCGTCGCCGCGTTCGACAGCATCCCCCACCCCCGCATCCCGCTGCCGCGCGACCTGTACCGCGCGCATGGCCATGACAGGACCAATTCGATGGGCATCAACCTCGCCAACGACGACCAGCTGCGCGCGCTCGCCGACGCGGTCAACGCCTCCGCGCGCGAAAGCTGGCGCGCCACGCCGCTGGTGCCGGGCGCGCGGTCGGCGGCGCCGGAGATCGCGGTGACGAACCCGGCCGACCGCCGCCAGGTCGTCGGCCACTGGACGCCCGCCGACGCCGGCACGGTCGAGCGCGCGCTGCAGAACGCGGTCGCCGCGCAGCCGGCGTGGGATGCGCTGCCGGCCGCCTCGCGCGCGGTGATCCTGGAACGCGCCGCCGACCTGCTCGAACAACGCATGCCGCAGTTCATCGCGCTGTGCACGCGGGAGGCGGGCAAGACCATCCCGGACGGCGTCGCCGAGGTGCGCGAGGCGGTCGACTTCCTGCGCTACTACGCCGGCCAGGCGCGCCAGCTGTTCGGCGCGGCGGAACAGCTGCCGGGCCCGACCGGCGAATCCAACTCCCTGCGCCTGCAGGGCCGCGGCGTGTTCGTGTGCATCTCGCCGTGGAACTTCCCGCTGGCGATCTTCGCCGGCCAGGTCGCGGCCGCGCTGGCCGCCGGCAACAGCGTGCTCGCCAAGCCCGCCGAGCAGACCAACCTCGTCGGCTACCACGCGGTGAAGCTGCTTCACGAGGCCGGCGTGCCGGAAACTGTGCTGCAGTTCCTGCCGGGCGACGGCGGCACGGTCGGCGCCGCGCTGACCAAGGATCCGCGCGTGGCCGGCGTCGCCTTCACCGGTTCCACCGACACCGCGCGCGCGATCAACCGCGCGCTGGCCGCGCGCGACGCCGCGATCGGCGTGCTGATCGCCGAGACGGGCGGCCAGAACGCGCTGATCGGCGACTCCTCGGCGCTGCCCGAGCAGCTGGTCAAGGACGCGCTGGCCTCCGCCTTCACCTCGGCCGGGCAGCGCTGCTCGGCCGCGCGGGTGCTGTTCGTGCAGGAGGACATCGCCGACAAGGTCACCGCCATGCTGGCCGGCGCGATGGCCGAGCTGAAGGTCGGCGACCCCGGCCTGCTGTCCACCGACGTCGGTCCGGTGATCGACGCCGACGCGCTGTGCCTGCTCGACGAGCACGCCGGGCGCATGCGCGGCGAGGCGAAGCTGATCGCGCAGGCGCCGCTGGATCCGGAGGCGACCGCGCACGGCACCTTCTTCGCGCCGACCGCGTGGGAACTGCGCTCGCTGTCGCAGCTGACCCGCGAGAACTTCGGCCCGGCGCTGCACCTGATCCGCTGGAAGGCGAGCGAACTCGACCAGGTGATCGCCGCGATCAACGCCACCGGCTATGGCCTCACCCTCGGCATCCACTCCCGCATCGACGAGACCATCGACTACATCGTCTCGCGGGCGAAAGTCGGCAACGCCTACGTCAACCGCAACCAGATCGGCGCCGTCGTGGGCGTGCAGCCGTTCGGCGGCCAGGGCCTGTCCGGCACCGGCCCGAAGGCCGGCGGGCCGCACTACCTGCCACGCTTCGCCACCGAAAAGACGGTCACCATCAACACCACCGCGGCTGGCGGCAACGCCTCGCTGCTGACCCTGGGCGAATGAGGGGCCGCCGGCGCGCCGCGTGACCGCTTCGGCGTGCGCGCGCCGTAACCCTCTGGTGATCGGAACGCCGACGCGCGGCGTCCGCCGCGCGCCACGGCGGAGTGAAACGTGGAAGCGCCGGCCTTCACACCGGCCCCACGTCGACCATCCTATTACGTGACGCCGGTCACACTTTCGCGCCCGGCGACCGCCTGCCGCGCTGCATGCCGGCGGGCGGTCCGGTCATTGCCGCTGCCCCTGTGTCGTCCGCGTGACGGACGCCCCTCCCCCCAATGCCAAGCAAGGATGTGTCATGGACGCTTCCCCCCTGTTGCGTACCCTCAAGGTCGCCGTGCTCACCGCCAGCCTGGTCGCCGGTACGGCGTACGCCAACTGCCAGTGCGGCGAACTGATCGCCAAGAAGTTCTACGACGCCAACGCCAACGGCGTGCACGACGCCGGCGAGCCGATGCTGCCGGGCTGGCGGATGACGGTGACTTCGGTCAGCCGCGCGTACAGTTCCACCCGCAACACCAACGTCTACGGCAACGCCGTGTTCGGCGTGCTCGCCGCCAGCGACTACGTCGTGCGCGAAGGCACGCCGCTGCAGACCAACTGGGTGCAGAGCTCGCCGCGCGACGGCGCCGGCAACCCGATCAACCCGCTGACCGGGGTCAAGGTCGTCGGCGGGCAGACCACCCGCGTCAAGTTCGGCAACTATTGCACCAAGGCGGGCGGCGGGCGCACTCCCGGTTTCTGGAGCAACAAGAACGGCTTCGCGACGCTGATGGATGGCAGCTCCTACCTGCCCGAACTCGCGCTGCTGTCCTCGCTCAACCTGCGCGACGCCAACGGCCAGAACTTCGATCCGGCCGATTACGCCCAGTTCCGGACCTGGCTGCTCGGCGGCACCGCGACCAACATGGCCTACATGCTGTCGGTGCACCTCGCGGCGATGCGGCTCAACGTCGAGGCCGGCTTCGTCAACGGCAACCGCGTGTATGCGCCGTTCGGCGGCACCATCAACGAACTGATGGCGCTCGCCAACAATTCGCTGGGCGCCAACCCGATCACCTTCTCCGGGCATCCGGAGCGCGCCTACCAGGAGCGGCTGAAGAACTTCCTCGCCCAGCTCAACCAGGGCGCGGCGGTGGTTTCGCCCACGCCCTGCGCGTACTCGTTCTCCTACTGAGCGGCAAAAAAGAGGCCCCGCGCGAGCGGGGCCTCGGTGCTGCGGTCCGTGCGGGCGGCTGCCCGCGCGGAACCTCAGAAGCGGTACTGCATCGCCACGCCGAACAGGTTGGCGTGGCCGCTGAACTCGCCGGTCAGGCTGGACGGCGGCAGCACCGGCGACGCGCCCGGGGCGAGGATGTCGACCGTCGGGGTGTCGATGGTGATGCGCTGGAAGGCCGCGTCGATGCTCAGCGCGTCGCTGGCGTGCCAGGTCGCACCGATCGAGTACAGCTTGCGGTCGTTGTCCGGCAGGCGCGGCGTGCGGTGGGCGTCCTGGGTCGGCGTCTGGTCCTGGGCGATGCCCGCGCGCAGGGTGAACGACGGGCTGATGTCCCACTCGGCGCCGACGCCGAAGTAGTAGGTGTCGTCCCAATCGAACACTTCCGGCGCGCCCAGCGGGGCGCCGCCGTCGCGGAAGATCGCCACCTGCTCCAGGGTGTGCCAGCCGGTGCGCTGCACGTCGGCGAGCACGCGCACGTTCTCGTTGACGGCCCACTCGAGGCTGAGGGTGTCGGTCGCCGGGGTGGTCAGCGGCGCGTAGATCGCACCGTCGGCCGGGGCCAGCGGACCAAGCGCCGCCACCGCCGCGCCCGGCAGGGTGAAGTCGGCGTGCCCGCGCAGGGTGTGGTCGATCTCGGAATGGTGCGCGTAGCCAATCGTGACGTTCTCGACCGGGCGCCACTGGAAGCCGGCAACCCAGCCCCAGTCGTTGTCGCTGCCGTCCACCACGACGGTGCCGTCCTGCTGCTGCGGATGGAACGGGAACGCCGGGTTGGCGCAGTTCAGCGGGTTGCCCGAGCCCAGGCACAGCGCGGAACCGAAGTCGACGGCCTTGGACAGGGTCACCTCGCTGCGCTGCAGGATCACGCCGAGGCCGAGCGAGAACCGGTCGTTCACCGCCCAAGCGCCGGACACGGTCAGGTCGACGATCTTCACGTCGGAGGTCAGCGCCGTGTAGCGGCCGACCCAGTCGCTGTCGTACTCGGTCTTCAGGCCGAACGGCGCGCTGACGCTGGCGCCGAGGCGGAAGTCGTCGCCGATCGGGAACACCATCGCCATCGCCGGCACCAGCGCCGGGTCGCCGGGGTCGCCGCCGTCGCCGCCGCTGAGCGGGCTGGCCAGCGGAGTGCCGGCATTGGCGAAGCCGCCGCCGTCGAAGTCCGCATCGAGGTTGATGCTGGTCAGGTCGACCTGGAACGTCGCCTTGTCCAGGTTGACCATCGCCGCCGGGTTGTTGGCCACGACCGACGCATCGTCGCGGGCGACGGTAGTGCCGGTGTTGGCGCGACCGAGGTTCTTGACGCTGTTTTCGCGCAGCTGGAAGCCCGAAGCATCGGCCTGGCCGCAAGCGAGCACGCCGGCGATGCCGAGCGCGAGGGCGGAAAGCTGGGTAACGCGGGACGCGATATGCATTGCTCTCTCCGGTAACGGTTCTTTCTGGTTTTGACCACGAAGTCGTCGACCCCGGACCGCGTGGTCCGGACGTTGCCGGAACCCCTCCCGACATACGACGCCGTATGCACTATATCGTGGCGTTAATGGAAAAGTAACGCAGCCTTGACGGGGCGCCCGGGCGGTCAGGACACGGACAGGTTGGGCTGCCGCCGGCGCGTCCGGCGCCCGCGCGGGCAACGCGCGAAACCCCCGCGGGCGGCAGCCGGGGCGCGCCCCCGGCGCCCCCGCTTCGGCTATCGTGCCCCGGCCATGTTCGTCGCCATCCCCAACCGCAGCCATCCGTCCCTGCGCTGGGCCACGCCGCTGCTGTTCGCCCTGCTGTGGCTGGCCTACCTGTGGGCGAGCACGCGGCCCGGCGCGATCCAGCGCGGCCTGCTGCTGGACTGGGGCGCGCTGACCGGCGGGCCGCCGCTGGAGGTGTCCACCTGGCGCGGGCTGTGGACCGACGGCCGCGGCCTGCGGCTGTTCAGCGCGCTGTTCCTGCACGCCGACTGGGCGCACCTGCTCGGCAACCTCGCCTTCCTGCTGATCTTCGGCCTGCCCGCCGAACGGGTGATGGGCGCGTGGCGCTTCCTCGCCCTGTTCCTGCTCGGCGGCGCCTTCGCCAACCTCGCCGCGGTGCTGGCGATCGGCGCGCCGGACCGGCTGATCATCGGCGCCAGCGGTGCGG
>DASRZN010000168.1:0-6456 GCA_035686325.1 Lysobacteraceae bacterium
GCCGGCGCAGCCGCTCGCGCCGCCCCATCTCAGTCCACCGGCACGGCGTGCAGGATCGCCCTGGCCAGCGCCGCGGGATCGTGGCTGGCGTCGCTCTCGGGCACCAGCCGGTGCGCGGCCACCGGGCCGAACAGCGCCTGCACGTCCTCCGGCAGCACGTGCCCGCGGCCGAGCAGCAGCGCGTACGCGCGCGCCGCGCGCAGCAGGGCGATGCCGGCGCGCGGCGACAGGCCGACGCGCACGCCCGGCTGCTCGCGGCTGCGGGTCAGCAGCGCCTGCAGGTAGTCGAGCAGGGCGTCGCTGGCGCGCACGCCGGCGACCGCCTCGCGCAGCGCGATGACGTCGTCGGCGCCGAGCAGCGGCAGCGACTGCGCGATCAGGTCGCGGCGGTCGGCGCCTGCCAGCAGGCTGCGCTCGGCCTGTTCGCCGGGGTAGCCGAGGCTCAGCCGCAACAGGAACCGGTCGAGCTGCGAATCGGGCAGCGGGTAGGTGCCGGCGAGGTCGACCGGGTTCTGCGTCGCGATCACGAAGAACGGGTTTGGCAGCGCGTGGGTGCTGCCGTCCACCGTCACCTGGTGCTCCGCCATCGCCTCCAGCAGCGCGCTTTGCGTGCGGGGCGGCGCGCGGTTGATCTCGTCGGCGAGCAGGACGTGGGTGAACACCGGGCCGGGGTGGAAGTCGAACCGGCGCGCCTGCGCGTCGTAGACCGACACGCCGACGATGTCCGACGGCAGCAGGTCGGAGGTGAACTGCACCCGCTGGAAGCCGAGGCCGAGGGTCGCGGCGAGCGCGTGCGCGAGCGTGGTCTTGCCCAGCCCCGGCAAATCCTCGATCAGGAGGTGGCCGTCGGACAGGATCGCGACGAAGGCCAGCCGCACCTCCTGCGGTTTGCCCAGCACCAGCGTGTTGACCTGGGCGACCGCGGCGGCGAGCGTCTCGCGCAGGCGGTCGGGTAGCATGGCGGGCGTTGCAGGCATGCGCACCTCGGAGTTGGAGCCGGTGCGCGGCGCGACCGGTCGCGGCAGGAGTGCCTGCCGCCGGCGCGCGCGGAGCGTTCGCCGCTTCGCCGCCATGCATCGCAACTCCCGGGGCGAGTGTAACGAGGCGCATGCGGATGCGGAACGAAGTGCGGACGCGGCAGGCCTTCCTCGCGCTGTGGCTGGGCCTGCTGGCGGCGAAGCTGGTGCTGGCCGCGCAGTTGCCGTTGTTCGTGGACGAGGCCTTCTACTGGCAGGAAGGGCAGCACCTGGCCTGGGCCTATTCGGACCTGCCGGGTTTGACCGCCTGGATGACGCGGCTCGGGGTCGCCCTCGGCGGCCAGCACCCGCTGGCGCTGCGGCTGCCGTTCCTGCTGGTGGCGGCGTTGCTGCCGTGGCTGGTGATGCGGATCACCGCGCGCGAGTTCGGTGCGCTGCGCGGCTGGCAGGCGGGCGTGTTCGCGATGTTGCTGCCGCTGGCCGGCACCCTCGGCCTGCTCGCCGTGCCCGACGCGGCGATGGCGCTGGCCACCCTGCTGTGCATGGACGCGGGCAGCCGCCTGCTGCGCGAGGTCGGCGCGGGCGCGGCGCTGGAACTGGCGATCGGCATGGCGATCGGCGCGCTCAGCCACTACCGCTTCATCGCCGTGCTCGCGGTCGGCGGGGTGGTGCTGCTGCTGTTGCCGGCCGGGCGGCGTGCGCTGCGCGATCCGCGGGTGCTGGTCGCGATCGCCTGCGGCGTCGCCGCGTGGACGCCGCTGGTGGCCTGGAATCTCGACAACGCCGAGGCCGGCCTGCGCTTCCAGCTGGTCGACCGCCATCCGTGGGCCTTCCACGCCGACGGCATCGATTTCCTCGCGGTGCAGGCGCTGCTGGTGACGCCGCTGCTGTTCGCCGCGCTGCTGCTGGCCGCGTGGAAGCATCGGCGCGACGCCGCGGTGGTCCCGCGCTATTTCGCGTGGCTGGGCGCGCTGGTGGTGCTGGGATTCTTCGCGCTCGGCTTCCTCGCCGACACCGAGCGGGTCAGCTTCCACTGGCCGTTGCCGGGTTACGTCGCGCTGTTGCCGCTGCTGCCCGGCGTGCTCGCCGCCTGGCCGCGCTGGCTCCGCTGGACCACCGCCGCGGTCGCGGCGGCGGGCCTGGCCGGGGTGCTCGGCTACTACGCGGCGGTGTCGGTGCCGGCGCTGCGCGCGCAGGCCGCGGCCACGCGCTGGTATCCGGCCAACTTCGCCGGCTGGGAAAAGCTCGCCGACGCGGTGCGCGACGAGCGCGCGCGCATGCCGGCCGGGACGCGCCTGCTCGCCGGCAGCTTCAAGATCGGCGCCGAACTCGGTTTCGCCCTCGGCGAACCCGACATCGCGGTGCTGCCGCATCCGCTCAATCGCAAGCATGGGCGCGCGCCGCAGCTCGCCCTGTGGGGGCTGCGCGAGGACGGATACGCCGATCCGGGCGACGGGCCGGTGCTGCTGGTGGTCGGCGCGAACGAGGTCCGCTATCGCGAGTTGCTCGCCTATTACCATGAACTGTGCGCGCGGCTGGGGCCGCTGCCGCCGCCGACGGTGGTGAGCGTGGACCATGGCGCGCAGCGCTTCCTGCTGTTCCGCCTCGGCCTGCGGGAGGGCGCGCCGCGCGGCGCCTGCGTGACGCCGGCGATGGCCTGGATCGATGCGCCGGCGCGCGGCGCGCGGGTCGCCGCGGGTGTCCCGCTGGAGGTCGAAGGTTGGGCGTTCAAGGACGGCGTCGGCCTCGATCGGGTCGAGGTGCTGCTCGACGGCCGGTTGCGCGCGCGGGCGCGCTACGGCTTGGAGGCACCGGGCGTGCGGGTGTTCTGGCGGATCTCGAACGATCCCCAGCATCCGCGCGTCGGCTTCCGGGCGCAGCTCCCGGCGGATGCGTTGACGCCCGGGCGGCACTGGCTCGGGCTGCGCCTGCATGGGCGCGACGGCAGTGTCGAGGCGTGGAGCGAGCAGCCGCTGGACGTGCGCTGAGCCTGCACGGCGGCCGCGGCGCCTTCAGGGCAGGGCGAAGCCCGCGCGCCGCAGCAGTCCGGCGGTCGCGATCAGCGGCAGGCCGACCAACGCGGTCGGGTCCACCGTCTCGATCGCTTCGAACAGGGCGATGCCGAGCCCCTCGGACTTGAAGCTGCCGGCGCAGTCCAGCGGCCGTTCGGCGGCGACGTAACGCGCGATTTCCTCCTCCGACAGCGTGCGGAACCGCACCGTGGTGGTGTCCAGCGCCTGCCAGGCGCGGCCGTCGCGGTGCGCCAGGCAGACGGCGGTGAGGAACGCGACGCTGCGTCCCGACATGCGTCGCAATTGTTCCTGCGCGGCCTCGACGCTGCCCGGCTTGCCGAGCGCGTCGTCGCCCAGGGCGGCGACCTGGTCGGAGCCGACCACCCAGGCGTCGCCGCCGGCGGCGACCGCCTCGGCCTTCGCCCGCGCCAGGCGCATGGCCAGCGCCGCGGGTGCTTCGCCGGGCAGGGGCGTCTCGTCGACCGCGGGGCGCGCCACGTCGAAGGGCAGGCGCAGCCGCTCCAGCAGTTCGCGCCGGTAGCGGGAGGTCGAGGCCAGGACCAGCCGGGTCCCGTTCATGGTTGTGCGGCGCGGGCCTGGTCCAGCCGCTCGAGCTGGCGGTCGATGCGCGCGCGGGCGGCGTCGATCGAATCGCGCACCGCGGCCAGCTGCTGCAGCGAGGCCTGCTCGCCGTGTTGCTGCAGCCACAGGCGCTGCCGCAGCATCTCGTGCATCGCTTCCTGCACCGGGTTGCTGTCGTCGCCGGCGATCGCCTCGATCTCGGCGCGGGCGGTGCGCAGCCGCGCCTCCAGGGCGTCGGCCGCGTCCAGCAGCTGGCGCACGACCTGCTGGCGGCGGCTGCTGCGCTGGCGCAGGGCGAAGGCGAGGGCCACGGCGGCCAGGGCGAGGAGCGACAGGATGGCGACGGTGGCCAAGGGCGGCGTCCGGGCGGCGGAAGGGGCAGTCTGCCGCGCCGCCCCGGCCGGGGCAAATTCCAGCGCCGGCAAGGGCTTGGCGCTTTGACAGGGGCGGCTGCAGGGCCTACCATTCCGCGGCTTATGTCCCCCGACGTGCCGGAATCGCGGGTTCCCGAGGTCCTGGACGCCTGGCGCATGGTCGCCGCGCGGCGCAGCTTCGAGGGCAGCCTGCCGCTCGCTTCGCTGCCGCGCCTGCGCGATGGGTTGTGCGAGCCGGAGGGACGGGTCGGCTACGGGATCGGCTTCGATCGCGACAACCTCGGCATTGCCTATGCCGAATTGCGCATCGATGCCGAACTGCCGTTGCAGTGCCAGCGTTCGCTGCAGCGCTTCCTGCTGCCGGTGAAGGTGGTGCAGCGGCTCGGCCTGGTCCGCGACGAAGCGGACGAGGCCGCGCTGCCGGAAGGCTACGAGCCGCTGCTGGTGCCCGAGGACGGGGCGCTGCGGCCGGCGGAACTGGTCGAGGACGAGCTCATCCTCGCCCTGCCGGTGGTGCCGCTGGCGCCCGGCAGCGAGCCGCTGGAGCACGAATGGTCGCCGCCGGAGGAAGAGGCGGCGAAGGCGGGGCCGTTCGCGGCGCTCGCCGCATTGAAGAAGAAGGATTAGCGGCGCATTCCGCGCCGCATCGACGAATACGAAGCTGGAGCAATCCCATGGCTGTGCAGAAGTCCCGCGTTTCCCCCTCCCGCCGCGGCCAGCGCCGCTCGCACGATGCCCTCAAGGGCAAGCAGCTGGCGACCGATCCGACCAGCGGCGAGACCCACCTGCGCCATCACGTGACCGCCGACGGCTACTACCGCGGCAAGCAGGTGATCGCGCCGAAGACGCGCGTCGTCGACGAAGAATAAGCACCCGCCGTACGGCGCCGTCCCCTCGCGGCGGCAAGCCGGTGCACAATGACGCGATGCGGGCCCCGTGCCCGCGTCGTGTTTTTCTTTTGGGCGAGGCAGGGATGCAATGCTCGCCGCGGACCGTGCCGGGCGTGAACGCGCCGGCCTGAGGGACAGCAACGCATGAGCCAGCAAGGCGCCACTCCGCGGGTTTTCGCCCGCATCGCCGGCACCGGCAGCTACCTGCCGGAGAAGGTCCTGAGCAACGACGACCTCGCGAAGATCGTCGAAACCAGCGACGAGTGGATCGCCAGCCGCACCGGCATCCGCGAGCGCCACGTCGCCGCCGAGGGCGAGACCACCGGCGACCTCGCCTACCACGCCGCGGTGCGGGCGCTGGAAGCGGCCGGCGTCGAGGCCTCCGAGCTCGAGCTGATCGTGCTCGGCACGACCACGCCCGATCTCATCTTCCCCTCCACCGCCTGCCTGCTGCAGGCGCGGCTGGGCGCCAACGGCTGCCCCGCGTTCGACGTCAACGCGGCCTGCTCCGGCTTCGTCTACGCACTGTCGGTGGCCGAGAAGTTCATCCGCAGCGGCGCGGTGAAGACCGCGCTGGTGGTCGGCGCCGAGACCCTGACCCGCATGCTCGACTGGAACGACCGCAGCACCTGCGTGCTGTTCGGCGACGGCGCCGGCGCGGTCGTGCTCAAGGCGGATGCAGAGACCGGCATCCTCAACACCCACCTGCACGCGGACGGCGCCAAGAAGGAGCTGCTGTGGAACCCGGTGGGCGTGTCGGTCGGGTTCAAGCCGGGCGAGCACAACGCCGGCGTGAAGGTGCTGATGACCGGCAACGAGGTCTTCAAGCACGCGGTGAAGGCGCTCGACGCGGTGGTCGAGGAGACGCTCGAGGCGAACGGCCTGGACCGCCACGACATCGACTGGCTGATCCCGCACCAGGCCAACCTGCGCATCATCGAGGCGACCGCCAAGCGGCTGGACATGCCGATGGAGCGCGTGGTCGTCACCGT
This sequence comes from Lysobacteraceae bacterium, assembly GCA_035686325.1. Taxonomy (GTDB): domain Bacteria; phylum Pseudomonadota; class Gammaproteobacteria; order Xanthomonadales; family Xanthomonadaceae; genus JABFWF01. The sequence goes on from DASRZN010000168.1 coordinate 5,828, forward strand.
CGACCGCCACGGCAACACCTCCTCGGGCTCGGTGCCGCTGGCGCTGGACGAGGTCGTGCGCTCGGGCAAGGTCCAGCGCGGCCAGCTGCTGCTGCTGGAAGCCTTCGGCGGCGGCTTCACCTGGGGCGCGGCGCTGCTGCGCTACTGATCCCGCATGCGAACGTCCCGCGCGCAGCGGGGCCTCGCATACGGTCCAGTACAGACGCAAGGCGCGCTGCATCCGTATCATGCCGCGTCTTTTCCGAGGGACCCCCGTGACCCAGCCGTCCGCGCAACTCGCTTTCGTCTTCCCCGGCCAGGGCTCGCAGTCGGTCGGCATGCTCGCGGAACTCGCGCAGCAGCATGCGGTCGTGCGCGAGGCCTTCGCCGAGGCGTCGGAAGGCGCCGGCGCGGACCTGTGGACGCTGGCGCAGGACGGCCCGGAGGAGCAGCTCAACCGCACCGAATTCACCCAGCCCGCGCTGCTCGCCGGCGGCGTCGCCGTCTGGCGCGCGTGGCTGCAGCAGGGCGGCGTGCGCCCGGCGCTGCTCGCCGGCCACAGCCTCGGCGAATACGCGGCGCTGGTCGCCGCCGGCACGCTGTCGCTCGCCGACGGCGCGCGCCTGGTGCGCCTGCGCGGCCAGCTGCTG
>DASRZN010000169.1:0-2558 GCA_035686325.1 Lysobacteraceae bacterium
CGGCGCGGAACGCGTCGGCGAGATGGAAGATGCGCTCCGGCCCGGGCTCCTTCACCTCGCGCTTCAGGCGCGCGAGGCCGTCCTCGTCGGCGAGGTCGAGGCCGGTCGGATCGAGGCCGACCTTGCCGGTTTCCAGCCCGCGCAGTGCCTTCTGCAACGACTCCTGGAAGGTGCGCCCGATCGCCATCACTTCGCCGACCGACTTCATCTGCGTCGTCAGGCGCGAGTCGGCCGCCGGGAATTTCTCGAACGCGAAGCGCGGGATCTTGGTGACGACGTAGTCGATGCTCGGCTCGAAGGAGGCCGGCGTGAGCCCGCCGGTGATCTCGTTCTTGAGCTCGTCGAGCGTGTAGCCGACCGCGAGCTTGGCCGCGACCTTGGCGATCGGGAAGCCGGTTGCCTTGGACGCCAGCGCGGACGAGCGCGACACGCGCGGGTTCATCTCGATCACCACCACGCGGCCGTCGTGCGCGTTGATGCCGAACTGCACGTTGGAGCCGCCGGTGTCCACCCCGATCTTGCGCAGCACCGCGATCGAGGCGTCGCGCAGGCGCTGGTATTCCTTGTCGGTGAGGGTCTGCGCGGGGGCGACGGTGATCGAGTCGCCGGTGTGCACGCCCATCGGATCCAGGTTCTCGATCGAGCAGACGATGATGCAGTTGTCCGCGGTGTCGCGGACCACCTCCATCTCGAACTCCTTCCAGCCCAGCACCGACTCCTCGATCAGCACCTCGTGGGTCGGCGACAGCTCGAGGCCCCGCTTGACGATCTCCTCGAACTCCTCGCGGTTGTAGGCGATGCCGCCGCCGCTGCCGCCGAGGGTGAAACTGGGGCGGATGATGGTCGGGAAGCCGACGGTCGCCTGCACCGCCACCGCCTCCTCGTAGCTGCGCGCGACTTCGGACTTCGGGCTGTCCAGCCCGATCTCCGACATCGCCTGCTTGAACAGTTCGCGGTCCTCGGCGGTGCGGATCGCGTCGCGCGAGGCGCCGATCAGCTCGACGCCGTACTGCTCAAGCACGCCGTGGTCGGCGAGGTCGAGCGCGCAGTTGAGCGCGGTCTGGCCGCCCATGGTCGGCAGCAGCGCGTCCGGGCGCTCCTTGGCGATGATCTTCTCCACCGACTGCCGGTTGATCGGCTCGATGTAGACCGCATCGGCCATGTTCGGGTCGGTCATGATCGTCGCCGGGTTGCTGTTGACCAGCACCACCCGGTAGCCCTCCTCGCGCAGGGCCTTGCAGGCCTGCGCGCCGGAGTAGTCGAACTCGCAGGCCTGGCCGATCACGATCGGGCCGGCGCCGATGATCAGGATCGTCTTGAGGTCGGTGCGCTTGGGCATGTCAGCGCGCCTCCATGGACGCAATGAAACGATCGAAGAGGTAGGCCACGTCGTGAGGCCCCGGGCTCGCCTCCGGGTGGCCCTGGAACGAGAACGCCGGCGCGTCGGTCAGCGCGATGCCCTGGTTGGAGCCGTCGAACAGCGAGCGGTGGGTGACCCGTGCGTTGGCCGGGAGCGTCGCCTCGTCCACCGCGAAACCGTGGTTCTGGCTGGTGATCAGCACGCGGCCGCTGTCGAGGTCGATCACCGGGTGGTTGGCGCCGTGGTGGCCGAACTTCATCTTCAGCGTCTTCGCGCCGAGCGCCAGGCCGAGCAGCTGGTGGCCGAGGCAGATGCCGTACAGCGGGATCTTGTGCGAGAGGAATTCGCGGGTGGCGGCGATCGCGTAGTCGCAGGCGGCCGGGTCGCCCGGGCCGTTGGACAGGAACACGCCGTCCGGCCGCATCGCCAGCACCTCCGCGGCCGGAGTCTGCGCCGGCACCACGGTCAGGTCGCACCCGCGTTCGGCCAGCATGCGCAGGATGTTGAGCTTGGTGCCGAAGTCGTAGGCGACCACGCGGAACCTGCCGCCGCCGGGGATGAACGCCTGGCGGTCGAGGTCGAACTGGCCGGCGTTCCAGGCATAGGCATCGCGCGTGCAGGTCTCCCTCGCCAGGTCCATGCCCTTGAGGCCGGGGAACTTGCGCGCGGCCTCGACCGCGGCGTCCACGTCGATGCCCTCGCCCGCCATCAGCGCGCCGTTCTGGGCGCCGCGATCGCGCAGCAGGCGGGTCAGCTTGCGGGTGTCGATGCCGCTGATCGCGACCACGTTGCGCTGCGCCAGCCAGTCCGGCAGCGCGATCTCGCTGCGCCAGCTCGAAGGCCGGCGCGGCACGTCGCGCACGATCAGGCCGGCGGCCCAGGCGCGGGTGGACTCGTCGTCCGCCGCGTTGCAACCGGTGTTGCCGACGTGGGGATACGTGAGGGTGACGATCTGCCGCGCGTAGGAGGGATCGGTGACGATCTCCTGGTAGCCGGTCATGGCGGTGTTGAACACCACCTCGCCGACCGCGAGGCCGGGCGCGCCGACCGAATCGCCCTCGAACACGGTGCCGTCTTCGAGGGCGAGGATTGCAGGCTGGGTCACGGGCATCGCCTTGGGTTCGGGCCGCCGCGGTGCAGGCCTGCGGACGCAGGTTGCAGGAAAGCGCGGACGCGGCGCAGGGACCGGTCCGTGCTG
>DASRZN010000170.1:0-25842 GCA_035686325.1 Lysobacteraceae bacterium
CGCCGCGCGCGCCCTGGCGCTGGATGGCGCCGCGGCGCGCGCCGGGCAGCACCCGCGGGTTCGGCGCGGAGTTCGCGGCGCGGCTGGCGGATCCGCCGCGGCTGGCGGTCGGCTGCGGCCGGCAGGCGGCGCTGGCAACCCGGCTGGCGCGCGGGCGCGGCGCCCGCGTGGTGCAGATCCTTGACCCGCGCCTGCCGCCTTCGCACTGGGACCTGGTGGTGGCGCCGGAACACGACGCGCTGCGCGGCGACAACGTGCTGCGCGTGCTCGGCAGCCTGCACCCGGTGGACGATGCCTGGCTGGCGCGGGCGCGCGCCGACTTCCCCGCGCTGGCGGCGCTGCCTGGACCGCGCACCGCATTGCTGCTCGGCGGCGACAGCGCGCATTACCGGTTCGATCGCACGCGCTTCGACGCGCTGGCCGACGCCCTGCCACGCGACGGCAGCCTGCTGGTCACCACCTCGCGCCGCACGCCAGCCGACGTGGCCGCCGCCGCGCGCGCCCTGGTCGCGCGCGCGGGCGGGCTGTTCTGGGCGAACGCGGAGGACGGCCCCAATCCCTACCCCGGCCTCCTCGCCTGGGCCGACCGCATCGCGTGCACGCCGGACTCGGTCAACATGCTCTCGGAAGCCTGCGCGACGCGGGTGCCGGTGCAGGTGTTCGCGCCCGACGCGGTGCGCGGCCGGGTGCGAAGCTTCCTGGATGCCTTGCAGGGGCTCGGGCGCGTGGGCGTGCTCGGCGATGCCTGGCCGACGGAGCCGCCGACGCCGCTGCGCGAGACCGCGCGTGTCGCCACCGAGATCCGCGCGCGGCTCGCGCTGTAGTCGCGCGCGAACGCGGGCTTCAACCGACCTGCAGGCCGTGCGCGACGAGCGCGGCGGCGATCGCGTCCCGCGCGTCCGTGATGTGCGCGTTCTCGACGACCAGCCGCGGCCGCCGGTCCAGCGTGCAGCGCAGCCCCGCGTCCAGCAGCGTCGCGTGCGCTGCGAGCAGGGCTTCGCCGGTGTCCGCATCGAGCACGCCGGCCTGCGCCAGCGCGCGCAGCAGCCCCGGCGTATCGCGCGGCGCCAGCAGCGCCGGATGCGCCTGCGCGTCGCGCAGGACCAGGCATTGCAGCAGGAACTCCAGGTCGACCAGGCCGCCGGCGCCCTGCTTGAGGTCGAAGCGGGCGGCGTCGCTGCGGTCGAGCTCGGCGCGCATGCGCCGGCGCATCGCCGCGACGTCCTCCGCCAGCGCGGCCGGATCGCGATCGCGCGCCAGGGTGTCGCCGCGCACGGCCTCGAAGCCCGCGCACAGGCTGGCATCGCCTGCGACGCAGCGCGCGCGCACCAGCGCCTGGTGCTCCCAGGTCCAGGCGCGTTCGCGCTGGTAGTCGGCGTAGCTGGCCAGGGTCGAGACCAGCAGGCCCTTGGCGCCGTCCGGGCGCAGGCGCACGTCGACCTCGTACAGGCGGCCGGCGCCGGTGCTGGTGGCGAGCAGCGCGACCAGCTTCTGCGCCAGCCGCACGAACCAGCGCGACGCATCCAGCGCGCGCGCACCGTCCGAATGCGCGCCGTCCGGCGCGTCGTACAGGAACACCAGGTCGAGGTCGGAGCCGAAGCCGAGTTCCTCGCCGCCGAGGCTGCCGTAGCCGAGCACGGCGAAGCGCGCGCCGGCGACCGCGCCGTGCGCCGCCTCCATCTCCGCGCGCGCGAGCCGCAGCCCCTGCGCGATCACCGCGTCGGCCAGCCAGGCGAGCTGGCGCGCGCTGTCCTGCGCCTGCTGGCGGCCGTCGAGGGTGGCCAGCGCGATCCGGAAGCTGAGCGCCTGGCGCGCCTCGTTGAGGGCCTGCAGCGCCTCCTCGGTGTCGGCGGGCGCCGCGGCCGCGGCGCAGGCCGCGCGCAGCGCCTCGCGATCCGGGAGCGGCCCGGCGGCGCGCACGTCCAGCAGTTCGTCCAGCAGCAGCGGATGTCGGCCGAGGCGTTCGGCCAGCAACGCGCTGCCGGCGGTCACGTCGACCACGCGCTGCAACGCGACCGGCTGCTCGTCGAGCAGGGCGAGGTAGCTCGCGCGCTTGAGCAACGTGTGCAGCAGCGGCAGCAGGCGCTGCAGCGCCGCGTCCGGCTGCGCCGAGGCGGCGGTCGCCTCGAGCAGGGCCGGCAAGGCGCGGTCCAGGCGCGCGCGGGTCGCCTCCGACAGCGCGCGTAGCGCCGGCGCCGCGGCGAAGCCGCGCAGCGCGGCATGCGCGGCCTCCGGATCGGCGAAGCCGGCCTCGGCCAGCACCGCGGCATCGCCCCCGGGCAACGCCTGCCAGTACGCCGCCAGCGCGCCGACCGGCGCCGCCTGCCGGCGCGGCGCCAGCAGCGCCGCGAACTCCGCCGACACCCGCGCGCGCTGCGCATCGAGCGCTGCGCGCAGGGCGCCCCAGTCCGGATACCCGAGGCCCGCCGCGAGGCGCGCGCGGTCCACGCCGTCCCCCGGCAACACGTGGGTCTGCGCGTCGCGCAGCATCTGCAGGCGGTTCTCCAGCCGGCGCAAAAACCGGTAGGCCTCGCCCAATGCCGCGCCCGCGGCCGGCGCGACGTGCCCCGCGGCCACCAGCGCGCGCAGCGCCGGCAGCAGGCGGCGCCCGCGCAGCTGCGGCTCGCGCCCGCCGCGCACCAGCTGCAGCGCCTGCACCAGGAACTCGATCTCGCGGATGCCGCCGGGGCCGCGCTTGATGTCGTCGGCCAGCTCGCGGCGCGCGACCTCGGCCGCGATCGCCGCCTTCATCGCGCGCAAGCCGTCGAGCGCACCGTAGTCGAGGTAGCGGCGGTACACGAACGGCCGCAGCGCGTCGAGGAAGCGCTCGCCCGCGGCGAGGTCGCCCGCCACCGGCCGCGCCTTCTGCCAGGCGTATCGCTCCCAGTCGCGGCCCTCCTGCTGGAAGTACGACTCCATCGCCGCGAACGACAAGGCCAGCCGGCCGGCGCTGCCGAACGGTCGCAGGCGCAGGTCCACGCGGTGGCAGAAGCCGTCCGCGGTGGCTTCGTCGAGCAGCTTCGCCAGTTGCTGGCCGAGCCGGGCGAAGTAGTCCTCGGCGGCCAGCGCGCGCGCGCCGTCCGAAGCTCCGCCGTGCTCGTAGGCGTAGACGAGGTCGATGTCGGACGAAAAATTCAGCTCGCCGCCGCCGAGCTTGCCGAGGCCGAACACGACCAGCCGCTGCACGCTGCCGTCCTCGGCGCGCAGCACCCCGTGGCGCGACGCGAAGTCCGCCTCCAGCGCGTCCAGCGCCAGTTGCAGGCAGCGTTCGGCGAGCGCGGTGCTGGCGGCGAGGGTGTCCTCGACGCCGTCGTCGCCGGCGAGGTCGCGCCAGACCATCCGCGTGGATTCGGCCTGGCGGTAACGACGCAGCAGCGCGCCCCAGTCGGCGCGGTTGCCGGCGTCCAGCCGCGGCGCGGCGAGCGGCTGCGCGGGGCGCTCCAGCAGGGTCTGCAGCAGGCCGGGCTGGCGCGCCAGGGTGTCGATCGCGAAGTCGCTGGCCAGTGCCAGCCGGGCCAGCCGCGCATGCATCCCGGGATCGTCGAGCAGCGGCCCGGCGCCGGGATCGGCGGCGCGCAGGCGCTGCAGCGCGCGCGCGCGAAGCGCGTCGAGTGCGGACAGCGTGGGCGACGCGGCGGACATGCGGGCGATTCTGGCATGCGCCCGCGCAAACGCAGACGGCCGCCCGGAGGCGGCCGTCCACTTCGCAACGAACGGGAAAGGGCTTAGAGCTGGACCGCCCGCGCCGCGTTGACGCGACCACGGCCGTAGGCCGCATCCGCGCCCGGCTTGCCGAGGTCGTCGGCGCTCGCGCGCAGGATCCGCTCGACCTCCGCCGGCGCCATGCTGCCGCCGTGCTTGCCGATGACCAGGGCGGCGACGCCCGACACGTGCGGCGCCGCCATGCTGGTGCCCACCGCCCAGCTGTAGGAGGCGAACACCTGGCCGCCGACCACCGAGTAACCGCCCGGCGCGAACACCATGTCCAGCGCCCAGCAGTACTGGAGGATGCCGCCGACCGAGCACACCTCGTTGCCCGGATAGACGGCGTCGCCGCCCGGCGCGGCCAGCGCGACCAGCGAGGTGCCGTAGTTCGAGTAGCTGGCGAGGTTGTCGAGGAAGGTGCTGGTCGGCGCCTTCGCCCAGCCGATCGGCGCGGTGGCGGAAATCGCCAGCACGTTCGGCAGCTGGGCGGGGAACGCCTTCAGGTTGGCGACGTAGCAGCCGCCGTCGTCGTCGCAGATCCTGACCCCGCTGGCATGGTCGAAATCGACGGCCTCGTTGCCGGTCGACACGATCGTGAGCGCGTTGTGCTTGCGCGCATAGGCGACCGCGCGCTTGGTGGCGTTGATCAGTTCCGCCACGTCGTTGGCGCCGGGGCCGTTCACCGGCAGCCCGCCCTTGATGCCGAGGCTCATGTTGATCACGTCGGCGCCGTGGTCAGCCGCGTAGACGATGCCCTGGATGATCCCGCCGAAGCTGCCGCTGCCGGTGGCGTCGGCCAGCACCTTGACCGCGAGGATCTTCGCCTCCGGGGCGACGCCGATCGTGCCGGTGCCGTTGTCCGGCGCGGCGATGATGCCGGCGACGTGGGTGCCGTGGTTGAAGGCGTTGTTGAACGGATGGCACACGCCTTCGCCGGGCACGAACGAGGTGGATTCCGGCAGCAGGTTGGCGGCGATGTCCGGATGCTGGCAGGACACGCCCGAGTCGAGCACCGCCACGGTGGCGCCGCGGCCGCGGTAGCCCTGGTTCCAGGCGCCGGCGAGGTCGATCGCCTGCGCGCCCCACTGCAGGTCGAACCAGGCGTCGTTGTCCCCCGACACCGGCGGGTTCTGGAAGTCGGCCTCCGGCAGCGCCATCGACACCGGCTCCTCGGTCCGGAACACGTAGTCGTTCACCGCCGAGCGCACGCCCTTGACCTTGGCGGCGCGGCTGGCGAATCCGGCGTCGGGCGCCTCCACGACCGCCACGCCGATCTGCGGCAGGCGCGCGGTGATGGTGCCGCCGGCGGCCTCGATCCGGCGCGCAAGCTGGTCGTCGAAGGACTGCCCCTTCGCGGTGACGACGAAGGTGGCGGCCTGGGCGGTGGATGCGATGCCGAACGAGACGAGGGCGACGGAAATCGCCTTGGCGAGATGATGCATTGGCTGCTGACTCCCGGGAACTGTGGTTGAACCGTGAAATGGATCACGGTCCACCGAGTCTAGGCGGCAGCCGCATGCCGGGTCTTTCTGCGCTGCACCATCAGGGATGCAGGCAAATAAAAAGCCCGCCCCGGTCGAACCGGTAGCGGGCCTGCTCCCTCCCCCACGTCGGGATGCGAGCCGATCGTGAAGGATTCGTGAGGGAAGATCACGCTGCAGTGCAACATATTCCTGAGATGTTCAGCGAGGACCCGGACGGAAACGGGCCGGTCGCCCGGCCCGTGCCCTCCCCTTGCTGGCGGTGCGTCCTGCGTCGCGGGGGTCTCAGCACTCGGCGTCCTTGCAGTCCTCGGCCTTCTGCTCGACCTTCTCGCCGACCTTCTGCACGTCCTTGCCGGCGCCGGCCATCGTGTTGCAGGCGGTCATGGCGACCGAGGAAAACATCAACAGCATCGTCAGGGCAATCAGGCGCTTCATTCGCGGGTCTCCTTTGCGTGGCGGCAACATCCTTCGTTCGCCAGCGCATGAAACGCAGGCCGCCGTGAAGCGGGTGTCGAATGGGCGCCGGCCGCGCGCGCGGCCGCCGGGTGCTGTTCAGCTGGCGCGCGCGGCCGCGCTCAGTCGCGCATCAGGGTGGACTTGCCGAACAGGCTCTCGACCAGGTCCACCGCCAGCAACGCGGTCTGGTTGCGGGTGTCCAGCACCGGGTTGAGTTCGACGATGTCGAGCGAGGCCATGCGCCCGCAGTCCGCGATCATTTCCATCACCAGCTGCGCTTCGCGGTAGTTCGGTCCGCCCGGCACGGTGGTGCCGACGCCCGGCGCGATCGCCGGATCCAGGAAGTCGACGTCGAAGCTGACGTGCAGGTGGGTGTTGCCGTCGACGCCGTGCAGCGCTTCTTCCATCACCCGCTTCATCCCGACCTCGTCGATGTAGCGCATGTCGTAGACGTCGAGGCCGTGTTCCTTGATCAGGCGCTTCTCGCCCGGATCCACCGAGCGGATGCCGATCTGCCGCACCTCGGCCGGCCGCAGCGCGGGGGCGTCGCCGCCCAGGCGCACCAGCGGCTCCGGGCCGAGCCCGCACAGGCAGGCGACCGGCATGCCGTGCACGTTGCCTGACGGCGTCACGTCGGAGGTGTTGAAGTCGGCGTGCGCGTCCAGCCACAGCACCCGCAGGCGCTTGCCGGTGGCGCGGCAGTGGCGCGCGACCGCGGTGATCGAGCCGATGCCGAGGCAATGGTCGCCGCCGAGCATGATCGGCAGGCGGTCCCGCGCGAGCTCGGCGCCGACCGCGTCCATCACCGCGCGGTTCCAGGCGACCACCTCGTCGAGGTGGCGGTAGCCGGCGACCGGCGGCTGCCACGGGTTGCGCGGGCCTTCGAGGTTGCCGCGGTCGGCCACGTCGACGCCGCGCGCGGCCAGCGCCTGCGGCAGGCCGGCGATGCGCAGGGCCTCCGGCCCCATGCGCGCGCCGAGGTCGCCGGCGCCGATGTCGGTGGGCACGCCGATCAGCGAAACCGGGGGATAGGTGCGCATGCTGCCTCCAGGGGTGGTGCCGCTTGTCCGAATCGAACGGACGACCGCTCGCTTACAAGGCGAGTGCTCTACCGACTGAGCTAAAGCGGCAGGACATCGATGGGGCCGGGCCTTGCTCGCTGCGGAACCGGCGCTCCGGGAACGCCCGATTCTAGCAAGCGGCCCCTGGCGGCCCGTCGAGGGCGCTGAGCGCCTTCAGTCGTCGCAATCGTGCGGCTCCGCCCGCTCCGCGCCGGCCGCTTCGCGCAGTGCCTGCGGGTCGAAGCCCGGCTCGCCGCGCACGTCGAGCCAGCGCGCGACGCCCGCCGCCAGGATCGGTTCCGCCTCGGCCGCAAAGCCCTTCGCCTGCAGGGCGGCCGCTCGGCTGCGCGCCGACGCCGCGTTGCCGAAGCGGCCGAGCGCGATCGCGTTGCGCTCGGCGCCGGTGCGCAGCACGAACCAGTCGTCGAAGCCGGCGGCGGCGATCCGCGCGGCCAGCGCGTCGGCGGCGGCGCGGTCGGCTTGCGGCGGCAGCCACACCCGCCAGGCGCTCGCTTTCGCGGCGGCGTCGGCGCGCAGTCGCACGCGCGCGGCGCGCGGCTGCAGCACGGCGCGCGCGCGCTGCGTGGCGGCGGCATCGGCGAAGGGCCCGAACGCGAAGCAGCGTGGCGCGGCGACGACCTCGGGCGCGGGGGCCTGCGGCCGCGGCGGCGGCCGGGTCGCGTCCACCAGCTGCAGCAGCGGCACGCCGGGATCGGCGACGGGCACGTCGACGCGCGTCGGTGCCGGCTGCAAGGCCCACCACAGGGCGACGCCGAGGTTGGCCACCGCCAGCAGGACGATCAGGGCGCGCGCGAACATGCCGGCATTCTAAGCAGCGGCGCCGAGCGCCCGCGCCCACTGCGCGAGGCCTTCCAGCACCAGCGCCGGCGCCTGCCCCGCGGCCGGCAGTCGCGGCGCCAGCGCCGCCGCGCCGCCACCGTGCAGCAGCAGGCGCGGCGTCGCGCCGAGTTGCGTCGTGGCGGCCGCGAGGCTGCGCTCGACCAGCGCCAGGGCCGCGCCTTCGCAGCCGGAGGCGAGCGCGTCGTCGGTGTCGGCGGCGAATTCGGCGTAGGCGCCGCCCTGCGCAGACAGCTGCGCGGCGCGCGCGTGCAGCGCCGCGCGCATCAGCGCCGGCGACGGCGCGATGCGGCCGCCCCGATGCAGACCGGCCGCGTCGAGCAGGTCGATCGTCAGCGCGGTGCCGACGCCGACCACCAGCGCCGGCCCGGGTGCGCGCGCGTGCGCGGCGAGCAGGGCGAGGAAGCGGTCCACGCCCAGCCGCCGCGGCTGCGCATAGGCGATGCGCACGCCGGCGAGCGCCGGCACGGTGCGCGCGCGGACGATGCGCGGGCAGCGCGCGGCCAGCGCGTCGAACAGGCGCGCGGTCAGTGCCGGCGCGGCCACGCTGGCCACGCAGGCGACATCGCATTGCGCCGGCAGCGCGTCTTCCCAGTCCGCCGCGAACGCCTTTCCGTCGTGCGCGGCCGACCGCATCGCCGCCGGCTCGGCCAGCGGCGCGCACTTCAGCCGGCTGTTGCCGAGGTCGAACAGCCACGCGTTCACGCCGGCGCCTCCGCCGCGCGCACGCTGACCTCGCCCGCATGCAGCACTCGCTCGCCGTCCTCGCAGCGCACCCGCAGCGCGCCGTCCGCGGCGAGGCCGAGCGCGACGCCGTGGCGCGCGCCCTGTTCGCCGTCGACCCGGATCGCGCGACCGGCCAGCGCGTCCAGCGCGGCGTAACGCGGCAGGAAGGCGTCCAGGCCGTGCGCGTCGAACTGCGCCAGCGCCGGCAGCCAGTGCGCGAGCAGGGTCGCGACCACCGCGTTGCGCGAGGGCGCGGTGCCGCCGGCCAGCGCGGCGAGGTCGGTCCACGGCTGCGCGATCGCGGCGCCGTGCGCGGCCGGCATGCGCACGTTGAGGCCGAGGCCGATCACCGCGCGCACCGGGCCCGCATGTTCGCCGCCGCCTTCCACCAGCAGCCCGCCGAGCTTGCGCAGGCCGCCCTCCCCGCTGGCGACGACCAGGTCGTTGGGCCACTTCAGGCGCACGTCGCGGAACCCGAGCGCATGCAGCGCTTCCACGCTGGCGACCCCGGCGACCAGGCTCAGGCCGGGCAAGCGCGCCAGCCCGCCGCCGAAGGCACGCGCCAGCGACAGGTAGATGTTGGCGGCCAGCGGCGAGGCCCACTGCCGGCCGCGCCGGCCGCGGCCGCCGGTCTGGCGCTCGGCCAGCTGCACCAGCACGCCGCGTGCGGGCGTCTCGCGCTGGAGCAGCGCGGTGTTGGTCGACTCGAGGGTCCAGGCGACGTCCAGCGCGCGCAGTTCATCGCGCAGCGGCGCCGGCAGCGCCACGCGGATCGCCCCCGCGTCCAGCAGTTCCAACGGCGCCTCCAGGACGTAACCGCGGCCGGCGCGGGCGGCGATCGGCACGCCCGCCTCGCGCAGCGCGGCGATCCGCTTCCACACCGCGGCCCGGGTCTGCCCGCAAGCCTGCGCCAGGGCCCCGCCACTGGCGGGCCCGGCGATCAGGCGGGCGAGCAGGTCGCGCTCGTGCATGCGGGTGTCCGGAAAGCGGCCGGGCCACATTGTGCACTGCGGGATGCAACCCCGGGCGGCCCGGCCGCATCCACGCTATAGTCCGCTACCGCAGTCCGGCCACCCCGGTCCAAGGATCGCCGCCATGCCGCGCCTCGCCCTCTGCCTGTTGCTGCTGTCCTTCGCCGCCGGCGCGCACGCGCGCGAGATCCCCCTGCACGGACCCAACGGCGATGGCGGCAGCTGCGGCGACGACGCCGGCGCGCCGCTGGCGGCCGAAACCCAGGCCAAGGCCGCCCCGGCCGCGCCCAGCCGCCACGTCAAATCGCGCACGCCGGCCACCCTGCGCGGCGGCAGCGGCGGCGGCGACGACGGCCTGCACGCGCCGCGCTGGCACAGCTTCCTGCCGGGGATGTTCCGCTAAGGGCGGTGTGGTGCTGGCACTGCTGCGCCGCCTGCGTCGCGGGCGCGTCGTCATCGATCCCGACCTCTGGCGGCAGGCGCTCACGGCGCTGCCGTGGACGCGCGCGCTGGATGCGGCGCGCGAAGCGCGCCTGCTCGCGCTGACCACCCGCTTCCTCGAACGCAAGGCGATCACCCCGGTCGGCGAGCTGGTGCTCGACGACCTGCAGCGCCTGCAGCTGGCCGCGCTGTGCTGCCTGCCGCTGCTGGAGTTCGGCGCCGAGGGCCTGCACGGCTGGTCGCAGCTGCTGGTGTATCCGGACGCGTTCCGCGCCGGCCGCAGCCACGTGGACGCCGCCGGCGTGCTCCACGAGTGGGAGGACGAACTGATCGGCGAGGCCTGGGAACAGGGCCCGGTCATCCTGTCCTGGGCCGACGTGCAGGCCGACATCGCCGAACCCGACGCCGGCTACTGCGTGGCGGTGCACGAGATCGCGCACAAGCTGGACGCGCTGGACGGCGCGCTCGACGGCACCCCGCCGCTGCCGCGCGCCTGGCAGCGGCAGTGGGCGGACGATTTCCAGCGCGCCTTCGACGCGCTCGCGCACCGGGTCGATCGCAACCGCCGCACAGACATCGACCCCTACGCCGCCGAGGCGCCGGAGGAATTCTTCGCGGTGTGCAGCGAATACCACTTCAGCGATCCGGCGACGCTGCGCCGGGCGATGCCGGACGTCGCGGCGCACCTGCAGCGCTTCTACGGGCCGCCGCCGCTGGCCTGAGCCGCCGCGCGCCGCGCGGGTTACAGCCCCGGCGGCAGGCACACCGCGAAGCGCGCGCCACCCAGCTCCTGCGAGCGCCCGACTTCCAGCTCGCCGCGATAGCCGCGCACGATGTCCTGCACGATCGACAGGCCGATGCCGTGTCCCTGCACGCGCTCGTCGCCGCGCACGCCGCGCTGCAGCAACGCGGCGACCCGCTCGGTTGGGATGCCGGGGCCGTCGTCCTCGACCACCAGCAGCAGGCCCGGCCGCCGCTGCGCCGCCGCTTCGCCCGCCTTCGCGGTCAGCAACACGCGCGTCTTCGCCCACTTGAAGGCGTTCTCCAGCAGGTTGCCGAGCAGTTCCTGCAGGTCGCCCGGCTCGCCGTGGAAGCAGGCGTCGGGATCGATCTCGAACTCGCACAGCACGCCCTTGGCGGCGTAGATCTTCTCCAGCCCGCGCACGAGCTGCTCGGCGTGCGGCTCGATCTTCACCGGCGCGGCGAACAGCGCGTGGCCGCTGGAGGCCGCGCGCGCGAGCTGGTAGCCGACCAGGTCGTTCATGCGCTTGAGCTGCACGTCCATCTCCTCGCGCAGCTCCGGGTCCGGCGCGTGGTTGTCCAGGCGCGCGCGCAGCACCGCCAGCGGCGTCTTCAGGCTGTGCGCGAGGTCGGCCAGGGTGTTGCGCTGGCGGTCCAGGTTCTCGCGCTCGCTCTCGATGAAGGCATTGATGCTCTCGGTCAGCGGCTCGAGCTCGCGCGGATGGTGCGGGCTCATGTGCGCGAGCTGGCCGCGCTGCACGCGCTTGAGTTCGGTGATGACCTGGCGCAGCGGCCACAGGCTCCAGCGCAGCACCACCGACTGCAGCAGCAGCAGCACCAGGCCGGCGCCGCCGAGATAGCCCCACAGCGCCTGGCGGAACACGCGCACCTGCGCCGGCAGCGTGCTGGCGTCCTCGAGGATGTAGATGGTGTACGGGAATTCCGCCTCCGGCCCGCCCTCGGCCCACACCAGGCCGAGGCCGTAGCGGTAGATCTCGCCGGGATCGCCGCTGGTGCGGGTGATCGGCAGCGGCCCGCTGAAGCCTTCAACGGTCGGCGCCAGCATCGGCCCCTCCGGCAGCACCGGCCCCTGCGAGGAGGCCGAGCGCCAGCGCCCGTTCGGCAGCACGACCTCGGCGTACAGGCCGCTGCCGGGCCGGCGGAAGCGCGGATCGGGCGGCGAGTCGGGCACGTACAGGCTGCCGTCGCGCAGGAACTCGATGCCGTCGGCGTATGCCAGCGCGTAGCTCTTCAGGCGCTCGTGCAGGTTGCTCTCGGCGGTCTGCAGGAAGGCGCGGTCGAGCGCGTAGCCGGCCAGCGCGAGGAAGGCGACCAGGCCGATGCTGGCCGCCCACAGCTGCCGCGACTGCAGCGAGCGGGGACGCCAGCGGAACAGCGGTTCGCGGTCAGCGGCCATGGCCGGCAAGCATGCCGCAAACGCGCGGGTCGCGGACGCAGCGGCGCATGAACGACGATGCCGGCGGCCTGGGGCGCGCCGGCATCGTGTGCACCGCGTGCGGACGGCGGGGCTTGCGCGTCACTCGCCGCTGCGCGGGATGGCGAAACGGTAGCCGCGGCCGCGCACGGTCTCGATCGGCTTGAGCGTGCCGTCCGGGTCGAGCTTCTTGCGCAGGCGGCCGATGAAGACCTCGAGCACGTTGGAGTCGCGGTCGAAGTCCTGCTGGTAGATGTGCTCGGTCAGGTCGGCCTTCGACACCAGTTCGCCCGCGTGCATCATCAGGTACTCGAGCACCTTGTACTCGTAGCTGGTCAGGTCGACGTTCTGGCCGTGCACGCTCACCGTCTGCGCGGCGAGGTCGAGCATGACCGGGCCGCACTCCAGGGTCGGCTTGCTCCAGCCGGCGGCGCGGCGCACCAGCGCGTTGATCCGCGCCAGCAGTTCCTCGACGTGGAAGGGCTTGACCAGGTAGTCGTCGGCGCCCTGCTTGAGGCCTTCGACCTTGTCCTGCCAGCTCGAGCGCGCGGTCAGGATCAGCACCGGGAACTGCTTGCCTTCGTCGCGCAGCGCGCGGATCAGCTCCATGCCCGACATCTTGGGGAGGCCGAGGTCGATGATGCCGACGTCGAAGGGCACCTCGCGGCCCATGTACAGGCCTTCCTCGCCGTCCTGGGCGGCGTCGACCGCGAATCCTTCGCGTTTCAGGCGGGCAGCGAGGGTCTCGCGCAGCGGGGCTTCGTCTTCGACGAGCAGGATACGCATCGATCACTCCGGAGCCAGGGCCGTCCCGGCCTTGGCGGAAGGGTGCCTATTCAGTCGTCGTGGCCGCGTGTAGGCGGCGGCTGCGGCGACCGAGGCGACGGTGGGGTTTGCGGATCGTCCATGTAGACCCGGACACGCCCGCGTTCGTCTACGACCTTGATGCGGTTGATGTTGCGGCCATCATAGGGCACGCGTTCGGCGCTGAGCACCTGGCCGCCGGTGCGACGCTCGATCCGGCGCACGCTGTCGGACAGGCCATCGTCGACGCGCCGCTGCTGCTGCGGCTGCGGAGGCGCCACGTGCGGACGCGCGTGCCGCGGGGGGCCGGCCAGCGCCGTGCCCGCGCCCGGCAGCAGGGCGGCGAGCAGCATGATCGACAGCGGGCGGCGCAACGGCATGTCCTCGGTCCTGGGCCCAGGTGACTGCGGGGGATTGTTGGAACGGGGCGGTGAACTCGTCCTTAACTTTTCCGGACGGGAACGGCGGGGGTTCAGACCCGCGCCGACTCAGTAGACCTCGCCGACGCAGCAGCGCAGCGAGCCGCCGGCGGCCTCGATCGCCTCCAGCGGCACCGTCCGCAGCGCCAGGCCGGCGGCTTCCAGACAGGCACGGTGGGCAGGCTCCAGGGCTCCACCGGCGCGCGCGCTCATCCACACCGTGTCCCCCGGCAGGGCGATCGCGTTGCCGACGAAGGCGGCGTGCTCGGCCGGCGTGCAGCGCACCGCGTGCGGCGCGTACAGGGCGGCGATCGCCTCGACGACCGCGGGATCGGCGAACCCGGCCGGGCAGACGATCGCCGCGCGCCCGGCCAGCACCGCCAGCACCACGTTGGCGTGGTACTCGCCTGGCGCGAGGTCGAACAGCAGGGTCGCGCGCAGGCCGAAGGCGTCGTGCATCAGCCGCGCGCCCGCCTCGTCGCAACGCTCGGACAGGCCGCAGAAGCCGAGCCCACGGGCGCGGTCGATGACCAGCGCGCCGGTCAGCTCGCAGGGATGCGGTTGCGTCGACAGGTCCGTTTCGGCGTAGCCGAGCACGTCGCGGAAGAAGCCGCGGATGTCGGCGCGCGCGGCCTCGCGCTGGCGTACCGCGTGGCGCATGCGCCCGACCAGGGTGCGGCCGGGCGCGGTGGCGAACACGTTGTTGGGGAACACCGCGTCCGGCGTCGCCGGGTCGCCGGCGAAGCACACCGTCGGCAGCACCCGCGACAGCGCCGCGTGCAGGGCGCGGTGCTCGCGCAGCGCGCGCAAGGCGTCGAAGCCGTCGGCGCCGGCCATGTAGCGGTTGTCCCGCGCCGACTGCTCCGCCAGCGCGAAGCCGTCGGGCGACACCAGGAACGCGGCGCGCGCAGTCGCCGCGCCGAAGTCCGGCGCCAGCGTGCGCGCGTGGGCGAGGAAGGCGTCGGCGTCGCGGGTGATCACGCGCGGCGCAACTGCGGTTCGGTGAACGACAGCGCGTGCTCGACCAGCGCCCAGTCCGCGCCCGGTTTGTGCGCGCCTTCGCTCAGCACCTGGCGGAAGGCGCGCCCGCCGCGCTCGCCGGCGAACAGCCCGAGCAGGTGGCGGGTGACGTGCTTGAGCGCGACGCCGCGCGCGCGCTGCGCCTCCAGGTAGGGCCGCAGCGCGCGCAGCAGCTCGCCACGCGTGCGCAGCGTGCCGCCGAACCAGGCGACGTCGAGCCGGTGCAGCAGGTAGGGATCGTGGTAGGCGGCGCGGCCCAGCATCGCGCCGTCGGCGTGCGCGAGGTGCTGCGTCGCCTCCTCCAGCCCGGCGATGCCGCCGTTGACCACCACCTGCAGCGCCGGTCGCTCGCGCTTGAGCCGGTACGCCCAGTCGTAGCGCAGCGGCGGCACCTCGCGGTTCTCCTTCGGCGACAGGCCCTTGAGCCAGGCGTTGCGCGCGTGCACGACGAAGCTGCGGCAGCCAGCAGTGGCCACCGTGTCGACGAAGGCGAGGAAGCGCGCGAAGTCGTGGTCGTCGTCGACGCCGAGCCGGCACTTCACCGTCACCGGCACCGGCACCGGGCAGGCGGCGATCATCGCCGCGACGCTGTCGGCGACCAGCCCCGGTTCGCGCATCAGGCAGGCGCCGAAGCGGCCTTGCTGGACGCGGTCGGACGGACAGCCGCAGTTGAGGTTGACCTCGTCGAAGCCGTGCTCAGCGCCGATCCGCGCCGCCTGCGCCAGCAGCGCCGGCTCGCTGCCGCCGAGCTGCAGCGCGACCGGGTGCTCGACCGGATCCAGCGCCAGCAGCTTCGCGCGGTCGCCGTGGATGACGGCGTTGGCGTGCACCATCTCGGTGTACAGCCGCGCGTGCGGCGCCAGCAGCCGGTGGAACACCCGGCAATGGGTGTCCGTCCAGTCCATCATCGGGGCGACGGACAGGCGCAGCTCCTGCGCGGGGATGGCGGGCGCGACGGGCATGGGTCGCGCATTGTACGGGCCGGGCCGGTGACAGCCGGCGCGGGTGCCGCGCTCAGTACAGCCAGCCGGTGCGGAACGACAGGCCGACCACGACGAAGGCGACCGCCAGCAGGGTCACCGGCACCACGTGCCAGGCGAGCAGCGGCAGGGTCGCCGGCGACAGCCGCGGGAGTACCCGCAGCCGCGCGTGCACGGCGAAGGCGCCGGTCAGCGCGAGCAGGCCGAGCTTGAGCATGAGCAGCCGCGAGACCGGCTGCCGCCAGTCCAGCCAGGCACCGAGGTCGGGCTGCAGGCGGTGCGCGAGCCACAGCCCGGTCAGCACCTGCAGCGCGAGCGCGGGCATGCCGATGCGCTCGTATGCCGATTCGAAGGCGAGCAGCCCATCGATGCGGCGTTCGCGCAGCGCGCGCGGCAGCAGCGTGGTCGCGAGGACCAGGTGGCCGCCGGTCCACACGGTCGCGCCCAGCAGGTGCAGCAACAGCACGATTCCCGCCATCGTTCCCCGGTTTCGTCGCCGCGCGGCGCGCACTCACTGCAAGCGCGGATGGTCCTCGTCGAGCACGCCGCAGCGGACCAGCACCTCGTACATGCGGTCGTGCACCTCGTCCTGGTGCGGCGGCGGCGTCCACGCCATCACGAACTCGTACTGGCGGTTGGCCGCCTCCAGCAGATCCCTGCCCTGCAGGCGCCCGGCCATGTCGCGGATCGCGGGTTCGAAATCCCCGAGCAGCGACTGCAGGGCGGACGGCATGGTCATGGCCGCAGTCTACCCGCGCGCCCGCGGCGGCGGGCGCCGTTCGTCACGATCCGGGCCCGTTGGTGGCGTCAGGGCCGCGACAGGTGCGCCAGCGCGGCGGTCTCCGTTTCGCGGGCGCCGTCGTCGAACGGCACGATCCGCAGCGCGCGCACGCTGCCCGGCTCCAGGCAGCGCACGTTGACGTCGATCCCGTCCGGGTGGCTGCGCGGCACGTAGAAGGCCTTGATCCCGCAGTGGCGGCAGAAGCGGTGGCGGGCGGTGCCGGTGTGGAAGCGGTAGTCGGCGAGCGCGTCCTCGCCGGCGAGCAGGCGGAAGCGCGACGCGGGCACGATCAGGTGCAGGAAGCCGCTCATCCGGCAGATCGAGCAGTTGCACTCGAGCACGTCCAGCTCGGCGGGCGCCTCGACCTCGAAGCGCACCCGCCCGCAATGGCAGCCGCCGCGGTGGACGACGCGCGCGGCGGCCTCCATCGCTCAGCCCTTGCCCTTGCCGTGGCCGCCGCCCTTGCCCGGCGGCTTGCCGTGACCGCCGCCGTTGCCGTGGCCGCCGTCGCCGGCGCCCTGCGGCTTGCCGTGGCCCTTGCCGGGCTTGGCACCGGCGGAGCCATGGCCGGGCTTGCCGCCGTGGCGCTGCGCGCCCTTGCCGCGGCCCGGGAAGTCGGCGCGCAACTGGGCGTCGAGTTCGATCGGCCGGCCCCAGCGGTCGTAGCTCGGCACGAAGCCGCGCTTGAGCCGGTGGAACTCGGGCGAGCCCGGCTTGATCCCGTAGCGCTTGGCGAGCTCGCCCCAGCCCATGCCGTGGTGGCGCTCCCACTCGTCGGCGATCACCCGGCACGGCCGGCCGACCAGCTGTGCCAGCGCGCAGGCGAAGTAGACGTCGCCCGGCGCCCAGCGCCGGCGCAGCAGCAGGTCGCTGACCAGGTCGCGGGGCGCGCCGTGGTAGCGCACGATCTCGTCGATGAAGGGATCGCGGTAGCGCGTGCCGTAGCGGTTGATGTCGGACAGCTGGCTGTCGATCCACATGTCGCCGGTGCGCGGGTTCCAGCCGAAGGCGAAGCTCTGCGCCTGGACGGCGCCGGCCGCGCCGAGCGCGCCGGCGAGCGCCAGCGGCAGGATCAGGGAGCGGAGATTGGGTCGCATGTCGTTGCCTCGTGAGTGGAAGGTTGCGGGTGTCATCGGCCGGGGGCGGCCGCCGGGACCAGCACATCGTCGGCGCCCGGGAGGATAGCGCCGCGCGGATCGCGGGACTGCAGGCGTCCGTCCGGCAGCACGGCGTAGGTGCGGCGGCTGCCGCCCTCGCCCTGCAGGCGCAGCAGCGCCTGCTGCCGCTGCCAGCGGCCGCGCTCGACGAAGCGCAGTTCGCGCGACCGCGTGCGGTAGGTTTCGGTCAGCGCGTAGTCGCGGCGGTCGTCGCGCTGGCGCAGCACCAGCCGGGTCGCGATCGCGTCGCAGTCGGCGCAGGCGCGTTCGCCCTCGAACGCCAGTTCGTCGACGACGCCCCGCTCCGCGCCCGCGGGCGCCTGCCGCTGGCAGGCCGCCAGCGCGAGCAGCCCCGGCAGCAGCAGCGCGGCGCGCACGTCGCGCTCAGCGCGCTTCGATGCTGAACTTGCCGAAGGCGACGCCGACGTCCCAGCCGCGGCCCTTGCCGGTCAGCGCCAGCGAGACCTCGCCCTTGGTCATCACCTGCGCCTTGGCCGACTTCACCGCGCCGGCGTGCGCCTCGGCGGTGGCGTAGGCGCCGAGCACGTCGCGGATGTCGCGCACGCCGGCGAATTCGCCGTGGCCGTCGTCGATGCGCGACTTGCCGAAGCTGAGCCCGCCGCCCTTGGCGTTGATGCGCACCGCCAGCCGCTGGCCGTTGCTGCAGCGGACGATGCCGTCGCCGGACGCGGTCTTGTAGAACGCGGACCAGCCGGCGAGGCTGAAGTCCATCGTGCAGGTCAGGTCGCCGGCGCGCGCGGGCGCGGGCAGCAGGCCGCCGGCGAGCAGGGCCGCGCTGCAGAGGATCGCGATCGGGAAGCGGGGCATGGTGGCGTCTCGCGCGGGGATCGGGGGCTAGCCTAGCGCCGGCCCGCGCCCCGCGGAAGGCGGGCCGCGGCCGGCGCGCGCGTCAGCGGTGGCGGCCGCGATGGTCGCGATCGCGATCGCGGTCGTGATCATGGCGGTGGTGGCGATCGCGGTCGTGGCGCCAGTCGTCGCGGCGGTCGACGTGGACCACGCAGCGGTCGTAGCGGTCGCACCAGGTGCGCGAACCCGGCCCGTTGCGCCAGTAGCCGTAGGCGTTGCCGCGCGGCGCCGTGCGGTAGTCGCGGTGGTAGCGGTAGCCGTCGTAGCCGTTGCGGTAGACGACGCGCGGCGGCGCCGCCGGCACCAGCCGGTAATAGCGCACGTGGCCCCAGCGGTCGCGCTGCACGACCAGGCGTTCGGTCGGGCCGTAGTGGCCGTGGCGGTAGTACGGCACGCCGCCGTTGATCACCACGTCGGCGATGTCGACCAGCACGCGGGTGAGGTCGTCGGCGCGCGCCGGCGCGGGCAGCAGCGCCGCGGCGCCGACGCCGGCGGCGAGCACGGCGGGGGCAAGCCAGCGGAGGGAAAGCGTCATGGCGGTCTCCGGCTCATGCCCGCGATCTGCGGGCGGCCCCACCATGGGCCGGCCGACGTGAACGGGTTTTTAATCCCGCCGTCACGCGGGCTCAGGCCGCGCTCGGCGTGTACCCCGCGTTCAGGACGATGTCGGCGATCGCGTCCGGCAGTTCGTCCGGACGCTCGACCCGGCGCAGGCGCGCGTGGTCGGCGTCGAACTCGGCCTCGGTCTCGTGCACCCAGGTCACGTGGTAGGGCATGTGCACGCCCCAGCCGCCGAGCGCCAGCACCGGCGCGATGTCCGAGCGCAGCGAGTTGCCGATCATGACGAAGCGCGAGGCCGGCAGGTCGAACTCGCGCAGCACCCGCGCATAGGCGGCGCCGTCCTTCTCGCTGACGATCTCGATGCGGCGGAACAGGTCGGCCAGGCCGGACGCGCGCACCTTGGCTTCCTGGTGGAACAGGTCGCCCTTGGTGATCAGCACCACCTCGTGCTCGCGCGCGATCCGCTCGACCGCGGCGCGGATGCCGGGCAGCAGTTCGACCGGATGCCGCAGCAGGGTCTTGCCGAGCTCGACGATGCGGTGGAGGTCGGCGCTGGCGATGCGCCCTTCGCTGATCTCGTAGGCGGCTTCCAGCATCGACAGGGTCATGCCCTTGGCGCCGTAGCCGAACAAGGCGAGGTTGCGCTTCTCGACCGCGTACAGGCGGGTGTGCAGGTCGCCGGCCGGCACGTAGCGCGCGAGCAGCGCCTCGAACTCGGCCTGCGCGGCCCGGTAGTAGTCCTCGCTGCGCCAGAGGGTGTCGTCGCCGTCGAAGCCGACCAGGGCGATGGAAGTGGGCATGCGCGCAGTCTAGCGGACACGACGAGGGCGGCCGGGTGGCCGCCCTCGTCCAAAGCGACGCGGGGTCTTACTTCTGGCCGCCGTCGTCCATGTCGCCGGTCGCCTCGGCGCCGGTGTCGGCCTTGCCGCTGGCCTTCAGGTAGGCGCGGTACTCGTCGCCGGTGAGCGCGCCGTCCTTGTCGGTGTCGGCGGTGTCGAACACCTGCGCCAGGCTGTCGAGCGCGCTGGCCTCGGTCTTGGTCAGGCTGCCGTCGTGGTCGGCGTCGAGGTCGTCCCAGGTGACCTTGCGGGCGTCGGTCGCCGGCGTGGCGGACATCGCGCTGGCATCGGCGCTGGTGGACTGTTCCGTCTGCTCGGTGGTGGTCGGGGTCTCGGGCGGGGTGGACTGGTCGCCGGTGGTGGCGTCCTGCGCGAACGCCAGCGGCGCGGCGCAGACCAGGGCGGCGGACAGGGCGAGGATCAGGGAACGCTGCTTCATCAGGTGACTCCATCGGGGGAAAGGAAGCGGTGCCTCTGCGTGCAGAGCGCACCCGACGGTCGCGACGCATGCGCTGCAGGTGCCGCGCAAACCGTCAGGCGAGGATGCGGAGGACGCGTTAAACGCGAGTCAATGCCAACGGCGCGACCTGCCGTCTTGCGCGCAAAAGCGCGGAAAACCACGGCCGGAACTGAACTCCAACGCAACCTTCACGCCGACGCGCGTCGCCATCGGCTTTGCGGTGCGTCACGGCGTCGGCGGCGGCGTCTGCGTGCGCGTGCCAGCGTCGAATTCGGCCTGGCTGACGTAGCCGTCGCCATCGGCGTCCAAGGCCGCGAAGCGCGTGTTGAAGTCAGCGTCCGCGCCGGCTTCGGTCTCGCTGATGCGACCATCGTGGTCGCCGTCGAGCCGGGTGAAGCCACCGTCGGACTGCATCGCGTCGACATCGCCGGTGCGCTCGTCGGTGGTCGGCGGCGTGGTCGGCTGCGGCGGCGTCCCGGCCTCCTGCCAGTCGTTGCTGTCGGACTGCATGGAGCCGGTGGTCGCGTCCTGGTCGGTGGTCTGCTGCGGGTCGCTCTGGTCCTCGGGAACGTCCTGCGCGAAGGCGGCGGCCGGCATCGCGAGCAGCGCGCCGAGCGCGCAGGCGAGCAGCGTGCGGTGGGTGGGCATCATGGCGGTCTCTCCGGAACGGGACAGGCGCGGAGCGGGTCTCCGCGTCTTCCGAATGTCGCGCGGCGCGCATGTGCTGCGGGTGTGCGCGGACGAATTCATGCACCGCGCGCGCGTCGGCGTTGCCCGCCGACAGGACTTGTCGACGCGCCGTGCAGACGCGGCCTCAGATGCGCAGGCGCGGATCGATCGTCAGCGGCCGCAGCGCGACCAGCTGCAGCGCGGCGAACGCCGGATGCTCCGGATTGAGCAGCAGGTTGCCCTCGTCCATGCAGGTCGCGCTCGGCACGCGCAGCGCCAGCGAGCGGCGCGAGCGCAGCCAGGCGTCGCCGACCTGGCGCACCTCCTCGTGGTAGGGCAACGTGCACCAGGTCGAGGGCGGGTTGGTTTCCGCCAGCACGTCGGCCGTGCGGATCGCGCCGACCGCGAGCATCAGCTTCTCCGGCGTGCGGCCTTCCAGGTGCACCAGGTACTCGAGCAGCGCCGCCGCCGGCGACAGCGAGGCGTACACGCAGGGCGTGCCGGGATGGGTCCAGCGGCCGCCGGCGGTGTTCGGCCCGAACGGCTCCGCCGCGTCGCGCGCGTCGATCACCCGGTACAGGCGGACTTCGCCGGCGGTGCCCTGGTGCAGGAACTGCTCGGACGGGGTCGCCGCGATCGGCGTGGTCATGGACGGCGGGTCGCTGGCCGGGAAGGTGTCCTGCAGGGCCTCGTCGAGCTCGCGGGATTCGGCCGATTGCTGTGCGGTACGGATCATGGGCAAGGGCTCCGCGCGGATTCCCCGCGAGCCTGCGGGAAGCGTCGTCGCGCGGCCGTGAGCGGCGCGCGCATTCAGCGCCGGCGTGCATCCTGCGACGACGCCGGGCGCGCGAGCATGTCGGCGATCCACCGGAGCCGACACCATGAGCAGGCAGCAGGGCGAGCAACGCGCCGGCGCGCGGGACCGCGACGCGGGTCCCCCCGCGCATCGCACCGAATCGCAGAGCGCGTACTGGCGCGAGCACTACCAAGACGCGTCCTGGTACCGCGCCGGCACGCCGTACGCGCACTACGAGGACGCGCTGCGCACCGGCATCGAAGGCCAGGCCGAACAGGGCGGCCGCTTCGAGGACGCCGAGGTGCGCCTGCGCAGCAACTACGCGACCCGCCCCGGCTCGCAGTTGCTCGGCTGGGACCAGGGCGCCGGCCTCGCCTGCCGCGCCGCCTGGCAGTACGCCGAGCGATGGCGCGAAGGCGATTCCGACGAGGCCGCGCGCTGATCGACGGCCCGCTGTGGCCCCCTCCCCCGCGCAGCGGGGGAGGGTTGGGTGGGGGCGAGTCTTTCGCCAACAGCCGCACCCTCACCCTCGCGCTGACGCGCTCGACCTCTCCCGCAAGCGGGAGAGGTGACGGCAATGCAGCGCCGCGTCGCCTGGCTGTCCCCCTCTCCCGCCTGCGGGAGAGGGCTGGGGTGAGGGCGCGTTGTGTTGGGCTATTCCGCCGCGTCCAGCGCGCGCTCCGCGCAATCGCGGCCCAGTTCGATCAGTTCGCGCGCGCGCCAGAACTCGTGGAAGCCGCAGGCGTCGCGCGGAATGCGGATCACGAGGTCGGGCGGATCCAGCGCGAGGTGCACGCGCGAGATCTGCGCCTGCATCGTGTCCAGCGAGCGCGCCATCAGTTCGCTGAAGCCCATCGCGCGCGGCGCGTGCGGCGCGCCGTTGCCGTCCCCGTCGCCGAAATGCGCCGACCACCAGCGCGCCAGTCGCGAGGTCGCCGCGCCGTCGTCCGCGACCGGGGCGTCCTCGACCGGTCGCCGCGGCCAGCCGTGCATGTCCACCGCGACCAGCCGCTGCGCGTCGGACAACCGCGTCGCGGTGATCGGCAGCGGTGCCAGCAGGCCGCCGTCCACCAGTTCGCGGCCGTGCACGACGTGCGGGGTGAAGATGCCGGGGATCGCGAACGAGGCGCGGATCGCGTCCCACAGGTCGCCGCGGCGCAGCCACACCTCGCGCTGGCGCGCGAGGTCGACCGCGACCGCGGTGTAGTCGACCGGCAGGTCCTCGATGCGCGGCTCGCCGACCAGTTCGCGCAGCGCATGCAGCAGCCGCTCGCCGCGGAACAGCGACGCGCCCAGCCCCGGATCGAGCAGCCGCAGCATTGCGTTGCGGCCCAGCCCGCACAGCCAGTCGCGGTACGCGTCCAGTTTCCCCGCCGCGAACACGCCGCCGACCAGCGCGCCGATCGAGGAACCGGCGACCGCGACGATCTCCACGTCGCGCGCCAGCAGCGCCTCGATCACCCCGATCTGCGCCAGCCCGCGCGCGCCGCCGGCGCCCAGCACCAGCGCGACGCGTGCGCGCGGGGCGGTCGCCGGCGCCGCGTCGGTCACGTCAGCGCTCGTAGTTGCCCAGCGCCAGCGCGAGGTGCGCGCGGGCCTGCTCGCGCAGCGCCGGCGGCTCGACGATCTCGGCGTCGGCACCGTAATGCAGCACGTCCATCAGCAGTTCGCGCGGCACGCTGTAGGGCACCTTCAATTCGTAGCGGCCGTCGGGCAGGAAACGGCCCTGCTGCTGCGAATGCCAGTGCTCGTCGGCGACCCAGCGCGCCGCCTTGGCGCTGAACAGGATCTTCGCCCAGCCTTTCGGCGCGCCGGAGAAGATGCCGTAGCTGGCGGCGAGGTGCTCGTCCAGCTGCGGCTTGTCGATGTCGCGCGCGGCCTCCTCGAGCACGCGGGCGCCGCCGATGCGGTCCACGGCGAAGCTGCGCAGGCCCTCGCGGTCGTGGTCCCAGGCGTCGAGGTACCAGTTGTCGCGATAGTGGGTGATGCGCTGCGGCGACACCGTGCGCCGGGTCTGCGCGTCGGTGGAGCGCGCGCGGTAGTCGAACGACAGCTGGCGGCGCCCGAGCACCGCGCTGGCGACCGCGCGGAAGGCCTGCTCGTCGAGCCGGCGCGGGCGGCTGGCGATCACGCGCACGCGCTCGACCGGGAACGCGTCGCCCTCGGCCTGGTCGGCGAGCAGCTTCTCGATCCGTTCCTGCAGCGGCGCCAGCGCTTCGGACAGGAAGCCGCCGCCGCTGCGGTTGAGCAACTGCTGCGCGGCGAGCAGGCCGTACAGTTCCTCCGAGCTCAGCCACAGGCCGGGCAGCTCGAAGCGCTCGTTGTCGTCGGGGTCGTAGCGGAAGCCGGCGCCCTCGCCTTCGCCGACGATCGGCGCCATCAGGCCGTCGCGCAGGAAGGCGATGTCGCGGTAGACGGTCGCGCGCGAGCAGCCGAGTTCGTCCATCAGCCGGGCCACCGTCACCGGGCGGCGCGCGGCCTTGAAGATGCGGTGCAGAGCGTTGATGCGTTCGTAGCGGTCCATGGGCCGATTATGGGCCAAGGCCGGCGCCGCGAGACGGTCCGTTGCACGTCGGCCATGGGTAACTTCGGTTTAACCACGCGCCCGGCACACTGCGCCGCCTTCGCTCAGGGACGGACGGGATGCGGACACGGACGGGACGCGCGCGCGCGGTCGCGGGGATGGTCGCGTGCGGCTGGCTGGGGCTGGTCGGACGCTGGCTGCTGCACGCGCCGGCGATGCCGCGGCAGACCACGGTGGCGCCGATGGAGCTGGTCTGGCTGGCGCCGGCGGTCGCGCCGCCGGTGCAGCGCCGGCATGTGCCCGCGCGACGGACGCGTGCCGCGTTCGCGCGGCCGGCCGCGCCGGGCACCACCCTGCAGGCCGTCGCCCTGCCCGCGCCAGCGGCGCCCGCCGCGGCGCCGTCCGCCGACGTCCTGCGTGCGCAGGCGCGGGCCTGGGCCGAGCGGGAACCGCAGCCGGAAGTCGCGCCCTGGGCCGATCGCGCGGCGCGCCTGCCGGGACGGGCGGGCGAACGCTTCGCGATGCGCGAACCGCCCTCGGTCGCCCGCGCGCTCGGCAAGATCGGCGAGTTGTTCGGCGGACCGGGCTACGACCCCGATCCCTGCCCGCGCCGGCGCGAGAACGTCGCCGCGCTGGTGGCGGCCGGCGATTCGGCGGCGCTGCGCCACGAAGTCGACTTCGCACGGCGGAACTGCCGGCCCTGACCGGGCCGGCGCACGACTGGATCGGGCGTAGCATCGCCACGACATCCCACGGAGGTTCCCATGGCAGACGCGACGCCGGTGCTCGTCACCACCACCCACGGCATCGAGGGCCGCCGCATCCTCGCCTACCAGGGCCTGGTCGGCGGCGACGCGATCCTCGGCGCGAACATGTTCCGCGACTTCTTCGCCGGCATCCGCGACATCCTCGGCGGGCGCTCGGGCAGCTACGAGAAGGTGCTGCGCAAGGCCAAGCAGGAAGCGATCGCCGACATGATGGAGCAGGCGCGCGAGCTCGGCGCGAACGCGGTGGTCGGCGTGGACCTCGACTACGAGACCATCCAGATCCAGGACGGCGGCTCGATGCTGATGGTGTCGGCATCGGGCACGGCGGTGGTGATCGAATAGAACGCGCTCAGGAGCGGAACGGGCCCGCGTCCGGTTCCGCTTCGGCCGCCAGCAGTTCGCCCGCGCCCTGCGCCAGCAGCTCGGCGGCGAGCGCCGCGCCCAGCGCCTGCGGATCGTCGCCACGCGCCTGCGCGCGCACCAGCCGGCCGTCGCGCGCGGAGCCGACCAGGCCGGCCAGCGCCAGCGCCTCGCCCTCGATCCGCGCGAACGCCGCGACCGGCACGTGGCAACTGCCGTGCAGGGCGCGGTTCATCGCCCGCTCCGCTTCCACGCAGCGCCGTGTCGGCGCATCGTCCAGCACGGTGAGCAGCGCCTGGGTGGCGGCGTCGCCGTCGCGGCACTCGATCGCGATCGCGCCCTGCGCCGGCGCCGGCAGCCAGTCCGGCGGCGCCAGCCGGGCGCGGATGCGCGCCTCGAAGCCGAGCCGCTGCAGGCCGGCGCAGGCGAGCACGATCGCGTCGTAGTCGCCGGCGTCGAGCTTGGCCAGGCGGGTGTTGACGTTGCCGCGCAGGTCCACGAGCGCGAGGTCGGGCCGGCGTGCGCGCAGCTGCGCCTGCCGGCGCAGCGAGGAAGTCCCCACGCGCGCGCCGCGCGGCAGCGCGTCGAGGCCGTCGAAGCGGTTGCTGACGAAGGCGTCGGCGGGATCGGCGCGGGCCAGGATCGCCGGCAGCGCGAAGCCCAGCTCCAGTTCCATCGGCACGTCCTTGAGCGAATGCACCGCGCAGTCCGCGTCGCCGCGCTGCATCGCCAGCTCCAGTTCCTTCAGGAACAGGCCCTTGCCGCCGATCGCCGCCAGCGAGCGGTCCAGCACTTCGTCGCCGCGGGTGCTCAGCGGCACCAGGTCGACCGCCAGCCCGGGATGCGCCGCGCGCAGCCGCTCGGCGACGTGCTCGGTCTGCCACAGGGCGAGCGGGCTCTTGCGGGTGGCGATGCGCAGGGTGGTCATGCGCGGATTATCGGCGATTTGCCCGCGCCGCC
>DASRZN010000171.1:0-2825 GCA_035686325.1 Lysobacteraceae bacterium
CTTCCAGGTCGCGGTGGCGTTGCGCAGGCGCTCGAGGAACCAGGCCTTCTGCCTGGCGCCGAGCATCGACTGCGGCGGCCCGTCCATGCGGTAGTTGGGAATCGATTTGGCGCCGAACACGAGCTCCTCCGGCGGATGGCCATCGGCGTACGCGCGGCCACTGTCGACCTGCATCGACAGCGCCTCGGGAAAGAAGGGATACGGCACGCCTTCGAACAACGCGCCGAGCTTCTCGTCGTTCGACGGGTCCCTGCCGCGGAAGCTGCGCTGGTCGGTGATGATCAGGTCGATGTGCCGGCCCCAGCGCAGCGCACGGTAGGCGATGAGGCTCTCGATCGCGGCGAGGTTGTTCGGCTCGACGCCCAAGCCGTTCTCGTCGAATTCCGTCACCGCGACATCGGCGACCGCGGGCGCATCGAAGCGGTCCAGCGGCTTGCCCGGCGGCGTCACCCGCATCGGCTGGTACTCGAACCACGCCTGGTTCGCCGCCACCTTGAGCTGCTGGCCCGGGATCTCGCCTTCGCCGGGGAACGACATGATCGTCTGCCACGCCAGCCACGAGAACTCGTGGTTGTCCCAGATGCAGACGAACGGCCAGCGCGCGCGCGCGTCCTGCAGGTCCGGATCGACGAGGTAGCCCTTGTACAGCGCGCGGTAGTCGTCGAGCGAGCCGGGCACGGTGAAGCGGTCGTTCGCGACCTTCCTGCCGTGCCGGTACTGCACGGGAAAGGTGATCCTGCGGTCGTAGCGGTGCCCGTCCTTGACCTGGTCCGGCGTCTGGATGACTTCGTACACGAAGTCGCCGAGGTGCAGCACGAAGCCGAGGCGCTCGCCGGGCGCGGCGCGCTCGTCCTCATGGATCATGCGGCGGTATGCGTTCATCGCGCCTTCGGGCGCGCTCTGGCAGCTCACGAAGGCGAAGCGCGCGGGGCGCGGATCGTCGGCCGCGGGCGCGGTCAGCGTGCGTCCGATGCGGCTGCCGTTGCCTTCCTCGTCGACGAAGCGGTAGAAGAACTCGCCCGCGGGCGGCAGGTCGCCGACGAGCACGCGGCAGGTCCAGTCGGACGCGGCGAGCACGGGCGCCGTGGTCGTCGCGATCACGCGCATGAACCCGGGATCCTCGGCAACTTCGACCAGCAGCGTCGCGCGCTCGCGTCCGTCGTCGTAGGGACGCCGCGTCCACAGCAGCACGCTGTTCTCGTCGGGGTCGCCGGAAGCGACGCCATGCGGATACGACTCACGGCGCTCGCGCCATCCGCTGGAGGACGGTCGCAACGTGCTGCAGCCCCACGCGAGGGTCGCGCCCATCGCGGCGGCGATTTGCAGGAACTGGCGGCGGTCGAGCGTCGGCATCGGCGTTTCCCCTGGCAGCGGCACGCGGGCCGTGCGGCGCGCGGACGTGCGGCGCCGGTCCGCTGCGACGCTAGGCCGGGCGGGTGGCGGGCGAGCGTGCCGGAAGTCGGGGTGAGCAGCGGCCCGTAGAATGGCGTCCCGTCCCTCGCGCTGCCATCCGCCCATGTCGCGCCCCCACGTTGCCGAACCTGTCGTGATGCTGGCGACGGTGCTGCAGTGGCTGGCGCTGTCCATCCTCACCGGCACGGTGGTCGGGCTCGGCTGCACCGCCTTCCTGCGCGTGCTGTTCGCGGTCGAAGGCCATGGCGGTGGCTGGTCGTGGTGGGAGCAGGCAGGGCTGCTGCTGGCCGGCGGCCTCGCCAACGGGCTGTTGCTGCACTACGGCTACCGGCTGCGGCGCAGCAGCTACCACGATTCGCCGATCGTCGCGGTCAACGAGCAGCACGGGCGGATGCCGTTCCGCACGATGTGGATCAAGCCGGTCGCCGCGCTGGTCACGCTCGGCTGCGGCGGCTCCGCCGGCAAGGAGGGGCCGTGCGCGCACATCGGCGCCAGCCTCGCGGCCGGCATCGGCCGCACCCTGCGGCTCAACGCGGAGCTGCGCAAGCGGCTGCTCGCCTGCGGCGTGAGCGCCGGCTTCGCCAGCGTGTTCGGCACGCCGATCGCGGGCGCGATCTACGGCGTGGAGATGCTGGCGATCGGCCGCATCCGCCACGATTTCCTGTTTCCCGGCATCGTCGCAGGCGTCACCGCGCTGCAGGTCAGCCGCGCGCTGGGGGTGCCGTACCCGGTCTACCACGTCGACTTCGCCGCGCGCTTCACCGAGCTGATGTTCCTCAAGACGGTGCTGGTCGGCGTGCTGTGCGGCGCGGCGGCGTGGCTGTTCGTCGAACTGCTGCAGCTGGCGCGGCGCCTGTTCGGCCGGCTGCGCGCGCGCTGGGCGCTATGGCCGCCGCTGGTGCCGGTGCTCGGCGGCGCGCTGGTCGCCCTGCTGGTGCTGGTGGTGCCGACCGACTACCTCGGCCTGAGCCTGCCGGTCATGGAGCGCGCGTTGCACGGCGAAGCGATGCCGCAGCTCGGCTTCCTGTGGAAGATCCTGCTGGTGGCGGTGACCCTGGGTTCGGGCTTCTACGGCGGCATCGTCACCCCGCAGTTCGTGATCGGCGCGGTGCTGGGCGGCGCCTGCGCGCCCTGGTTCGGGCTGGCGCCGGCGCAGGGCGCGGCGGTCGGGCTGACCGCGGTGGTGGCGTCGGCGTCGAACGCGCCGATCGCGGCGATCCTGATGGGCGTGGAACTGTTCGGCGCCGGCTCGCTGCTGCACGTCGCCGGCGCCTGCGTCGCGGCCTACCTGGTGGTCGGCCACCGCAGCGTGTATCCCGCGCAGCAGATCGCCTACAGCAAGTCCTCGTGGATCTTCGCCCGCGCCGACCTGCCGGTGGGCCAGGAGAAGGTGCGCCTGTCCTACGGCCTGC
>DASRZN010000172.1:0-8055 GCA_035686325.1 Lysobacteraceae bacterium
CGGGCGCGCGCCATCCATGGCGCGCTTGACGCAACACCCCCGTCCTCCCGGCCGCTCGGAAAGGTCTTGGCACTTGCCGTAGAGCTGAGCTTGCTTCGCTGATGCGCTAGCCCGCGCCGAGGCCCAGCCAGCCGGCCACCACCGCGCGCGCTTCCTCCACGCCCTGCTTGGACTCGCCCGAGAAAGCCTGCACGCCGACGCTGTCGCCGAAGGCCGCGGACAGCTCGCGGCGCACCGCGTGCAGCGCCTGCGCCTGCTGGCCGCGGCCGAGCTTGTCGGCCTTGGTCAGCAGCGCGTGGGCCGGCAGCCCGCGCTGCATGGCGTAAGCCAGCATCTGCCGGTCGTAGTCCTTGAGCGGATGGCGGATGTCCATCACCACCACCAGCCCGCGCAGCGCCTGGCGGCTGCCGAAGTAGGCGTCGAGGAAGGCCTGCCAGTGCGCCTGCAGGTCCTGCGGGACCTTGGCGTAGCCGTAGCCCGGCAGGTCGACGAGGTAGCGCGCGTCGGCAGGGGCGGCGCCCGCCGCGCCGTCGGCGCCGGGGGTGACGTCGAAGAACACCAGCTGCTGGGTGCGGCCGGGCGTCTTGGAGACCCGCGCCAGCGCGTTCTGCTGGCACAGGGCGTTGAGCGCGCTCGACTTGCCGGCGTTGGAGCGGCCGGCGAAGGCCACCTCGGCGCCGCCGTCGGGCGGCAGCTGGCGGGCGGTGTGGGCGGCCAGCAGGTAGCGGGCGCGGGCGAACGGATTGGGGGCGGCCATGCCGATAGCATGGCATGCGGGCGCGCCGCGCCCGTCGCGCGGTTTGACCCGTCGCCGCCGCGCCGCCGATAATCCGCGGGCTAAGCGGCCCCCGGGCCGCGTCCCGCTGCGCCGGCGTTCGCCGGTGCGAACGCTTCGGAGCCTTGCATGCGCCACGCCCGCGCCATCGGTATCGCTGCACTCGCCGCCCTCGCGGTGGGCGCCGCCGCCTTCGCCCAGACCGTCACCCCGCTGCCGGAAGCCGAACCCGTGCAGGCGACGCCGATCGGCGCGTCCGCGGTCGCCGACCTGGCCAAGGCGCACTGGGGCGACGCCAAGGCCGGCGCCACCAAGGCCGGCGCCTGCGCCGCCTGCCACGGCGTCGACGGCAACCCGAGCGACCCGCAGTACCCGCGCCTGGCCGGCATGCCGGAGCGCTACATCGCCACCCAGCTGGCGCTGTACAAGAGCGGCGAGCGCAACACCGGCATGGCCGCGATCATGCAGCCGATGGCGGCGCCGCTGTCGGCGCAGGACATGCGCGACGTCGGCGCGTACTTCGCCCAGCAGAAGGCGGGCGCCGGCATCGCCGACGACACCGCGATCGCCGACGGGCCGTACCAGGGCATGAAGTTCTACGAGGTCGGCCAGAAGCTGTTCCTGGGTGGCGATCCGCAGCGCGGCATCCCCGCCTGCATGGCCTGCCACGGCCCGACCGGCGCCGGCAACCCGGGCCCGGCGTATCCGCACGTCGCCGGCCAGCAATCGGCCTACGTCGCGCGCCGCCTGGAGGAATACCGCGCCGGCCAGACCAGCCTGAGCGACCGCCACAACTGGGACATCATGGCCAGCGTCGCGCGCCAGCTCAGCGACCAGGAGATCCAGTCGCTGGCCAGCTACCTGCAGGGCCTGCACGCGCGCAGCGAAGAAGCCGCGGCCGACGACGTCGCGCGCGCCGCCGCGCAGCCGGCGCCGGCGCCGGCGGAGCCGCAGGGCTGAACTTCGGGGGCGTGGCGCGGTCACAGCGTTCACAGCCCTTGAATCGGTACGCCGGCCAGACTCCCTCGGCCGGCGTCTTTTCATGTGCCGCCGGAACCACGCCATGAAGACGATCGCCGCGCTCGTGCTGATGCTGTTGCTGCCGGTGGCGGGCCTCGCCGCCGCGCCGGCCGCGCCGGTCGAGGGCCGCGACTACGTGGCGATCGACGGCGGCGCGCCGTTCGCGCCCTCGCCGGGCGTGGAGATCGCCGAGGTCTTCGCCTATTCCTGCACGCACTGCTGGGAACTGCAGCCCGCGCTCGAGGCCTGGAAGGGCAGCCTGCCGAAGGGCGTGCGCCTGACCTACGTGCCCGCCGCCTACAGCATCGAGGATCCGTTCGCGCGCGCCTACTTCGCCGCCGAACAGGCCGGCGCCGCCGCCCGCGTGCACGAGGCGCTGTACCGCGCGGTGCACGTGGACGGCACCCTCGCCCGCAACGCCACCATCGACGAACTGGCGGCCTGGTTCGGCCAGCACGGCCTCGACCCGACGCGGATGCGCGCCGCGATGCTGGCGCCGGCAATGGACGCGCGCATGCGCGCGGCGCACGAGTTCGCCCTGCGCAGCGACATTCCCGGCACCCCGACCCTGATCGTCGCCGGCCGCTACCGCGTCACCGCGCGCACCCGCGACGACACCCTGCGCATCGCCCGCCAGCTGGCGGAACGCCTGCGCGCCCGCTGAAGAGAGCCCGACGATGAAGCGATTCGCCCTGCTCCTGTCCCTGTTGCTGCCGCTGGCCGCGTGCCAGCAGGACGCGGCCGCACCCGCCGCCGACACCACCGCGCCGGCCGCCGCCGCGCCGGCCGCGACCACGCCCAGCGCGGACGCCGAGGCCGCCGCCGCGCTGAGCCGCGAGGGCGCGCTGCCGGAGGACGCCGCCGCGGACGCGCCCGCGCCCGCAGCCGACGCAGCGACCGCGCCGGTCAGCGACGCCGCGGCCGGCGACGGCCTGGTGGTCGGCACCGACTACGTGGTGATCCAGAACGGCCAGCCCTACCAGCCGGTCGCCGGCAAGATCGAGGTCGCCGAGGCCTTCAACTTCATCTGCCCGGCCTGCGCGGCGTTCGAGCCGCTGTTCTCGGCGTGGCTGGAAAAGCAGCCGGCCGACGTCAAGGTCAGCTACGTGCCGGCCGACTTCGGGGGGCAGTGGCGTCCCTACGCGCAGGCCTACCTCGTCGCCGAGGCGAAAGGGCTGGACGCGAAGTCGCACGCGGCGGTGTTCCACGCGATCCACGTCAGCCACGAGCTGCCGGGCGAGGGCGAGAAGTCGGACGTGGCCAAGGTCGGTGCGTTCTACGCGAAGTACGGCGCCGATCCGAAGCAGTTCATCGACGCCATGCAGAGCTTCGCCACCGACGCCAAGCTGACCCGCGCGCGCCAGTTCATGATCGCCAGCGGCGTGGATTCGACGCCGACCCTGATCGTCAACGGCAAGTACCGGGTGACGACCAAGAAGAGCTTCCAGGACATGCTGCGCGTGGCCGACCTGCTGATCGCGCGCGAGCGCGCCGCGCACTAGGGACCCGTGGCGACCCGCCGGCTCCGGCTGCTCAGCGCCAACATCCAGGCCGGCTCCAGCACGCGCGGCTACCACGACTACGTCGCGCGCGGCTGGTCGCACGTGCTGCCCGCGGGCAACAAGCGCGGCGCGCTTGACGCGATCGCGCGGCTGGCGAGCGAGCACGACATCGTCGGCCTCAACGAGAGCGATCCGGGCAGCCTGCGCTCGGGCTTCACCAACCAGACCCATTACCTCGCCCAGCGCGGCGGCTTCGACTACTGGAGCCACCAGCCCAACCGCAGCGTCGGCGGGGTCGCGTCCAGCGCCAACGGCCTGCTCAGCCGGATCGAGCCGGTCGCGGTCGACGACCACGCGCTGCCCGGCCGCATCCGCGGGCGCGGCGTGCTGCTCGCGCGCTTCGGCGACGAGGCGCATGGCCTGACCGTCGCCGTCGCCCATCTCTCGCTCGGCGCCAATTCGCGCCGCACCCAGCTCGCCTTCATCGCCGAACTGCTGCAGGACCATCCGAACGCGGTGCTGATGGGCGACTTCAACTGCCCGTCCGACCGCCCGGAAATGGAACTGCTGTACCAGCGCACCCGGCTGCAGCCGCCCGCGGTGTGCGTGCCGACCTTCCCGAGCTGGCGGCCGCAGCGCGCGATCGACCACATCCTGGTGACGCGCGGGTTGTCGTGCGCCAGCGTGCGCGCGGTACCGGCGGCGCACTCCGACCACCTCGCGCTGTCGGTGGAACTGGACGTGCCTCAGGACGCGCTGCGCTGCTGAGGCGCGCGAAAAAGACAGGTGTGTGGTGGCCTGTCCGGCCAGCGCACCGGGCGGGAGAGGCGTGCGGGACACGCCGTGAATCCGTCCATGGAGGCTCGGATGCGCCATCCATGGCGCATACGGTCCCGCCCACCTCTCCCGCCCGGTGCGCCCGCGACGATCCGGCGATCGGCGATCCGGCGATCCGAGCGGCGCAAAAAAAGGGCGGCGATCGCTCGCCGCCCTTTCGTCGTGCATGACGCCGGTCAGAACTTCAGGTTCGCGCGCACGTACCAGAAGCGGCCCGGCAGGTCGTAGGTCGACGCGTCGTAGCCGTTGAGCGAGCAGCTCAGGCAGGCCGGCGGGTCCTTGTCGCCGAGGTTGTTGACGCCGCCGATCAACTCCAGGCCCTTCATCCAGTCGGTGCGCCAGGACACCTGCAGGTCGTGGTAGGTGACGCCGCCGAGTCGGTTGACGCTGACCGGGTTGGTCGGCGTGCTGCTCTGGTCGCAGATCGGGAAGCCGTCGGCGCCCGCGCAAGACTCGGTGAGCGAACTGATGTAGCGCATGGTCCAGCTCGCCGACCACGCGCCCTTGTGCCACTGCGACGCCAGGCTCGAGGTCCACTCGGGGATCGCGCTGTCGTTGGTCTCGCGGCCGGGGCGGCGCGGTTCGAGTTCGCCGGCCTCGTTCTCCAGCTCGAAGTTGCCGACGAAGGTGTTGCGCCAGTCGAAGCGCAACTGGCCCCATGACTGCTCGGGCACCAGCCAGCCGACGTCCACGTCCCAGCCGTCGGTGTTGATCGTGCCGAGGTTGTCGAGGATGTCGGAGAAGCTGGTGATCACGCCGTTGGCGTTGCGGGTGTAGTGGCTGCAGGCTTCGGCGTCGAGGTCGGCCACGCAGCGGTCGAGGATGGTCTGCGCGTCCGGCGCCTGGATCGCGTCCTCGATGCGGTGGTGGTAGAAGGTGACGCCGATGTCGAGCTTCTCCGACCACGCGGTGCGGTCGGCGAACGCCGGGCTCCACACGCCGCCGAGCATGAAGCTGTGGCTGCTCTCGGGCTGCAGGTCGCGGTTGCCGGAGGTGACCACCGAGATCTGCGGGTTGGGCTGGGTGTACGTCGGCGGCACGCCGTCGGCGACGCAGTTGGGCTGGGTCGCCCCGGCGCCGGAGCACGGATCGACCAGGGTCGCGTCGAAACGGCTGAAGGTGCCGTACAGCTCGCCGATCGACGGCGCGCGGAAGCCTTCCGCGAACGAACCGCGGAACAGCAGTTCGTCCGCGACCTGCCAGCGGAAACCGATCTTGCCGGTGAACTCGCCGCCGAAGGTCGAGTAGTCCGAGTAGCGCCCGGCCAGGCTGACGTCGAAGGCCTTGCCGAAGGATGCGTCCCGGCTCAGCGGCAGGTTGAACTCCGCGTACACCTCGTTGACGTCGTAGCTGCCGCGGGTCGGGCCGGACGGCACGCCGTTGTACTCGCCGGCGATGGTCAGCGGGTCGGGCTGGTAGCTGCCCTGGTACTTGCGGTACTCGTAGCCGGCCGCGAACGACGCGGC
Source organism: Lysobacteraceae bacterium (assembly GCA_035686325.1). Classification (GTDB taxonomy): domain Bacteria; phylum Pseudomonadota; class Gammaproteobacteria; order Xanthomonadales; family Xanthomonadaceae; genus JABFWF01. The sequence goes on from DASRZN010000172.1 coordinate 5,601, forward strand.
GCCGGCCGGCAGCGCGAACAGGTCGCCGGTGATGTTGGCCGAGAACGTGGTCAGCTTGTTCTCGCTCTCGTCGTGCACCACCGGCTGGATCCAGGCCAGCATCTCCGGGGTGATCGTGCCCGGCCCGCCGAACAGGTTGAGCGGCACGCAGCCGGCGATCGCCGCGCAGGCGTTGACGTCGCCCAGCGCCTGGTTGATGCGCAGGATGTTGTAGCTGCCGTAGTTGGTCTGTTCGGCGCGGCTTTCGCTGTGGACGGCGTTGACGTCCCAGCTGTAGTCGCGCGAGCCGGCGGTGAACACGCCCTCCAGGCCGGCGTTGACATACCAGGTCTCGACGTTCTGCTCGTACACGCGCGGGCCGCCCTCGACCGGGCGGCGGCCGAGCAGGAACAGGTTCGGGTTCGGACCCATCGTGGTCAGGTCGAAGCCGAACGGGTTGTACGGGTTGTTGGCGGCGATGACGAGGTCGGTTTCCGCCCAGTGGTTGTACACGCCGGCGTCGGTGCCGAGGAAGATCGGCTCGGGCGCGGCCTGGTTGGTGGAGTCGCGCTCGTTGTAGAGCACCTTCGCGTAGCCGGTGACCGCGTCGCTGAAGTCGAAGTGCACCTGGCCGAACACGCTCTTGCGCTCGGACGGGGTCAGCAGCAGGTTGTACAGCGCGAAGTTGAAGCGGTCGGCGTCGGTGAAGCAGTGGAAGTCGTCGCTGCGGGTGGTCGGGCAGCCCGGCTCGCCGCTGGTGTAGGTCGGGTCGGTCGCGCCGGCGTTTGGCGTGATGCTGTAGACGATGCCGGTGTTCGGGTCCTGGAACACGAAGCGGCCGAACGGCGTCGCCGAGCTGCCGTTGGAGAGGCCGGTGCCCGGCACCGGGAATTGCGAGATCGCGCGGTCGGCGGCGGTGATGTCTTCCTGGTTGTAGTAGCTGGCGCCGAGGAACCAGTCGGCGCGGTCGCTGCTGCCGCCCCAGCCGAGGTCCACGCCGTAGGTGGCGCCGTCGCCCTCGTCGTACTCGCCTGCGTGCAGGCTGACCGAGAAGCCGTCGATCTTGCGGCGGGTGATGATGTTGACCACGCCGGCGATCGCGTCCGAGCCGTAGATCGAGGACGCGCCGTCCTCGAGCACCTCGATGCGCTCGATGATCGACAGCGGGATGGTGTTGAGGTCGACCGAGGAGCCGACGCCCGAGGCGGACGACTCGTTGACCCAGCGGATGCCGTCGACCAGCACCAGCACGCGCTTGGCGCCGAGGTGGCGCAGGTCCACCGTCGCCGCGCCGGCGCCGACGCCGCCGCCGTCGGGCGGGAAGCCGAAGTTGCCGCTGGAGTTGAACTTGGTGTTGAGCGCGGAACCCGACGCCGTGAGGTTCTGCACGATGTCTGCGACCGAGGTGAAGCCGCTGCGGTCGATGTCCTCGCGGGTGAGGACCTGCACCGGCACCTGGCCTTCGACCTCGGCCTTCTTGATGCGGGTGCCGGTGACGGTGACCGTCTCCAGCCGCGCGGCCTGGTCGGCGTCGGGGGTCGCGACCGGCGCGTCCTGCGCGGCGGCGACGGCGGGGAGGGCGAGAAGCAGGGAAAGTTGGACGGCCGTGGTAAGCCGGTGGCGGTGCAGCGCTCGCATCGGTCTCTCCAGATCGGTTGGGGTCGACACCGCCTGCCCCCTGTGACCAAGCGGAAGCCGACTTGTAAGCTTTTCGTAAAACGGCCGCAAGGGGTCACGGGCAGGGGTGAACGGTATTCACGTTCCGGGCGTTCAAGGGCGCCGGGCTATAGTTCCGGGCATGTCTTTGCCTCGCCTGACGTCCGTCCTCTTTCTCGCCCTCGTCCTCACCGCCGGTCCGGCCCTTGCCCAGGGCGCCGATCCGCAGTCGTCGGCCATCCGCGCCGCCCTCGCTGCCGCCGAGCGCAACGACTTCGACGCCGGGGCGCAGCCGCAACTGGCCGCGCACCCGCTGTACGGCTGGGTCGAATACGCCGCGCTGCGCCGCAACATCGACAGCCTGCCCACCGACCAGGCGCGGGCCTTCCTGCAGCGCCATCCAGGCGATGCGGTCGGCCAGGCCTTCCGCGAACTGTGGCTGGCGGCGACCGCGCGCCGCCAGGACTGGCCGGCCTTCCTCGCCGCCTGGCGGCCCGGGATCAAGGCGGCGGCGCTGCGCTGCGCCGAGCTCGACGCGCGCCAGGCCACCGGCCGCGCCGACGCGCAGTGGATCGCCGACGCGCAGGCGCTGTGGCGCACCGGCGACAGCCTGCCCGACGCCTGCGACGCGCCGTTCGCGGTGCTGGCGGCGAAGGGCGGCCTGCCGCCGGCGCTGCGCTGGGAACGCATCGATCTCGCGATCGCCGCGGGCAATCCGGGCGTCATCCGCGCGGCCGCGCGCGGCCTGGCGAAGGACGAGCAGGCGCAGGCCGATGCCTACGCGGCCTTCCTCGCCGAGGTCGACGACAGCGCGCTGGCC
>DASRZN010000173.1:0-4109 GCA_035686325.1 Lysobacteraceae bacterium
GCATGGACGACGTCGCCGGCCATCCGGCCCGGCAGGCGATCGAATTCGCCGTCGCCAACCGCCTGGTGGACGGCTATTCCGACAAGCGCTTCCGCCCGGACCAGTACCTCAAGCGCAGCGAACTGGCGCAGTACCTGGTGATGGGCGCGAGCGTGCGCCAGCACCTCCCGTTCGACCACCGGCCGAGCTTCGGCGACCTGTCGCCGAGCGATGCGGCCTATCCGTTCGCCGAGGCGGTGGTGGCGCGGGGCGCCGCCCTGCGCGACCTCGACCAGGACCAGATGGGGGTGATGGGCCTGCTCAACGGCGCGTTCCGCCCGAACGACGCGGTCACCCGCGTCAGCCTCGCCTACTCGCTGGTGCAGGCGCTCGCCCTGCAGGACCAGGCACAGGCCTTCGACGGCCCGCTGACCGCCTTCTACGAGGGCAAGCGGATTCCGGTCGAGGATGCCGGGTCGATCGCGCCCAGCCTGCGCGGCTACGTGCAGCTGGCGCTCGACCAGGGGTTGCTCAACGCGCGCTTTACCGTCACCCAGGGGCCGTTCGACCTGCAGCCGACACTGCATGCGTACTTCGATCCGAACCGGCAGGTGACGCGCGCCGCGTACGCGGTGGCGGCGGGACGCTTCCTCGCCGACTACCGAAGCGCGGAGGACTGATCTCCGCGGGGAGCGGCGCCAGGCCGCTCCCCGCGGAGCGGCCGCCATGCCGCTGGCACGCGACGCCCTCGACCAGTTGCTGGATGCGCTGCACGAGCAACTCGTGCAGCGCCGCGCCGATGCGGACGACGGTTCGGTCGAGCTCGGCATCTGGCTGGATCGGTGTGCGGAGGTGATCCGCGGCTTCGCCGGTACCGCCGACCGCGACTACGTGGACGCGCGCCTGAGGGCGTGCGTGGCGCAGCCGGCGGAAAGAACGGAAGGACACGCCTAGCCGCCGGGAGCGGCCGGCGGAGCGATTCGCCGGGTCGCCGCCGGGTCGGACCGTCCCGCAACGGTCGTGTCCTCCGTCACGAAGGTGTCCGCACCATGGCGGGCTTCGGCTCGGGACGCGAGTGGCCGGCTGCACGCCACGCACGGGCGGTGCTAGGCTGCCGACGGGCCCGCGTGGCCCGGCATGGCGCCTCGGGGGGAAGCGGCGATGCGCGGAACGGGACTGCTGGCGGGACTGCTGTTGCTGCTCGCCGCCGGCCAGGCGTGGGCGGCCGGGCTGGAAGTCCGCATCGCCGACCGCCAGGCGCGGCCGGTGGAGGACGCGGTCGTGGTGCTGCGCCGCCACGGCGGTGGCGGACCCGACGCGCCGGCGCCGACCACCCACAACGTCGACCAGAAGGACCTGACCTTCCTGCCCTACGTGCAGCTGTTCCGGCCGGGGGACGCGGTCGTGTTCCACAACAGCGACCGCACCCGCCACCACGTCTATTCGTTCTCGCCGGCGCGCAGCTTCGAATTCGTGCTCGCGCCCGGGCAGAGCGGAGCGCCGCTGACGCTGGAGGCGCCGGGCGTCGTCGCGGTGGGCTGCAACATCCACGACGGGATGATCAGCTATCTCTACGTCTCCGACGCGCCGTGGATGGCGCGCAGCGGTGCCGACGGCCGGGTCCGCTTCGACGGCCTGCCTGCCGGCGAGTACGACGTCCAGGTCTGGCATCCGCGGCTGCCGCCGATGGGCGCGCCGCCAGGCCAGACCGGCGTGGCGCTCGCGGCGGACGCGCGTCCGACCCTGACCTTCTCCCTGCGGCTGCTGCCCGACCTGCGGCGTCCGGGCAACCACGAGCAAACGCATTACTGAGATGGGCTTCCGCACCCGCCTCGCATCCTTCTTCGTCGCGGCGCTGGTCGCGGTGCAGCTGCTGACCGCGGCGCTGGTGTACGGCGTCACTCGCCACGAACTGATCGGCGAAGGGCAACGCCAGCTCGCGGTCGCCGCGCACGCGTTCGCGCGCCAGCTCGACGACATCTCCGAGCGGGTCGGCGCCGGCGTGCAGGTGCTGTCGCTGGACTTCGCCCTGCGCGCCGCGATCGCCCAGCGCGACCGCGCGACGGTGCTGTCGGCGCTGCGCAACCACGGCCGCCGGGTCGGCGCGACGCAGATGCTGCTGGTCGGACTCGACGGCCACGTGCAGGCCGACACCGCCGGCGAATTCGCGGATGGCGCCCGCTTTCCCTATGACGACCTGGTCGGCCGTGCGCTGGAGCAGCCCGCCGCGGCGGTCGTCGCCCGCCAGGGGCGCGCGAAGTGGATGGTGGTGGTGCCGGTATTCGCGCCCGACCTGGTGGGCTTCATCGCCGCGGCGATCCCCGTCGACGATCGCCTGCTGGCGAAGCTGCAGGCGCAGTCGGCGCTGCCGCGCGAAGTGGAACTGGCGACACCCGACGCCGACGGCGCCTGGATCCCGATCGCACACGGCGACGCCGAAGCGGAACTCACCCGCGCGCTGCGCGCGCACGGCGCGCCGCCGACCCGGCCGCGCGTGCTCGACCTCGGCGGGCGCGAGTACGTGGTGCAGGCGGTGCCGCTGGCGCGCTCGCAGCGCAGCGCGCCGGTGATGGCCATCCTCGGCTACTCGGTGGATGCGGCATTGCAGCCCTATCGCTCGGTGGCGTCCGCGTGGGCCGGCCTGCTCGGCCTGGGGTTGCTCGTCGGTCTCGTCGGCGCATGGCTGATCGCGCGCAGCGTGGCGCGTCCGCTGGAGGCGCTGGCGGCGTCGGCGCGCCGGATCGAGGCCGGCGATTACGAACACGCGCCGCCCGCCACCCGCAAGGACGAGCTCGGCGCGCTCGCCGCCGCCTTCGGCAACATGACCCAGGCGATCCGCGAGCGCGAGGCGCACATCCTGCACCAGGCCGGCCACGACCAGGTCACCGGCCTGCCCAACCGCAGCGCGGTGGAGGCGGCGATCCAGCACGCGCTGGCGGCCGCGCCCGGCACCGACGCGGCGCTGCTGCTGGTCGGCCTGGAGCGCCTGCCCGACATCGTCAAGACGCTCGGTCACGGCGTCGGCGACCGGCTGATGCGCCACGCCGCCGCGCGCCTGCGCGCGCCGGCCGGCGACGGCCTGGTCGCGCGCGCGACCGACGGCGCGTTCGCGGTGTTCCTGGCGCACGCCTCGCGCGCCGACGCGACCGCGATCGCGCTGCGCCTGGTCGAGGCGCTGTCCGACCCCTACCGTGAAGGCGACTTCAGCCTCGACCTCGCGCCGGCCGTCGGCATCGCCCTGGCGCCGGCGCACGGGCGGGACGCCGGTGCGCTGCTGCGCCGCGCCGACGTCGCCCTGCTCGCCGCGGTCGGTGCCGACGAGCCGATCGCCGTGTACGACATGGCGACCGACCCGCACCGCGCCGAACGCCTGTCGCTGATGGGCGACCTGCGCCACGCGATCGCCCACGACGGCCTGCTCCTGCATTACCAGCCGCGGCTGCACCTCGCCAGCGGCCGGGTCGACAGCGCGGAAGGACTGGTGCGCTGGCAGCATCCGCAGCTCGGACTGCTGCCGCCGGACGCGTTCATCGGCCTCGCCGAGGAAACCGGCAACATCAGCCGGCTCACCCGCTGGGTGCTCGCCGCCGGCATCGCCCAGGCCGCGCGCTGGCGGGCGGCCGGGCTGCAGGCGCGGATCGCGCTGAACGTGTCGGCGCGCGACCTCGAGGACGTCGAATTGCCACGCCGGGTCGCCGGCCTGCTCGCCGCGCACGGCCTGCCGGCCGACGCGATCGGCCTGGAAATCACCGAGAGCGCGCTGATGCGCAAGCCGGACGCGGCGATGCCGGTGCTGCGCGCGCTGGCGGCGCAGGGGATCGCGCTGTCGATCGACGACTTCGGCGTCGGCCAGTCCTCGTTCGCCTACCTGCGCCGGCTGCCGGTGCGCGAACTGAAGATCGACCGCGCCTTCGTCGCCCAGCTCGCGCAGTCGCGCGAGGACCGCATGATCGTCCGCGCGATCACCGACCTCGCCCACGAGCTCGACTGCCGGGTCACCGCGGAAGGCGTGGAGGATGCCGCGGCGCTGGACTACCTCGCCGGGATCGGTTGCGACCATGCCCAGGGATTTCTGATCGCGCGGCCGCTGCCGGCGGCGGAGTTCGCGGCCTTCGTCGCCGCGCCGGAAC
>DASRZN010000174.1:0-2738 GCA_035686325.1 Lysobacteraceae bacterium
CGGCGATGGTGTCGGCGGTGTAGCGTTCGCCGCGCGGATGCAGCGCGTGCGCGCCGCGCTCGAGCACGCGGGCGGCGAGGGGAATGTCCTGGGTCACCACCAGGTCGCCGGGCCGCGCGCGTTCGACGATGGCGTCGTCGGCCACGTCGAAACCGCCCTGCACCTGCAGCGCGGTGACGTTGGGCGAGGACGGGGTGCGCAGCCACTGGTTGGCGACCAGGGTGACGCGCACGCCGGTGCGCGCGGCGGCGCGGAACAGGATGTCGCGGATCGGCCCGGGGCAGGCGTCGGCGTCCACCCACACCTGGGGCGCCTCCGGCGTCCCGCTCATTCGGGCGTGCCGGACTCCGCCGGGGTGCGCCCCTTGGCCGCCTCGCGCGCGGCGCGCTTCTTGGCGTCCTTTTCGTCCTGCTTCTTCTTTTTCGCCAGTTCGCGCTGGCGCTTCTCGAAGGAATAGTTGGGTTTGGCCATGGATCCTGCTCGCTGGAAGACGTGGGGAAGGGTACAGGGATTCGCTGGAACCGGCCCTTGATCCGGGCGTGACGCCGCCGCCCGCGCGGCGATAATGCGCCGTTCCGGTCTCCGTCCGCGCCATGTCCATCGTCCTCACCGAATTCGCCCGCCCGCGCCTGTTCCCGCGCGAACCGCGCCGCAACACCATCCAGGACTGCACGCCGGAGGCGTTCGAGCGCCACCTCAACGCGGTCGCGCCGCTCGCGGTGCTGGACGGCTACGCGCCGTTCTGCAGACTGCACGTGCACCGCAACTGGACCTCGACGCGCTGCCTCGCGGTGCCCATCACCGACGCCAACCGCCACCTGCTGCGCTCGGACTACGAGGCGCGCACCCGCGACGAGCTGCCGGTGCTGGTGCGCTGGTTCGAGGGCCTCGAGCCGCCGGTGGCGAACTACCTGATCCCGATCCTCTACAGCCGCGAACAGCTGGCGAAGGAGGGCACGCGCATCGACGCCGACTGGGGCGTGGTCGGCTGCATGTACACGATGGAACCGGAGGAAACCCCGATGGCGCCGATCACCATGATGCGCAACGCGCTCGGGGTGGAGGAGGGCGGCTCCGGCGTGCCGATCGACCGCGCGGCCTACGCGCGCAGCGTCGCGTTCTGGCGCGTCCACGCCAACTGGCGCGGTTAGCGCGCATGTGCCGCGCCCCGAACCGCACGGGCCGGGGCGCGACGCCACGGCGTCACTGCCGCTTCGTGTAGGTCATCTCCATCATCCTGAATTCCTTGCCGTCCGGGCCCGGGCCGTACATCTCGAACACCTCGGTGGTCGGGCTGGTCCAGCGGTTGGTGAAGCGCGCGTTGACTTTCCCTTTCGTCACGGGATCGTTCCAGCTGCCGGTGAAGGTGCACGCGCCCTGGTCGTCGCAGTCGCCCTCGGCCACCATCACGCCGGTGGACATGCTGTCGTTCCAGGTCTGCCACCACCTCCCGCTGACGTTGTCGTAGCCGACCATGCCGTGGCCGGTGAAGGGCTGGCCGTGCATGCTCGCCTCGACTTGCTCCACCAGCACGCGGCCGCCGAGGATCATCCTGCGCGTCGCGGTGCCCTTCTCGTCGCTCGGTGCGGCGCCGGGCGTGTCCCAGCTGCGGATCGCCAGGTCGTACTCGCCGACGGCCGAGGCGAGCGCGGCGTGCTGCTTGCCGGGCGTGCCGGCGGCGATGTAGGCCTGCATCGCGGCCTGCTGTTCGGGCGTCATCTGCGGGGCGTCCTGCGCCAGCGCGGGCAGGGCGAGGGCCAGCGTCGTGGCGATTGCGAGCGTGCGGATCATGGTCGTCTGCTCCGGGTCGAGGCGCCCGCCAGAGGCGCCGGTGCGCGGACTATGTGCCTGCCGGCGGCCGCCCGCCACTCCGGCGGTGCGGCGACTAGACCAAAGGGTCTAGACAAGGTGGTCTAGAAGGGGCAGGATCGGATCGTCCCGCTCCGGAGCCGGCCATGCCGATGCCCGCGAAATCGCGCAAGCCCCGCACGCCCAGGCCCACCGCCGCGGAGCTCGACCTGCTCCGCGTCATCTGGCGGCTCGGCCCCGCGACCGTGCGCGAGGTACACCAGGCCCAGCTGCGCGAGCGGCCGGAACTGGCCTACGCGACCGTGCTGCGGCTGATGCAGGTGATGCACGGCAAGGGCCTGCTGGTGCGCGACGAGACCCAGCGTTCGCACGTCTACGCCGCCGCGCACGCGCAGGACCGGCTGCAGACCAGCCTGCTGCGCGAACTGATCCAGAAGGCGTTCGCCGGTTCCGGCAAGGACCTGGTGCTGGCGGCGCTGAACACCCACGTCAGCGCGGCGGAGCGCGCCGAGATCCGGCGCCTGCTCGAGGAGACCGACGATGAGTGAGCTGCTGGCGTGGGGCGTGCCGGTGCTCGGGCGCGCGCTGATGCACTTCCTCTGGCAGGGCGCGGCGATCGGCCTGCTCGCGGCGGCGCTGCTGCACGCGCTGCGCGGGGCGCGCCCGCAGGCGCGCTACGCGGTCGCCTGCCTGGCGCTGCTGGCCTGCGCGCTCGCGCCGGTGCTCGACGTGCTGTCCCAACTCGCTTCGCATCGCCTCCCTTCCGCGCTGCCCGCGGTCGGCTCGGGAGTGGCGCTGTTGCCTGCGCTCGGCGAGGCGACGCGCGTACTGGCGCAGCCGGCCGGGTTCGACGACGCGTTGCCGACGGTGGTCGCGCTGTGGGCCGCCGGCGCCTGCGTGCTGTCGCTGCGGATGGCGCTCGGCGTGTG
>DASRZN010000175.1:0-8874 GCA_035686325.1 Lysobacteraceae bacterium
CGATGCCTGCCAGCCGAGTTCCAGCCAGCGCCACGCCATCCAGGCCGCCGCCGCGACCATCGCCGCGCGGATCGCCAGGTGCGCCAGCAGCCGGCCGAGGCCGCGCCGCAGCGCCTTGAATTCCACCTCCAGGCCGGCGAACAGGAACAGCGACGAGATCCCGAGCGTGGACAGCAGGGTGACCACCGGGTCGTGCGTGCGGGCGCCCCAGGCCAGCATCGCGCCGACGCCCAGCAGCAGGCAGGTGATCGGGGCCGGGATCTTCAGCCGCTGCAGCGCGCGCGGCACCACCAGCAGGCCGAAGATCAGCAACAGGTAAATCAGTTCCTGGTTCACGGGCGCGCGCGGCCTCCCTGCCGGATCGCGGGCACCCTAACGGTTCACGCCGCGGCGTACAACGCGAGCAGCTCGGCCTCGGCCGCCTCCAGCGCGGCGTGCAGGCGCGCCTGCTCGCGGCCGAGTTGCGCGGCGCGCTCGCCGCCGTCGGCGTAGGCGGCGGGATCGGCGAGCGCGGCCTCGATCCCGCGCAGTTCCGCCTCCAGCGCGGCGACGCGCTGCTCGGCCCTGGCCAGTTTGTGCGGGTTGCCCTTCGGCTTGGCCGCCGGCGCCACGATTGGCGGTGGCGGGGCCGCTGCGTTGTGCGCGGCCGGCGCCGGCTTGTCGGCCTTGCCGGACTCGCTGCCCGGCCGCGAGCGCAGCCACGCGGCGTAGGCATCGAGGTCGCCGTCGAACGGCTCGACCTTGCCGGCGGCGACGCGCACGAAGGTGTCGCACACCAGGCCGATCAGGTGGCGGTCGTGCGAGACCAGCACGATCGCGCCGTCGAAATCGCTCAGCGCCTCCGCCAGCGCCTCGCGCATGTCGAGGTCGAGGTGGTTGGTCGGCTCGTCGAGCAGCAGCACGTTGGGCTGGCGCCAGGCGATCAGCGCCAGCGCCAGCCGTGCCTTCTCGCCGCCGGAGAAGTTGTCGATCGCCTCGAAGGCGCGGTCGCCGGCGAAGTTCCACTTGCCGAGGAAGTCGCGGAAGGCCTGGGTCGCGGTGTCCGGCGAGAGCTTGCGCAGGTGGTCGACCGGCGAGGCGCCCGCCATCAGCGATTCGACCGTGTGCTGGGCGAAGTAGCCGATGCGCAGGTCCGGATGCGCGTTGCGCTCGCCGGCCAGCAGCGGCAGCTCGCCGACCAGCGACTTCACCAGGGTCGACTTGCCGGCGCCGTTGGGGCCGAGCAGGCCGATCCGGTCGCCGGCCTCGAGGCCGAAGCCGACGTCGTGCAGCACCGTAACGCGCATTTCCGCCTCTCCCGCCTGCGGGAGAGGGCCGGGGTGAGGGCGAGTGGCGGCGCCAGCAGCCGCACCCTCACCCTCGCGCTGCGCGCTCGACCTCTCCCGCGAGCGGGAGAGGTGCTCCTCTTGGAGCACGTACCCGCAATCCGCGTGGTCCAGCCGCAGCAGCGAGTTCGGGATCTTCGCCGGCTGCGGGAACGCGATCCGCAGCGAGCGCTCCACCCGCACCGCCTCGGTGCCGGCGAGCTTGGCCAGGCGCTTGATCCGCGACTGCGCCTGGCGCGCCTTGCTGGCCTTGGCGCGGAAGCGGTCGATGAAGCTCTGCAGGTGGGCGCGCTCGGCCTGCTCCTTCTCGTGCGCGATCTGCTGCTGGCGCAGGTGCTCGGCGCGCTGGCGCTCGAAGGCGGTGTAGTCGCCCGCGTACAGCTTCGCCCGGCCCTCGTGCAGGTGCAGGGTGTGGGTGGTGACGTTGTCGAGGAACTCGCGGTCGTGCGAGATCACCAGCAGCGTGCCGGGGTAGCGGCGCAGCCAGTCCTCCAGCCACACCACCGCGTCGAGGTCGAGGTGGTTGGTCGGCTCGTCGAGCAGCAGCAGGTCGGACGGCGTCATCAGCGCGCGGGCCACGTTCAGGCGCACGCGCCAGCCGCCGGAGAAGTCGGACACCGGCTTGGCGTGGGTCTCCGGCGGGAAGCCGAGGCCGTGCAGCAGGCGCGCGGCGCGCGCGGTCGCGTCGTAGCCGTTCAGTTCTTCGAGCCGGTGGTGCGCCTCGGCGACCGCCTCCCAGTCCTCGGCGGCGAACGCGTTGGCCTCCGCCTGCAGGGCGGCGTGCACCGCGCCGTCGCCGGACAGCACGAAGTCCAGCGCCGGGTCCGGCAGCGACGGCGTTTCCTGGGCGACGCTGGCCACGCGCGCCTTCGACGGCAGGTCGACGTCGCCGCGGTCGGGCTCCAGCTCGCCCATCAGCGCCGCGAACAGGCTGGACTTGCCGGCGCCGTTGCGGCCGACCACGCCGACCCGGTAGCCGGCGTGCAGGGCCAGGTCGACGTCGGACAGCAGCAGGCGTTCGCCCCGCCGGAGGGCGAAGTTGCGGAAGGAGATCATCGGCGGATTTTAGACGGCCGGACCGCCGCGCGCCCGCGATTTGCGCCCGAAACGGCGCAGCGGCGACACTCGACCTCCTTTCCCCCGCCTGGGCGCCGATGCCGCACCACACCTCGCTGATCGCCATGCTCGTGTTCGGCTTCGTGCTGGCGTTCGCGCTGGGCGCGCTGGCCAACCGGCTGCGGCTGTCGCCGCTGGTCGGCTACCTGCTGGCGGGGGTGCTGGCCGGGCCGTTCACGCCCGGCTTCGTCGGCGATGCGGAGATCGCGCCGCAGCTGGCCGAGATCGGCGTGATCCTGCTGATGTTCGGGGTCGGCCTGCACTTCTCGCTGCGCGACCTGATGTCGGTGAAGAACATCGCCATCCCCGGCGCGGTGGCGCAGATCGCGGTCGCGACCCTGCTCGGCTGGGGCCTGGCCGAGCTGATGGGCTGGTCGCACGTCGCCGGCATCGTGTTCGGCTTCTCGCTCGCGACCGCGTCCACGGTGGTGCTGCTGCGGGCGATGGAGGAACGGCGCCTGCTCGACACCCGGCGCGGAAAGATCGCGGTCGGCTGGTTGATCGTCGAGGACCTCGCCTGCGTGGTCGCGCTGGTGCTGATCCCGGCGCTGGCGGGCGCGGCCGGCGACGAGGGCGGCAGCCTGTGGAAGGCGCTGGCGCTGACCCTGGGCAAGGTGGCGGCGTTCGTCGCCTTCATGCTCGTGGTCGGGCGGCGGGTGATCCCGTGGATCCTCGAGCGCGTCGCCGGCACCGGCTCGCGCGAGCTGTTCACGCTGGCGGTGCTCGCGATCGCGATGGGCGTCGCGTTCGGCTCGGCGGAACTGTTCGGGGTGTCGTTCGCGCTGGGCGCGTTCTTCGCCGGCATGCTGCTCAACGAATCGGAGTTCAGCCACCAGGCGGCGCAGGACTCGCTGCCGATGCGCGACGCCTTCGCGGTGCTGTTCTTCGTCTCGGTCGGGATGCTGTTCGACCCGCGCATCCTGGTGGTGCATCCGTGGCAGGTGCTGGCGACCACCCTGATCATCCTGGTCGGCAAGTCGGCCGCGGCCTACGCGATCGTGCGCGCGTTCGGCCATCCCAACGCGACCGCGCTGACGATCTCCACCAGCCTGGCGCAGATCGGCGAGTTCGCCTTCATCATCGCCGGCCTCGGCCTGTCGCTCGGCCTGATGCCGCAGGACGGCCACAGCCTGGTGCTGGCCGGCGCGCTGATCTCGATCATGCTCAACCCGGTGCTTTTCATGGCGCTGGACCGCTGGCAGGCGCGCGAGGACGCGCGCATCGCGGCGAACGCCGAGCCCGAGCCCGAGGTGGTGCCGGTGGACATCGCCGACCACGCGATCGTGGTCGGCTACGGCCGCGTCGGCGGCCAGCTGGCGCACCTGCTGCACGAGCGCGGCGTGCCGCTGGTGGTGATCGAGGACGACGCCGACCTGGTCGAGCAGGCCCGCGCCTACGGCCTGCCGGCGATCCGCGGCAACGCGGCCAACCGGCGGGTGCTGGAGGAAGCCGCGCCGGAGCGGGCGAAGCTGGCGGTGTTCGCGATCCCGCAGGCGCTGGAGGCGGGCGAGACGATCGAGCGGCTGAAGGCGCTCAACCCCGCGATCACGGTGCTGGCGCGCGCGCACAGCGAGGCCCAGGTCCAGCACCTGCTGGCGCACGGCGCCGACGCCGCGGTGCTGGCCGAGCGCGAGCTCGCCTTCTCGCTGGCGGAGATGGTGATGGCGACCCCGCCCTACCGCCCGCCACGCGCGCCCCAGGCCGCGGCCTGACGCGCCCGCGCTGCTAGAGTAGGCGCGATCACGCGAGGCATCGGGAATCGCCGTGTCCAGACTCGAGTTCTTCCGGCGCATGTTGCAGCGCGCGCCGCACACCACGCAGGAACCCGCGCCGGACACCGCGCCCGCCGATCGCCGCGGCGCGGTCCGGGTCAACGCGCGCGAGGGTCTGCGCGTGCTGATCATCGACGACTCGGCGACGATCATCGCCGTGCTCGGCAAGATGCTGCGGCAGAACGGGTACGAGGTACTGGCCGCGGCCGACGCCGAGACCGGCATCGAGCGCGCCCGCGCCGAGCGGCCCGACCTGGTCTACCTCGACATCGTCCTGCCCGGGATGAACGGCTTCGACGCGCTGCGTGCCCTGCGCCGCGACCCCGCGACGAAGTCGACGCCGGTGATCATGATCAGCGGCAACGCGCAGGCGACCGAGCAGTTCTACGTGCGCCGGATCGGTGCCGACGACTTCATGAAGAAGCCGTTCGGCCGCGGCGAGGTGTTCGCGCGCATCCAGCAACTGGTCGAATCCGGCCGCCTGCCCGCGCGCGCGGCGCCGGCCCCGGAGCTGCTCAGCGACGACGGCAGCGTGGCGCCGGCTGACGGCGACGCGGCGGACGCGGATTCGGTCGCGCAGGACGCAGCGGACGCGCCGACCGCGGCCTGAGCCGCACCGCCCTCACCCCGCCCCCCTCCCGCAAGCGGGAGAGGGGAAAAGCGACGGTCGCGCCCTATTTGCGGAACACCAGCCGCCCGCCCTCGGCGTCGACGTGCACGGTGTCGCCGCTGCCGAACTCGCCGGCGAGGATGCGCTGCGCCAGCGGGTTCTCGATCTGCGCCTGGATCGCGCGCTTGAGCGGGCGCGCGCCGTACACCGGATCGAACCCGACGTTGCCGAGCAGCGCCAGCGCGTCGTCCGACAACGCGATCGCGATCCCGCGCTCGGCCAGGCGCTTCTCCAGCCCGCGCAACTGGATCTTCGCGATCTCGCGGATCTGCGTCTTGTCCAGCGGGTGGAACACCACGATGTCGTCGAGTCGGTTGATGAATTCCGGGCGGAAGTGCGCCTGCACCACGCCCATCACCGCCGCCTTCATCTGCGTGTAGGCTTCGGCCGAATCGTCGCCGGCGAGCTCCTGGATCTGGTTCGAACCGAGGTTGGAGGTCATCACGATCACGGTGTTGCGGAAATCGACCGTGCGCCCCTGGCGGTCGGTGAGGCGTCCGTCGTCGAGCACCTGCAGCAGGATGTTGAACACGTCCGGATGCGCCTTCTCGACTTCATCGAGGAGGATCACGCTGTAGGGCCGGCGCCGCACCGCCTCTGTCAGGTAGCCGCCCTCCTCGTAGCCGACGTAGCCCGGAGGGGCGCCGATCAGCCGTGCGACGGAGTGTTTCTCCATGAACTCCGACATGTCGATGCGCACCATCGCGTCGCTCGAGTCGAACAGGAACTCCGCGAGCGCCTTGGTCAGTTCGGTCTTGCCGACGCCGGTCGGCCCGAGGAACAGGAACGAACCGGACGGGCGGTTGGGATCGCTCAGGCCCGCGCGCGAGCGGCGCACCGCATCGGACACGACCTTGATCGCCTCCTCCTGGCCGACCACGCGGGTGTGCAGCTGCGCCTCCATCTGCAACAGCTTCTCGCGCTCGCCTTCCAGCATCTTCGCGACCGGGATCCCGGTCCAGCGCGAGACCACCTGCGCGATCTCCTCGGCGGTGACCTTGTCCTGCAGCAGGGTGAAGCCCTTGGTCTCCGCTTCCTGCGCGGCGCGCAGCTGCTTTTCCAGCTCCGGCAGCTGGCCGTACTGGATCTCGCTCATCCGCGCGTAGTCCTGGCGGCGCTGCGCGGCCTCCAGCTCCAGCCGCGCCTGCTCGATCTGCTCCTTGATCTTCGTCGCGCCCTGCAGGGTGGCCTTCTCGGCCTTCCAGACTTCCTCGAGGTCGTTGTACTCGCGCTCGAGCGCCGCGATCTGCGCCTCCAGGTCCTCCAGCCGCTTCCTCGACTCGGGGTCCTTTTCCTTCTTCAGCGCCTCGCGCTGGATCTTGAGCTGGATCAGGCGCCGCTCCTTGCGATCCATCTCCTCCGGCTTGGAGTCGATCTCCATGCGGATGCGCGAAGCGGCCTCGTCCATCAGGTCGATCGCCTTGTCGGGCAGCTGGCGGTCGCTGATGTAGCGGTTGGACAGCGTGGCCGCGGCGACGATCGCGGGGTCGGTGATCTCCACGCCGTGGTGCACGGCATAGCGCTCCTTCAGGCCGCGCAGGATCGCGATCGTGTCCTCCACGCTCGGCTCGCCGACGAAGACCTTCTGGAAACGCCGCTCCAGCGCCGCGTCCTTCTCGATGTACTTGCGGTATTCGTCGAGCGTGGTCGCGCCGATGCAGTGCAGCTCGCCGCGGGCCAACGCCGGCTTGAGCATGTTGCCGGCGTCCATCGCGCCTTCGGCCTTGCCGGCGCCGACCATGGTGTGCAGCTCGTCGATGAACAGGATGATCTGGCCCTCGTTCTTGGCGAGGTCGTTGAGCACGCCCTTGAGCCGCTCCTCGAACTCGCCGCGGAACTTGGCGCCGGCGATCAGCGCGCCCATGTCCAGCGACAGCAGGCGCTTGCCGCGCAGGCCCTCGGGCACCTCGTTGTTGACGATGCGCTGCGCCAGGCCCTCGACGATCGCGGTCTTGCCCACGCCCGGCTCGCCGATCAGCACCGGGTTGTTCTTGGTCCGGCGCTGCAGCACCTGGATGGTGCGGCGGATCTCCTCGTCGCGGCCGACGACCGGATCGAGCTTGCCGGACTCGGCGCGCGCGGTGAGGTCGATCGTGTACTTCTCCAGCGCCTGGCGCTGGTCCTCGGCGTTCTCCGACTGCACCTTCTCGCCGCCGCGCACGGCGTCGATCGCGGCCTCGAGCTTCTGCTTCGTGGCGCCGGCGGCCTTCAGCGCGCGGCCGAGCTCGCCGCCGTCGTCCAGCGCGGCCAGCACGAACAGTTCGCTGGCGATGAAGCTGTCCCCGCGCTGCTGGGCGAGCTTGTCGGTGACGTTGAGCAGGCGCGACAGGTCGTTGCCGACGCCGACGTTGCCGGCCTGGCCGGACACCTTCGGCAGCTTGTCGAGGATCTCGCCGAGGCGTTCGCGCAGCAGCGGCACGTTGACCCCGGCCTGGGCCAGCAGCGGACGGGTGCCGCCTCCCTGCTGGTCGAGCAGCGCGGCCATCAGGTGAGCGGGCTCGATCAGGTTGTGGTCGCGGCCGACCGCCAGCGACTGCGCGTCCGCCAGCGCCTGCTGGAAGCGCGAAGTGAGCTTGTCCATGCGCATGGGCGCATCCTCCACGTGGGGTGGCCGGGCGACCCGGCGATAGCCTGGACATGCGGGCGTGAAGCGCCGATCCAAGTGCCCGGCGCGCACGCGGGCCCGTGGCGCTGGCCGGCGGCCGGCGCGGCCCCGTATCCTGTGCCGGGGAAATCGGCGGCGTGGCCGCGGGATGCTGTGCGTGGGTGCGATCGGACTGCCGGCGCGGAGTCGCCGGGCGCGGCTGGGCTGGGCCGCCTTCAATGCCTTGCAGCTGATGTTCACCCTCGCCTGGACCGCGGGCTGGATCAGCCTCGCCTCGCTGGTGCGGCTGGTGACCCGCGGCCAGCGCTGGCCCTTGCGGATGGCTTCGCGCTGCTGGGCGCCGGGCCTGCTCGGCGGCGCCGGCGCGCGGCTGGAAGTCGAGGGTGCGGACGCGATCGACTGGTCGCGGCCGCTGGTGCTGGTCGCCAACCACCAGTCGGTCATCGACGCCTGCGCGCTGTTCCGCGCGGTGCCGGTGCCGCTGCGCTTCGTGCTCAAGCAGGAAATGGCGCGGATGCCCTTCGTCGGCTGGTACGCGCGGCAGATGGGCATGCTCTTCATCGAGCGCGGCAGCGCGCGCAGCTCGCCGCAGCGCCTGCGCGCGGCGGTCGCGCTGGTGCGCGGCGGCGCGACCCTGTGCGCGTTCCCGGAAGGCACGCGCAGCCGCGACGGCAGCGTCGGGCCGTTCAAGGGCGGGCTGTTCCAGGTCGCGATCGCGGCCGGCGTGCCGGTGGTGCCGGTGGCCCTGCAGGGCAGCGGCGCGGTGCTGCCGACGGCGGGCTTCCGGGTCCGGCCGGGCACGATCCGGGTGCGCTTCGGCACGCCGATCGCGACCGACGGCCTCGCCGCCGAGGATCGCAACGCGCTGGCGCGACGCGCGCGCGAGGCGGTGATCGAACTGATGCACTGACGCGCCGCGGGGCCTCGCGCGCGCGGGCGGGCGCGTCGCCGGCAGCGTTCGTGACGCGCGAACGGCGCGTGAACCTTCCGCTAACGCGCGCTTGGCGACAATGGCCGGATGCCACGCGACACGCTCCGGCCGCGCCCGCCGCCGCCCGCCGACGACTGGGCACTGTTCCTCGACGTCGACGGCAGCCTGATCGAATTCGCCGACGCGCCCGACGCGGTGACCGTGCCGGACGCGCTGCCGGTCCTGCTCGAACGCCTCGCCCGCCGACTCGACGGCGCGCTCGCGCTCGTCAGCGGGCGCGCGATCGCCAGCCTCGATGCGTTGTTCGCGCCGCTGCAGCTCGCCAGCGCCGGCCTGCACGGTCTGGAGCGGCGCAGCGCCGCGGCGTCGCGCGCCGCGCCCGCGCGGCCCGACGCCTTCGATCACGTCCACGACGAGGCGCGCCTGCTCGCCGAGGCCTGGCCGGGCGCGCTGGT
>DASRZN010000176.1:0-4659 GCA_035686325.1 Lysobacteraceae bacterium
GTTGCGCCGGCACCCGGATCACCTTCACCTGCGCGGGCGCGACCTTGCGCGCGTCCGGCGCGCGGTCGCCGTAGTGGACCACGCCGTTGCGGTCGGTCCAGCGGTAGACCTTGCCGGCCACGGCCGGCTGCGCCACGGACAGCGCCAGCAGCGCGGCGCAGGCGAAACCGGCGCGGGCGCGGCGCATCGCTACTCCACGCAATCGCGCGCGAGGCCGAGGGTGGCGGCGACCTCGCGCAGGTCGAAGGCGGTCACCGACTTGTCGTCGTGCACCGCATACAGCACGCCGCCGGGGAAGCGCCGGGTGGCCGAGGCGTGCAGGTCGACGCCGTCGGTGTGCGCGGTCACCTTGCCCTCGAAGCTGCCGCGCGGCGCCAGCGTCTCGCGGTCGAAGAAGTGGAAGATCGTCAGCGGCGCCAGCTGGTCCACCGCGATCCAGTAGCCGCCGCCGTCGGGGCAGCTCCACAGCGCGACGCCCTCGGCCTCGGCGCCGAACGCGTCCTGCGGCAGGCTGCGCCCGGTGTAGCGGCCGGAGAAGGTGTATTCGCGCAGGGTCGACAGGTGGCGGGTGTCCTCGTCGGCGATCAGCAGGCGGTCGTGCGCCGCGTCGCCGGCGATCGACTCGACCATGCGCAGCGCGGTGTCCGGCGCGGTGTCGCCGAACGCCCCGCCGTAGTTGCTGCGCAGGCGCCCGGCCTGGTCGAACTGCACGCGGAAGCGGCGTACGCGCTGGTCGAGTTCGTCCCACGGCGGCACTTCGTCGAAGCGCTTGCCGTACATGAAGCTGTCGGTGACGTAGACCTCGAGTTCGTCCGGCTCGGTCTCGTTGATCCAGATGCCGTACGGGCTGCGCAGGATCCCGTCGCCGAAGCTGCCGAGCGGGGTGAAATCGGGCAGCGACAGCACCTGCACGCGGTGGTTGTCGCGCTCGACCACGAACAGGTGGTCGCCGTACACGGCGATGCCGTTGGGGCGATCGAACTGGCCGGGGCCGTCGCCCTCCTCGCCGACACTGCGCAGGCGCTCGCCGGTGTCGCCGTCGTAGACCACCAGGCGGTGGGTGGACTTGGCGGTGGCGATCAGCCAGGTCGAGCCATCGGCAGCGGTCCAGGACGCAAGCGAGTCGAGTTCTTCAGCCGGCGTCGGCGCCGAAACCCAGGTTTCCGGGACGCTGCGGATGACCGGCGCGGGCGCCGGCGCGATCGGCGGAGCCGGGGCGACGGCGGTGGTGTCGGCGGGCGGCTCCTGCACGCCGGTCGTGGCGCAGGCGGCGAGAAGGGCGGCGAGTGCCGCGAGGGTCAACGGTTTGTGCATCGCGGAAGTATGCGCAAGCGGAGGCGGGAAGGGCGAGGGGGAGAAGTGCCGGCGATCATATATCCCTTCATCATGATGAAGCGATTGACATGGTTGCGGGCCGCTGGCAAGCTGCGCCCATCCATCGAGACCGGCTGAGGGACAGGCCCGAAGACGCCGGGGCAACCCCGCCATCCGCGACGCGTTCGCGGGTGGGGAAGGTGCCAAGTCCTGCGGGGACCTGAGCGTCCGCCGGAAGATGGTTGCGCGCCGGGTCCCTCCCCCGCGGCGTCGCATCCGTGTTGCCGGCATCCCCGTGGGCCTCGGTGGCCCTCTCTCCCCAGGATGCCGCCGATGAACGCCACGCCCGTTCCCGACCCGCAGTCCCCGCTTCGTCCACGCCACGCCGGCGGTCCGCGCGCCGTGCGCGGCGAGTTCGCCTGCACGCTCGCCCTGCGCCATGCCGGTGCGCGTCGCATCGCGCTGCGCTGGGAAGCGCTGGGCGACGACGACGCGCCGGTGGTGCTCGTGGCCGGCGGCATTTCCGCCGACCGCCACGTCGCCGCCAGCACCGAATTTCCGCGGCCCGGCTGGTGGGACGCGCAAGTCGGCGCCGGTCGCGCGCTCGATCCGCGCCGGCTGCGCGTGCTGGCCTGCGACTGGGTCGGCGCGGACGGCACGCTCGACGCACCGATCGATCCCGCCGACCAGGCGGATGCGCTGGCCGCGCTGCTCGACGCGCTCGGGATCGAAACCCTCGACGCCTTCGTCGGTGCGTCCTACGGCGCGATGGTCGGCCTGCAGTTCGCCGCGCTGCATCCGCGCCGGCTGCGGCGACTGTGCGCGATCAGCGGCAGCCACCGCGCGCATCCGTACGCCAGTGCGTGGCGCGCGCTGCAGCGGCAGGCGGTCGCGCTGGGCGCGCTGCAGTGCGACGGGCCGCACGGCCTGGCGCTGGCGCGCCAGCTGGCGATGCTGGCCTACCGCACGCCGGAGGAATTCGAACAGCGGTTCGGCGCGGCGGACGTGGTCGCCGGGCGCGTCCGGGTCGGCGCCGAGGACTACCTGCGGCACTGCGCCGCGAAGTACGTCGCGCGCACCGCGCCCACCGGCTTCGTGCGCCTGTCCGAATCGATCGATCTGCAGCGGCTCGATCCCGCCGCGGTGCGGGTGCCGACCACGATCGTGGCGGTCGCCGAGGACCGCCTGGTCCCGCTCGCCGACGCCTGGGCGCTGGCCGACGGCCTGCGCGGACCGGCGCGCGTGCGCGTGCTGCGTTCGCGCTACGGCCACGACGCCTTTCTCAAGGAACACGACGCGATCGCGGACGCGCTGGCCGGCGTCCTCGCCGGGGATGCCGACGCCTGCGCGCGGGAGCGCGCCGCGTGAGCGCCTGCCAGCCCGCCACCGTCGCCGTGCGCGCCGGCATCGACCGCGACGCAGCCTTCGGCGCCGTAACGCCGCCGCTGGTGCTGTCATCGAACTTCAGCTTCGCCGGCTTCGACCGCAAGCGCCGCTACGACTACACCCGCAGCGGCAACCCGACCCGCGACCTGCTGGCCGACGCGCTCGCCGAGCTCGAGGGCGGCGCCGGCGGCGTGGTCACCGCCACCGGCATGGCCGCGATCGCGCTGCTGCTGCACGCCTGCCTGCGGCCGGGCGACGTGCTGGTAGCGCCGCACGACGCCTACGGCGGCAGCTGGCGGCTGTTCGACGCGCTCGCGCGCAAGGGCGCGTTCGACCTGGTCACCGCCGACCTCACCGATCCCCGCGCGCTCGCCGCCGCGCTCGCGCGCCGGCCCGCGCTGGTGTGGGTGGAGACGCCGTCCAACCCGCTGCTGCGGATCACCGACCTGCGTTTCGTGGTCGAGGCCGCGCACGCCGCCGGCGCGCTGGTGGCGGTGGACAACACCTTCCTGTCGCCGGCGCTGCAGCGGCCGCTCGCGTTCGGCGCCGACTTCGCCGTGCACTCGACCACCAAGTACGTCAACGGCCACAGCGACGTGGTCGGCGGTGCCGTCGTCGCGCGCGATGCCGGCGCGCACGAGCAACTGGCGTGGTGGGCGAACGCGCTGGGCCTCGCCGGCTCCCCGTTTGACAGCTTCCTCACCCTGCGCGGGCTGCGCACGCTGGACGCGCGTTTGCGCGTGCACCAGGAGAACACGCAGGCGGTCGTCGCGCTGCTGGACGGCCACCCGGCGGTGCGCGCGCTGCATTATCCGGGCCTGCCCGGCCATCCGCAGCACGCGCTGGCCGCGCGCCAGCAGTCCGGCTTCGGCGCGATGCTGTCGCTGGAACTCCACGGCGGCGCGGCGGGCGACGAACGGGCGGTGCGCGCCTTCCTCGACGGCCTGCGCTGCTTCACGCTCGCCGAGTCGCTGGGCGGCGTGGAAAGCCTGGTCGCGCATCCGGCGACGATGACCCATGCCGCGATGACGGCCGAAGCGCGCGCCGCGGCCGGCATCGGCGACGGCCTGCTGCGCCTGTCGGTGGGCATCGAGCACGCCGACGACTTGTGCGCCGACGTCGAGGCCGCGCTGGCGCGCGTGCTGGCGGCCGACAACCGGCGCGTGGCGCGGTGAATGCCGTCGTCGAAGCCCGTGCGGCGCCACGCGGGCGCGCCGCCATGGCGCCGGCGCGCATCGCCCTGCTCGGCACCGGCACCGTCGGCCGCGCGCTGCTCGCGCGGCTGGCGTCGTGGCGGGACGCGCCGGTCAGGCGCGGCCTGCAGCTGGTCTATGCCGCGAACTCGCGCCTCGCGGTGCACCCGTGCGCCGGCGTGCGCGCGCCGCCGGCCTCCGGTGCCAGCGACTGGTTGGCCTGCTTCCCCGCGGACGCGGCGCATGCGCGCGCCAGCGACCTCGGCGACGTGGAGCGCGTGCTCGCCGGCGCCGGCGTGCGCATCGTCATCGACGCCACCGCCAGCGAGGCGGTCGCCGGGCGCCATGCGCAGTGGCTGGCGCGCGGCCTGCACGTCGTGACCGCCTGCAAGCTGGGGCAGGGCGGCGCGCTCGCGCGCTGGCGGGCGATCCGCGCGGCCAGCGCGGAGGCCGGTACCCGCTACGGCGACAGCGCGACGGTCGGCGCCGGCTTGCCGCTGCTGCGCACGCTGCGCGAACTGCAGGCGGGCGGCGACCGCATCCATGCGATCGCCGGCGTGCTGTCCGGTTCGCTGGCCTGGCTGTTCCACCGGTACGACGGCATGCGGCCCTTCTCGGCGCTGCTGCGGCAGGCGCGCGAGGCCGGCTACACCGAGCCGGACCCGCGCGACGACCTGTCGGGCGAGGACGTGCGGCGCAAGCTGCTGATCCTCGCCCGCGCCGCCGGCGCGGCACTGGACGCGGGCGACGTCGAAGTCGACTCGCT
>DASRZN010000177.1:0-2002 GCA_035686325.1 Lysobacteraceae bacterium
GGTGATCATGCCGGACATCGAGAAGCGCCTGGAGTCGTTCGTGCGCCTCGGCCACGGCATCATCGTGTTCCCGGGCGGCGTCGGCACCTGCGAGGAAATCCTCTACCTGCTCGGCATCCTGCTGCGCGAGGAGAACGCGAAGCTGCCGTTCCCGCTGATCTTCACCGGCCCTGCGGCGGCGGCGCCGTACTTCGAGCAGATCGACACCTTCCTGCGGCTCACCCTCGGCGAGGCCGCCACCGGCCGTTACCGGATCGTCGTCGGCGACAGCGCCGAGGTCGCCCGGCGCATGGCCGAGGGCATCGAGAAGGTGCGCGAGTACCGGCTGGCCCAGCAGGACTCGTTCTTCTTCAACTGGTCGCTGGACGTGCCGCTGTCGTTCCAGACGCCGTTCGTGCCGACCCACGAGGCGATGGCCGCGCTCGACCTGCACCACGGCCGCCGCCCGCAGGACCTCGCCGCGGACCTGCGCCGCGCGTTCTCCGGCATCGTCGCCGGCAACGTCAAGGAGGAAGGCGTGCGCCGGGTCGAACAGTACGGGCCGTACCGCATCCACGGCGATCCCGACATCGCACGCGCGCTGGACGCGCTGCTGCGCGCCTTCATCGCCCAGCGACGGATGAAGATCGCCGGGGAGTACAAGCCCTGCTACGAGGTGGTTTCGTAGCGCTGGTCCCGCGCTACAGGCCGCAGTTGCTGCTGCCCGCGGTCTTGGTCAGGACGCCGTTGCTCATCGTGAAGGTGTAGGTGCCGCAACGGTCGCCCGACTGCGCGTTCCGCGGGGCCGCGGTCGCGACGTAGGCGGTGGCGGTGTTGCTGCCGCTGGTGATGGCGAACGTGTAGTTGTCCGAGGTCGGCAGGCCGATGTCGGTGCCGGTGCCGTAGGTCGTGTGGTTGGAGCGCCAGCGCTCCTGGGCGGTCTGGATCTGGGTGAGTCCCTGCAGGGCCTCGCTGCGCCGGCTCTTGCGGATCTGCTCCAGGAACGAGGGCAGGGCGATCGCGGCGAGGATGCCCACGATCGCGATGGCGATCACAAGTTCGATGAGGGTGAAGCCCCGGGTGCGTTTCATCTGCGGTTCCCCTGACGCCGATGCGGCATCCTAGCACCCCGGCAGGCCGCGATCCGGCGCCCGGGGCGACGCTGGTCCGCCGCACCGGGCCGTTCATCCGGGCTGCAATTGCACCGGGGCGCCGGTCCTGCTTTGATGCTTCATGGGGAAAACTGGAGGCAACGCATGCCCGCCGAAAGCCGGGGATTCACCCTCATCGAGCTGATGGTGACGGTTGCCGTGCTGGCGATCCTTGCCGCGCTCGCCGTGCCGTCCTTCATGGACTTCCGGCAGCGCAGCGCCCTGCGCGGGGCCGCCGACCAGGTCACCGTGTTCTGGGGCAATGCCCGGTTCGAGGCCCTGAAGCGGGATGCGCTGGTCAAGGTCGGCTTCCGCTCGTCGGGCAACACCTTCTGCCTTGGCGCGGCGACCACCACGGATCCGGCGGACGACACCGCCTGCGACTGCTTCGACCCGGCCGCGACCAGCAATGCCTGCAACGTCTCGCTCTACCCCGCGTCCCAGGCCGATTGGAACGGCGTGCGCGTCGCCTCCAACCCGACGCTCGGGGAAGGCGACGGCAGCTCCGCCAACGGCGTCGCCGTCATCAACCCCAAGCGCGCCGGCCTCACCGAATCCGCCGATGCCGGACGGATCCTGCTGCGCAGCCCCGCCAACGGGCCCATGGACTACCGCCTCGACGTCGTGATCGACCGCAACGGCCGGGCCTTCCAGTGCGAACCCGGCGCGGCTCCCTCCAAGCTGTCCGACTACACGAGCCGCCGGTGCTGACCATGCCTTCCAAGATGCGTAATCACCGCGGCCCGCGTGCGGCGTCCGGTTTCAGCCTGGTCGAGCTGATGGTCGCGCTGGTCGCCGGCCTGATCGTCAGCGGCGCGGTGCTCGCCTTCACCCTGTCCAGCCTGCGGGTGAACTCCGAGTACGTCCGCTCC
>DASRZN010000178.1:0-5429 GCA_035686325.1 Lysobacteraceae bacterium
CGATGTGGCCGAACAGCGCCTCGTCGAAACGATCGACGCGCTCCTGCGGGTCGTCCAGCTGCGCGGCGCGCATCTCCTTCAGCACCCACGGGTGGCAGAGGATCGCGCCCTGGCCGAAGATCATCAGCGAGCGGGTCATGATGTTGGCGCCCTCGACCGTGATCATGATCGGGGTCGCTTCCCAGCTGCGGCCGGCGTAGTTGCGCGGGCCGAGGATGATGCCCTTGCCGCCGTGGATGTCCATGACGTCGCGCGCGACCTCGCGGCCCATTTCGGTGCAGTGGTACTTGGCGATGGTGGACGGCACCGCGGGGTTCTCGCCGCGCGCCACCGCGGCGGCGGTCGCCTCCGAGAGCGCGCTGGTCGCGTAGGCGCGGCCGGCGATGCGTGCCAGCACTTCCTCCACGCCCTCGAAGCGGCCGATCGACAGCCCGAACTGCTTGCGGATGCGGGCGTAGGCGCCGGTCACCACCGCGCCCATCTTCGCGCCGCCGCTGGCGGTGGAGGGCAGGGTGATCGAACGGCCGATCGACAGGCATTCCATCAGCATCTGCCAGCCGCGGCCGGCGTAGTCCTCGCCGCCGATCAGCTGCGACAGCGGCACGAACACGTCGCGTCCGCGGATCGGCCCGTTGTGGAACGGCGTGTTGAGCGGGAAGTGGCGGCGCCCGATCTCCAGCCCCGGGGTATCGCGCGGCACCAGCGCCAGCGAGATGCCGATGTCGCGCTTGTCGCCGAGCAGGCCGTCCGGGTCGTACATGCGGAAGGCGACGCCGATCAGGGTCGCGACCGGCGCCAGGGTGATGTAGCGCTTGTTGAGGGTCAGGCGGATGCCGAGCACCTGCGCGCCGTTCCACTCGCCCTGGCAGACGATGCCGTAGTCGGGGATGGAGGTCGCGTCGGAACCGGCGAACGGCCCGGTCAGCGCGAAGCAGGGCACTTCGCGGCCGTCGGCCAGGCGCGGCAGGTAATGGCGCTTCTGCTCCTCGGTGCCGTAGTGCATCAGCAGCTCGGCCGGGCCGAGCGAGTTGGGCACGCCGACGGTGGAGCTGACGGTGGAGGAGATCGTCGCCAGTTTCTGGATGACCTTGTGGTTCATCAGCGCCGAGAAGCCGAGGCCGCCGTACTCAGTGGGGATGTTCAGGCCGAAGAACTTGTTCCGCTTGATGTAGTCCCACAGCTCCGGCGGCAGGTCGGCGCGGACGTGGGAGATGTCCCAGTCGTCCACCATCCGGCACAGCGCCTCGCATGGGCCGTCCAGGAAGGCCTGCTCTTCCGCGGTCAGCGCTGGCTTGGGCTGCGACAGCAGCTGGTTCCAGTCCGGCCGCCCCGAGAACAGCTCGCCCTCGAAGCCGACCGTGCCGGCCTCCAGCGCCGTGCGCTCGGTTTCGGTGAGCGGCGGCAGCAGCTTCGTGTAGAACTTCAGCAGCGGCGCGGTGATCAGCGGCTTGCGGATGGCCGGGATCAGCAGCGGCAGCGCGACCACCGCCAGCAGGCCGGCGGCGACCAGGGTCGCGGTCGGATCCGCCCCGAGCAGCCAGCACGCGACCAGGCCCGACGCCGCGAGCGCGACCCACACCGCCAGTCGCAGCCGGTGGTAGGCGGCGAAGGCCGTGGCCAGCAGGAAGACCAGGAAAGGCAGGACGACGCTCATTCGGACGCTCCGCAGCAGGTTGTTGGACCACAGGTCGCGCATCGCGCCCGCGGTGTTACCATACGCTCAAGTATGGATATGCCGTTCGCACGGTGTCAACCGATCGCGCGGACGGCGGATGCCGCCAGCGCGTACTATTACCGACCATGGCGTATGGAAGCACAGCCGGCATGACCCCCGACGCGCCCGCCCGCGCAGAACGCAACGGCCGCCTGAGCGCCGAGGACTGGGCGCAGGCCGCGCTCGACCTGATCGCCGAGCAGGGGGTCGCCGCGGTCGCGGTGGAGCCGCTGGCGCGCCGCCTGGGCGTGACCAAGGGCAGCTTCTACTGGCACTTCCCCTCGCGCGACGCGCTGCTGCAGGCCGCGCTCGAACGCTGGGAGAAGGTCGAGCAGGAGACCGTGTTCGGCTCGCTGGAGGCGGTGCCCGACCCGCGCGAGCGACTGCGCGCGCTGTTCCACCTGGTCGCCCACGAGGCCACCTCGCACATCATCTACAGCGAACTGCTGAAGGCGCTCGACCATCCGATCGTGCAGCCGGTGATCGGCCGCGTCTCGCAGCGCCGCTTCGACTACCTGACCGCCGCGTTCCGCCAGGCCGGGCTCGGCCGCACCGAGGCCCAGCACCGCGCGCGCCTGGCCTACGCGGCCTACGTCGGCTTCCTCCAGCTCAGCCTGCAGCTGACCCAGCCGCGGCTGGCGCACGAGGAGTTCGAGGCCTACGTCGAGCACGTCATGGCGACCCTCATCCCGAGCGCCCCGGGCGCCGCCGGCTGACCGCTGGCACACCAGATTCCATTGCAAGCGAGGTGACCGTTTTGAACGCAGCGATCGAGGACAAGGCATCCGGCTGGACCGAGGAGGACGCGATGGGAAGCCGGCTCGACGCCCTCAACCAGTGGGTGCTGGAAGTCGCCCGCCTGACCCAGCCCGCCGCGATCCACTGGTGCGACGGCAGCGACAGCGAGAACGCGCAGCTGGTCGCCAGGATGGAGGCCGACGGCACCCTGGTCCGCCTCAACCAGGAGACGCATCCGAACAGCTGGCTGCACCGCTCGCACCCGGACGACGTCGCCCGCGTCGAGCACCTGACCTTCGTGTGCACCAGCGAGCGCGACGACGCCGGCCCGAACAACCACTGGATGCCGCCGGCCGAGGCGCACGCCAGGATCGACGCGCTGTTCGCCGGCTGCATGCAGGGCCGCACGATGTACGTGATCCCCTACTGCATGGGGCCGATCGACTCGCCGCTGTCGCGCTGCGGCGTGGAAATCACCGATTCGCCGTACGTGGTCGCCAACATGCGGATCATGACCCGGATGGGCGCGGCGGCGCTGGCGCGGATCGAGCGCGAGGGCGGCTTCGTCAAGGGCCTGCATTCGATCGGCGAGCTCGATCCCGAGCGCCGCTTCATCATGCATTTCCCGGAAGAGCTGACGATCAAGTCGTACGGTTCGGGCTACGGCGGCAACGCGCTGCTCGGCAAGAAATGCCACGCGCTGCGCATCGCCTCGCACCAGGCGCGCAGCGAGGGCTGGCTGGCCGAGCACATGCTGATCCTCGGCATCGAGAACCCCCAGGGCGAAACCCGCTACGTCGCCGCCGCGTTCCCGTCGGCCTGCGGCAAGACCAACCTCGCGATGCTGATCCCGCCGGAGGGCTATCGCCGCGACGGCTGGAAGGTGTGGACGATCGGCGACGACATCTGCTGGATGCGCCCGGGCGCCGACGGCCGCCTGTACGCGATCAACCCGGAGGCCGGCTTCTTCGGCGTGGCGCCCGGCACTTCGAGGAAGTCCAACCCGAACGCGCTGGAGACGATCCAGAAGAACACCATCTTCACCAACGTCGGCGTGACCGCGGACGGCCAGCCGTGGTGGGAAGGCATCGACAACGGCCAGGTGCCCGTCACCGACTGGCGCGGCGAGCCCTACGACGCCGCCAAGCGTCCGGCCGCGCACCCCAACTCGCGCTTCACCGTGAGCGCGCGGCAGTGCCCTAGCTGGTCGCCGATGGCGGAGGACGCGCAGGGCGTGCCGATCAGCGCGATCGTGTTCGGCGGCCGCCGCGCGTCGCTGGTGCCGCTGGTGTTCGAGGCGCGCGACTGGACCCACGGCGTGCTGGTCGGCGCGTCCATGGGCTCGGAGACCACCGCCGCCGCGACTGGCGCGGTCGGCGTGATGCGCCGCGATCCGATGGCGATGAAGCCGTTCTGCGGCTACAACTTCGCCGACTATTTCGCGCATTGGCTGTCGTTCGACAAGCCCGGTGCGAAGCTGCCGAAGGTCTTCCACGTGAACTGGTTCCGCAAGGGCGACGACGGCAAGTTCCTGTGGCCCGGCTTCGGCGACAACCTGCGCGTGCTGGAGTGGATGATCAAGCGCGCGGAAGGCGAGGTCGGCGCGGTGGAGACGCCGATCGGCAACCTGCCGCGCGCGGGCGACCTCAACCTCGACGGGGTCGCCCTGTCGGAGGAAGCCCGCGCCAAGCTGTTCGGCTTCGACCGCGCCGGCTGGCAGGCCGAGTTCGCCGGCATCGGCGAATACCTCGCCGAGTACGGCGCGCGCATGCCGCAGGCACTGAAGGACGAGCAGCAGCGCATCGCGGCGGCCCTGGCCGGGTGAACGCGACGCCGACGACGGACCTGCGCGGCGAGGTGCAACGCCACCTCGCCGCCGGCGACCTGCGTCGCGCGCGCGAGGTCAGCGCCGCGTTGCTGGCGCGCGATCCCGCCGACACCGACGGCCAGGTCCTGCACGCCTCGGTGCTGATGGCCGGCGGCGACTGGCGCGCCGCCGCCGAACTGCTGGAGCCCGCGGCCGGGCGCGAGGACGCGCCGTACCCGGTCGCCGCGCGCTACGCGATCTGCCGGGCCGCGCTCGGCGATCCGCCCGCCGCGGTGCCGGCCTTCCGCAAGGCGCTGGCGGCGCGGCCCGCGGACTTCACGTTGCGCCTGGCCTACGGCGAAACCCTGGATGCGCTCGGCGAGGGTGACGCCGCCGTGCAGGCCCTGTTCCGCGCGGTGTGCGACGCGCAGAAGCAGGGCCAGTGGCTGTCCGACGCCTCCACGCCGCCCGGCCTGCGCGAGCGGGTGCGGCAGGCGATGCGCCGGATCGACGCCGGCCGGCAAGCGGCCTTCATGCGGGTGCTGGAGCCGCACCTCGCCGCGTTCGGGCCCGAGGCGATGCGGCGGGTGGTCGAGGCGCTGGAGATGTACCTCGGCCTGCGCGCCGCGCCGCCGCGCGATCCGCGCCAGCAGCCCAAGTTCTTCTGGATGCCGTCGCTGCCGCCGGTGACCTTCTTCGACCGCGCGCTGTTCCCCTGGTACGAGGCGCTGGAAGCGCGCACCGACGCGATCCGCGCCGAGGCGCTGGCGCGCCTGCAGGAAGCGCGCGGGCTGGAGCCCTTTCTCGGCACCACCGACAAGGCGGTCGAGGCGGCCTATCTCGCGGGCGACGAGAGTTCGCGCGCCTGGGACGCGTACTTCTTCTTCCGCCACGGCGCGCGCTTCGACGCGCACCATGCTGCCTGCCCGCGCACCTCGGCGGCGCTCGACGACGTGCCGCTCACCCGCATCCGCGAGCACGCGCCGGAAGTGCTGTATTCGGTGCTCGCGCCGCGCTCGCACATCACCCCCCACCACGGCGTGACCAACACCCGGGTGGTCACCCACCTGCCGCTGGTGATCCCCGAGGGCGACTGCGCGATCGTGGTCGGCGGCGACACCCATCGCTGGCAGCAGGGCCGCTGCATCACCTTCGACGACAGCATGCAGC
>DASRZN010000179.1:0-4096 GCA_035686325.1 Lysobacteraceae bacterium
CGATCGCGTTCCAGTCCTCGCGCAAGGTCGCGCGGTACTGGTCGAAGTAGGCGACCTGCAGGTTGCTGCCCAGCCGCACTTCGCCCGCGGTCGGCGCGAGCTCGCCCAGCAGCAGCTTGAGCAGCGTGGTCTTGCCGCTGCCGTTGGGGCCGATCAGGCCGACCCGGTCGCCGCGCAGGATGGTGGTGGAAACCTCGCGCACGACCGGCACGCCGTCGTAGCCGAAGGACACGTCGCGCGCCTCGATCACCTTGCGCCCGGAGGCATCGCCCTGGGCGACTTCCATGCGCACGTTGCCGGCGAGCTCGCGCCGCTGCGCGCGCTCCACCCGCATCGTCTCCAGCCGGCGCACGCGGCCCTCGTCGCGGGTGCGGCGCGCCTTGATGCCCTGGCGGATCCACACCTCCTCCTGCGCCAGCAGCTTGTCGAAGCGCGCCGCCTCCTGAGCCTGCGCGTGCAGGCGTTCCTCGCGCCGGCGCTCGTAGTTGGCCCAGTCGCCCGGCCAGCTGGTCACCTGGCCGCGGTCGATCTCGACGATGCGGGTCGCCAGCGCGCGCAGGAAGCGGCGGTCGTGGGTGACGAACACCAGCGCGCCCTGCCAGTTCTTGAGGAAACCTTCGAGCCAGTCG
Source organism: Lysobacteraceae bacterium (assembly GCA_035686325.1). Taxonomy (GTDB): domain Bacteria; phylum Pseudomonadota; class Gammaproteobacteria; order Xanthomonadales; family Xanthomonadaceae; genus JABFWF01. Next base: position 630 of record DASRZN010000179.1, read on the forward strand.
ATCGCGGCGATGTCGAGGTGGTTGGTCGGCTCGTCCAGCAGCAGCACGTCCGGCTGCGAGACCAGCGCGCGCGCCAGCAGCACGCGCCGCTTGAGCCCGCCCGACAGGCCGGCGAAGGCGGCGTTGCCGTCCAGCTCCAGCCGGGTCAGGGTTTCCGCGACGCGCTGCTCCAGCGACCAGCCATGCGCCGCCTCGATCCGCGCCTGCACCTCGGCCAGCGCGCGGGTGTCGACCTGCGCGGCCTGGCTGAGGTGGTGGAACTGCGCCAGCCACGCGCCGAGCTCGCCCAGGCCCGTCGCGACCACGTCGAACACGTCGCCGTCCGCGCCCGGCGGCACTTCCTGTTCCAGCCGGGCCACGCGCACGCCGTCGGCCACGCGCACCGTCCCGTCGTCGGGCCGCAGGTCGCCGGCGACCAGCTTGAGCAGGGTGGACTTGCCGGCGCCGTTGCGGCCGATCAGGGCGACGCGTTCGCCGGCGTCGATGGAGAGGTCGACGGCGTCCAGCAGCAGCGGACCGCCGACGCTGAAATCCACGTCGTGGAGGGTGACCAGGGCCATGCCGCAATTGTACCGGCGCGCCCATTGCGGACCGACGGGTCACGGCGCATGATCGCGGCGCGTTCACACCGAGGGGCAGCCATGAGCAAGGGCATGGACCGGAAGAAGGAAGGGAAGAAGGAGCCGGCCAAGACGCTGAAGGAAAAGCGGGCGGCGAAGAAGGAGAAGAAGGCCGGCAAGTAAGCCGGCCTTCTGCAGGGGCGCGGCACCACGCGCGCCTCGCCCCTCCCCGCTGGCGGGAAGGGAAGGGCCGGCAGGCGGACGCGCGTCAGGAACTGCACGACAGCATCGAGCAGCCCGCTTTCGTCTTCGCCCAGTCCGGCCGCTTCGCGGCGAAGGCTTCGCGGCCCGGCTGGTCGTCGTAGGGCCGGCGCATGACCTCCAGCAGTTCGTCGATGCCCGTGGGATCGCCCTGCTCCGCGCGCTCGATCGCCTGCTGGGCGAGATAGTTGCGCAGCACGTAACGCGGGTTGGCGGCGTGCATGCGCGCGCGGCGGGTCGCGGCATCGAGCGGATCGGCCTGCACGCGGGCGGCGTAGCGCGCGAGCCAGTCCTGCAACGCCGGCGCGTGCTGCGCGCGCTTGTCCGTGTCGTAGAAGGAGTCCTCCAGCGGCGCGAGCGATGGGGCGGTCGGGTCGACGTCGGCCAGCGCGCGGAACCAGAGCGTCATGTCGACTTCGGCGGCCGCCATCAGCGCCTGCAGGTCTTCCATCAGCGCCACGTCCTCGTCGCCGCATGCGGCGAGGCCCAACTTGCGCGCGATGTTGTCGCGGCCTGCTTCGGCGTACCCGTCCATGTAGCGCTGCAGGCCGGCGGTGAGCGGCGCCTCCGGCTGGGCGAACAGCGGCGACAGCGCGTGCGCGAGCCGGGTCAGGTTCCAGTAGGCGATCTTCGGCTGCCAGCCGAAACGGTAGCGGCGGCCGTGCGCGTCGGTGGTGTTGGGTGTCCAGTTCGGGTCGTAGGCGTCGATCCAGCCGTACGGGCCGTAGTCGATGGTCAGGCCGAGGATGGACATGTTGTCGGTGTTCATCACCCCGTGCACGAAGCCGACCCGCATCCAGTGCGCGACCATGCGCGCGGTGCGCTCGGCGACCTCGGCGAACCAGGCCGCGTACAGCGGCTCGCCCTCGCCTTCCAGTTCCGGGAAGTCGCGGCGGATGCAGAAGTCGGCCAGTTGCCGCAACAGGGCGGCGTCTCCCGCCGAATACGGCAGCTCGAAGTTGCCGAAGCGCAGGAACGATGGCGCCATCCGGGTCACGATCGCGCCCGGCTCGGCCCGCGGGTGGCCGTCGTAGAACATGTCGCGCACGACCTCCTCGCCGGTGCCGACCAGGCACAGCGCACGCGTGGTCGGCACGCCGAGGTGGTGCATCGCCTCGCTGCACAGGAACTCGCGGATCGAGGAGCGCAGCACCGCGCGGCCGTCGGCCATGCGCGAGTACGGCGTCGGCCCCGCGCCCTTGAGTTGCAGTTCCCAGCGTGCGCCGTCGGTCCCGATCGCCTCGCCCAGCGCGATCGCCCGCCCGTCGCCCAGCTGCCCTGCCCAGTGCCCGAACTGGTGCCCGCCGTAGTTGACCGCGTACGGCCGCATGCCGGGCAGCAGGCGGTTGCCGGCGAAGACCTGGGCGAACTCGGGCGAGGCGACGTCGTCTTCGTCGAATCCGAGCGCCGCGGCCATTTCGCGGGAGAACGCGAGCACGCGCGGCGCGGCCACCGGTGTCGGCGCGACTTCCGACCAGGCCGCGCCGGCCACCTGGCGCAGGCGCGGGCCGCGCTCGGGATCGCCGGGCAGTTCGCGCAGGAAGCGGTTGTCGAAGTCCAGTGCCAGCATGCCGTGCATGCTAGCCGGCGCGGACACTGCGGGATGCGAATGGCGCGGAACGCAGCGTTCGCCGGCAGCGTGCCTTCGCCGCGCGCGTTCGCCCGACCGGCATCGTGAACGCGCTTCGACGCCGGCCGACTACACTATGCGCCCGTCCGGCAGCACCGGCGCCCCTTCCGCCGTGGCCATGAACGCCGAAACCCCCGTCTCCGCCTTTGCCGACCTCGGCCTGCCCGAGCCGCTGCTGCGCGCGCTCGCCGACGTCGGCTACGAAACCCCCTCGCCGATCCAGGCCGCCACCATCCCGCCGCTGCTCGCAGGCCGCGACGTGCTCGGCCAGGCCCAGACCGGCACCGGCAAGACCGCCGCGTTCGCGCTGCCGATCCTCGCCCGCCTCGCCGCGGAGCGCGATCCGGCGCAGCGCGCGCCGCAGGCGCTGGTGCTGGCGCCGACGCGCGAACTGGCGATCCAGGTCGCCGAGGCCTTCCAGAAGTACGCGCGCCACCTGTCCGGCTTCCAGATGCTGCCGATCTACGGCGGCCAGGGGTACGCGCCGCAGCTGCAGGCGCTGCGGCGCGGCGTGCAGGTCGTGGTCGGCACGCCCGGGCGCGTGGTCGACCACGTCGGCCGCGGCTCGCTGGATTTGTCGCAGCTGCGCTGCCTGGTGCTCGACGAGGCCGACGAGATGCTGCGGATGGGCTTCATCGAAGACGTCGAGACCGTGCTGAAGGCGACGCCGGAATCGCGCCAGGTGGCACTGTTCTCGGCGACCATGCCCCCGCCGATCCGGCGCATCGCCCAGACCTACCTGCGCGACCCGGTCGAGGTCTCGATCAAGGCGGCGACCACCACCGCCGCCAACATCCGCCAGCGCTACCTGTCGATCGGCGGCGGCCCGGCCGCGCCGGCGCACAAGCTGGACGCGCTGACCCGCATCCTCGAGGCCGAACCCTTCGACGCGATGATCGTGTTTTCGCGCACCAAGCTCGGCACCGAGGAACTGGCCGACAAGCTCGGCGCGCGCGGCATCGCCGCCGCCGCGATCAACGGCGACATGGACCAGAAGGCGCGCGAGCGCACCATCC
>DASRZN010000180.1:0-11677 GCA_035686325.1 Lysobacteraceae bacterium
CCACCACCAGGTTGAGCCAGCGCCGCGCGCCGTTGATGCGCCCGCCGAGGCCGGGCACGAACACCAGCAGCAGCAGCACGAAGCAGCCCAGCAGCAGCCAGTGGCCGAGCCGCTCGACGTCCTTCAGCTCCATCCGCATCACCACCAGCGCCAGGCCGGCGCCAAGCGCGAGGAACAGCAGGTGGCGCAACAGGAAGTAGAACGGGCCGACGTCCATGCCCTCGCCGATGGCGATCGAACTGGAGGCGACCATCACCACGCCGAAGCAGGCGAGCGCGACCGACACCCCCAGCAACCACGGGTCGAAGCGCCCGGGGATGGCGTCGAGGCGGGTGGCCTGGCGGTTGCCGAACAAGCCCATCAGCGCACCTTCAACGTGGCCAGGCCGACCAGCACGAGCACCACCGAGATGATCCAGAAGCGCACGATCACGCGCGGCTCCGGCCAGCCCTTGAGCTCGAAGTGGTGGTGGATCGGCGCCATCCGGAACACGCGCTTGCCGGTGAGCTTGAACGACGCCACTTGGATCATCACCGACAGCGTCTCGACCACGAAGATGCCGCCCATGATCACCAGCACCAGCTCCTGGCGGACGATCACCGCGACGGTGCCGAGCACGGCGCCCAGCGCGAGCGCGCCGATGTCGCCCATGAACACCATCGCCGGGTAGGTGTTGAACCACAGGAAGCCGAGGCCGGCGCCGGCGATCGCCGCGCAGATGATCACCAGCTCGCCGGCGCCGGGCACCTGCGGGATCTGCAGGTAGGTGGAGAACACCGCGTTGCCGGAGGCGTAGGCGAAGATGCCGAGCGCGCAGGCGACCAGCACGCTGGGCATGATGGCCAGGCCGTCGAGGCCGTCGGTCAGGTTGACCGCGTTGGAGAAGCCGACGATCCAGAAGTAGGCGATGGCGACGAAGCCGACCCCGGCCAGCGGCAGCGCCACCGACTTGAAGAACGGCACGTAGAAAGTGGTCGCCGCCGGCACGTCGGCGTAGGCGTACAGGTAGATGCCCGCCGCCAGCCCGAACAGCGACTGCGCCAGGTACTTCCAGCGCGACTTCAGTCCGTTCGGGTCGCGGCGCGCGATCTTGATCCAGTCGTCGTACCAGCCGATCGCGCCGAACGCGGCCATCACCACCAGCACGACCCACACGTACTTGTTGCGCAAATCGCCCCACAGCAGCACCGAGGCCAGCACCGTCACCAGGATCAGCGCGCCGCCCATGGTCGGGGTGCCAGCCTTGCTGAAGTGGGTCTGCGGGCCGTCGGTGCGGATCGGCTGGCCCTTGAACTCGGCGAGCTTGCGGATCACCGCCGGGCCCCACCACAGCGACAGCGCGAGCGCGGTCAGCGCGCTCAGGATGCCGCGGAAGGTGAGATAGCCGAACAGGCCGAACAGGCCCTGCAGCTGCTCCAGCCAGCGGGTCAGTTCAAGCAGCATGCGTGTCCCCCTTGTCCGCCGCGAGCAGCGCGCGCACGACGCGATCCATCGCGCTGCCGCGCGATCCCTTGACCAGCACGCGCACCTCCGGGCCCAGCGCGGCGCGCACCGCGTCGGCGAGCGCATCGTGGCTGTCGAAATGGGCGGCGCCGGCGCCGAAGGCGTCGCTCGCCGCCGCGCTCAGCGTTCCCAGGGTGAACAGGCGCGCGATCCCCGCCGCCTTCGCCCGGCGCCCGGCCTCGGCGTGCAGCGCCTGCGCGTCGGCGCCGAGCTCGCGCATGTCGCCGAGCACCAGCCAGCGCGCGCCGGGCGCCGCGGCGAGAGTGTCGATCGCGGCGTTGAGCGAACCCGGGTTGGCGTTGTAGCTGTCGTCGATCAGCAGCGCGCCGCCGGCGAGGCGGTGGGTGACCAGGCGACCGGCGACCGCGCGCGCGGCGGCCAGGCCCTCCCCGATCGCCTGCAGGGGAGCGCCCGCGCCCAGCGCGATGGACGCCGCCGCCAGCGCGTTGAGCACGTTGTGGCGGCCGGGCAGCGCCAGCATCACCGGCACCTCGCCCTGCGGCGTGGCCAGCACGAAGCGCGAGCCCTCGGCATCCACGGCGAGCTCGCGCGCGGTGACGTCGGCGCTCGCCTCGAGGCCGAAGCGGATGAGGCGGCGACCATGCGCCCGCTCGGCGAAGTACGGCGCGAACGCGTCGTCGGCGTTGATCACCGCGACCCCGCCGGCCGGCAGCGCGTCGTAGATCGCGGCCTTGGTGTCGGCGACGCCCAGCAGGCTGCCCATGCGCTCCAGGTGCGCCGGCGCGACGTTGTTGACGAGGGCGACGTCGGGCCGCGCGATCGCGGTCAGGTAGGCGATGTCGCCCGGCTTGCCGGCGCCCATCTCGTAGATCGAGAACTGCGCGTCCTCCGGCGCATCGATCACCGCCAGCGGCAGGCCGATCTCGTTGTTGCGGTTGCCGGGGTTGGCGTAGGCGCGCCCGGCCCGCTCGAGGATCGCCAGGGTCAGTGCCTTGACGCTGGTCTTGCCGTTGCTGCCGGTGATCGCGACGACCTTGCCGTCGCGGCCGTGCTGGATCGCCGCGGCCAGCGCGGCCAGCGCGCGCTCGGTGTCGGCGACCACGAGTTGCGGGATCGCGACGTCCACCACCGCGCGGGCGACCAGTGCCGCGCGCGCGCCGGCTTCCAGCGCGGCGGCCACGTGCTCGTGGCCGTCGAAGCGCTCGCCCTTCAACGCGACGAACAGCGTCGCTCGGCCGTCGCGCGTGTCCAGCGTGCGGGTGTCGGTGGACACCGCGTCGATGAGCATGTCAAAACCGGGCGCGTCGACGCCGGGCTGTTCGCCGACGCGGTTGTCCGCGCCCGAGATCCGGCCGTGGGTCCAGCTGGCGATGCGGCTGAGGGCGACCGGCTTCATGCACGCACTCCTTGCGGGCTGGGATCGGACCGCAGCCGCGCCAGCACCTGCGCGGCGGTCTCGCGGTCGTCGAAGGGATGGCGTACGCCGGCGACTTCCTGGTAGGGCTCGTGGCCCTTGCCGGCGACCAGCACGATGTCGTCCGCGGTCGCCTCGCCGATCGCCAGCGCGATCGCGCGTGCGCGGTCGCGCTCGACCCGGATCGGGTTCGTGTCGGAGAAGCCGGCGAGGATGTCGGCGACGATCGCGTCGCCGTCCTCGCCGCGCGGGTTGTCGTCGGTGACGATCACCCGGTCGGCGCCGGCCTCGGCGATCGCCGCCATCTGCGGGCGCTTGCCGCGGTCGCGCTCGCCGCCGCAACCGAACACGCAGGTCAGCCGCGCCGGCGCGTGCGCGCGCAGCGTGGCCAGCGCCTGTTCCAGCGCATCGGGCGTGTGCGCGTAGTCGACCACCACCAGCGGCTGCGGGCCGCCGCCGAGCCGGTTCATGCGGCCGGCAACGGGCTGGAGCTGCGCCAGCGCCCGCGCGATCGCGTCCGGACTTTCGCCCAGCGCGTGCAGCGTGCCGGCGACCGCCAGCAGGTTGTCGACGTTGAAGCGGCCGAGCAGCGGCGACTGCAGGCTGCGGCGCGCGTCGCCCAGCACCAGGTCGAAAGCGATCCCGTCCGGGCCGAGGCGCACGCGTTCCGCGCGCACTTCCGCCTGCGCGCCGCGCGAACTGACGCCGATCCCGCGCACGCTCGCCGGCAGCCCGGCCAGCAGGGTCGCGCCGAACGCGTCGTCGAGGTTGACCACGGCCGCGCGCAGGCCCGGCCACGCGAACAGCCTGGCCTTGGCCGCGCCGTAGGTCGCCATGTCGCCGTGGTAGTCGAGGTGGTCGCGGGTGAGGTTGGTGAACACCGCGACGTCGAAATGCACGCCCGCGGCCCGGCCCTGGTCGAGCGCGTGCGAGCTGACCTCCATCGCCACCGCCTGCGCGCCCTGCGCGCGCAGCGCGGCGAACAGCGCGTGGGTCTGCAGCACCAGCGGGGTGGTGAAGCCGGTCGGCGCGACGGCGCCGTGCAGGCCGGCGCCGAGCGTGCCGATGCTGCCCGCGCGCGTGCCGAGCAGGGTCCAGGCCTGCGCCAGCAGCTGCACGGTCGAGGTCTTGCCGTTGGTGCCGGTGACGCCGACCACGGTCATCGCGCGCGAGGGCTGGCCGTGGAAGCGGTCGCCCATGTCGCCCAGGCGCGCGCGCAGGCCCGGCACCGCGATCGCGTCGGCGGGCGCCGGATATTCCGCCGGCGCCGGCGGCTCGAACAGGATCGCGGCGGCGCCCGCGGCGCGCGCCTGCTCCGCGAACGCGAGGCCATGGGTGCCGAAGCCCGCGATCGCGACGAAGGCGTAGCCCGGGCCGACCGCGCGGCTGTCCATCACCAGCCCCGTGATCGCGAGGTCGGCGGGGATGCCGGGCACGTCCGGCAACAGCTCGGCGAGGCGCATCGCGCTCACGGCTGGCCTCCTGCGGCGGATGCCGGCGTGGTGGCCGCGGCCGGCTTCGCGGTGCCCTGCTTCTTCGCCTGCGCCGCCAGCCAGGTCTGGATGTCGTCGGGCGGCACGTCCATCAGCCGCAGCGCGCCCTGCATCACGTCGTGGAACACCGGGCCGGACACCGAGCCGCCGTAGTAGCCGCGGCGGCTGGGATCGGGCTCGTTGATCACCACCACCATGGAGAAGCGCGGGTTGTCGACCGGCACCACGCCCGCGAACACCGACACGTAGCGCCGCGCGTAGCCGCCGTTGCTGGCCACGCGCGCGGTGCCGGTCTTGCCGGCGACGTGGTAGCCGAGGATCGCCGCGGTGGTCGCGGTCCCGCCCGGCTCGGTCACCGTCTGCATCATCTTCATCACTTCATGCGCGATCTGCGGATCGAGCACCTGCCTGCCTTCGTTGCGCTGGCCCTTGACGAAGGTCGGCGCGATCAGCCGCCCGCCGTTGGCCAGCGCGGCGTAGACCTCGGCGATCTGCAGCGGCGTCGCCGACAGGCCGTAGCCGTAGGACATGGTCTGCTTGGTCGTGCCACTCCAGCGCGAAGGCGTCATCAGCACCCCCGAGGACTCGCCCGGGAAGCCGCTGTGCGGGGCCACGCCGTAGCCGAAGCGGCGGATGAATTCGTAGAACTGCTCGTCCGACAGCCGCTGCGCGATCTTGGCCGCGCCCACGTTCGAGCTCTTGGTGATCACCCCGGTCACCGTCAGCACGCCGTGGTTGCTGGTGTCGGTGGTGCGGTAGCGGCCGTTCGGCATCCAGCCCGGGTTGGTGTCGATCAGGGTGCCGGGCGTCACCACCCCGGCCGCCAGCGCGGCGGCGACCGTGACCGGCTTCATCGTCGAGCCCGGCTCGATCACGTCCGTGACCGCGCGGTTGCGATGCGCGTCGCGCGCGCTGCCGTCCACCGCGTTCGGGTTGAACGACGGCAGGTTGGCCATCGCCAGCACCTCGCCGGTGTCCACGTCGAGCACCACCGCCGAAGCGCTGCTGGCGCCGGTTTCCAGCAGCGCGCGCTTGAGCTCGCGGTAGGTGAGGTACTGGATGCGGCGGTCGATCGAGAGGGTCAGGTCCTTGCCGGGCTGCGCCGGACGCACCAGGTCGACGTTCTCGACGATGCGCCCGCGGCGGTCGCGGATCACCTTCTTCGCGCCCGGGGTGCCACGCAGCCAGTCGTCGAACGCCAGTTCCAGGCCTTCCTGGCCGCGGTCGTCGATGTTGGTGAAGCCGAGCACGTGGGCGAGCGCGTCGCCCTGCGGGTAGAAGCGACGGAATTCGCGCTGCGAGAACACGCCGGGGATTTCCAGCGCAAGGATCGCGCGCGCCTCGTCCGGGTTCATCCGGCGCTTGAGGTAGACGAACTCCTTGTCGCTGCGCTGGGTCAGCTTGCGCACCAGCAGGTCGGCCGGCACGCCCAGCGCCTGCGCCAGTTGCGGCAGGCGGTCTGGAACCTTGAGCAGTTCCTGCGGGTTGCCCCAGATCGACTCGACCGGGGTGGACACCGCCAGCGGCTCGCCGTTGCGGTCGGTGATCATGCCGCGCGAGGTCGGGATCGGGATCTCGCGCAGGAAGCGCGCATCGCCCTGCTGGCGGTAGAAGTCGTTGTCGATCAGCTGCAGGTCGACCGCGCGCCCGACCAGCGCAAGCGAGCACAGCGCCAGGCACGCGCACACCACCGCGACCCGGCGGCGTGGGCTGAACTGGGCGCGGTTGCGCAGCTTGCCGCGGGCGGCGGTGGCGCGGCCGATCATGGACGCACCACCACGATGTCGCTCGTTTCCGGGAACTTCATGCCCAGACGGGTGCGCGCGACCTGGTCGATGCGGTTGCTTTCCGCCCAGGTCGCCTGTTCCAGCTGCAGCCGGCCGAACTCGATGTTCAGGTTGTCGCGCGCCTTTTCCAGCTGGCTCAGGCGGATGAACAACTGGCGGTGCTCGTGGCGCGCGAACACCACCGCGATCGCGGTGGCGACGTTGGCGGCGAGCAGCAGCGCGAGCAGGATGCGCAGGGTCATGCCCGGCCCTCCAGCTTCTCCGCCACCCGCAGCACCGCGCTGCGCGCGCGCGGATTGCCGGCGACCTCGTCCTCGCCCGCCTTGCGCGCGTCGCCGACCGCGCGCAGCGCGGGAACAAACCCGGCGACCGCCGGCAGCCGCCGGTTGGCCGGCGGCGCCTTGGCGTGGCGGGCGATGAACTGCTTGACGATGCGGTCTTCCAGCGAGTGGAAGCTGATCACCGCCAGCCGGCCGCCGGGCTTCAGGCGCGCCAGCGCGGCGTCCAGGCCCTGCTCGAGGTCGGCCAGCTCGCGGTTGATGAAGATGCGGATCGCCTGGAAACTGCGCGTTGCCGGATGGATCTTGTGGGCGCCGCGCGGCAGCACCGAGGCGATCAGTTCGGCAAGCTGCGCGGTGCGCTCCAGCGGCTGCTGCGCGCGCGCGGCGACGATCGCGCGGGCGATGCGCCGCGACTGCTTCTCCTCGCCGTAGGTGTACAGCACGTCGGCGATCTCGCGCTCGTCGGCGCGCGCCAGCCACTGCGCCGCGCTCTCGCCGCCCTCGGGGTCCATGCGCATGTCCAGCGGCCCGTCCTTGGCGAAGGAGAAACCGCGCTCGGCCACGTCCAGCTGCGGCGAGGACACGCCGAGGTCGAACAGCACGCCGTCCAGCCCCGCGGCGGTCGCGTCCCAGCGCGCCAGCCCGGCGAAGCTGCCGCGGAAGATCGCGACGCGCGGGTCGCTGCCGAACTCGCGTTCGGCCACGGCGATCGCGGCGGGATCCTTGTCCATCAGCAGCAGCCGGCCTCCGGGCCCGAGCTTGTCCAGCACGCCGCGGGCATGGCCGCCGCGGCCGAACGTGCCATCCAGGTAGATTCCATCCGCCTGCACCGCGAGCCCGTCCATGACCTCGCCGTAGAGCACCGGAAGGTGGCCGGGCACGCCGCCCGCGCCACCGCCCGTCATAGCTGCAGCTCGAGCAGGTCGGCGTCCATGTCGGCGTCCCCGAGGGTCTGCCGCATCTGCGCCTGGTGCGCCTGCTCGCTCCACAGTTCGAACTTGTCGCCCATGCCGACCAGCACCGCGCGCTTCTCGATGTCGGCGTTCCTGCGCATGCTCGGCGGGATGCCGATGCGGCCGTTGCCGTCGAGCTCGACGAAGGTCGCCGCGCCGACCAGCTTCAGCTGCAGGTTGCGGTTGGTCGCGCGCAGCCGGGACAGGCCGTTGACCTGGTCGCGCACCCGCTCCCAGGCCGGCCGCGGATAGAGGTAGAGCGAACCCTGGTCGAACGGGTTGTAGGTCACCACCAGGTGGTTGCCGCACGCGCGCGCGACGAGCTCGCGGTAGGCGGTGGGCACCGCCAGCCGGCCCTTGTCGTCGATCGTGATGGCGGTCTCGCCCTGGAACATGCCCTGCCCGTGCCCCGCTGCGGTGGCGGTCGGGAAAACCACGATTTACCCGGTTTCCCCACAAGTCGCCACCTTAGGCAGGGCCCACAGGGTTGTCAACAGCTTTTTCGGGTGAATTCGGCTTTCACATCAATGGCTTGCGACGAACTTCAGAGTCTTGTTCAAGCTTTATCCACAAGGCGCTGTTTCGTCTCATTTTTTGAGAACAGGACGTTTGCCTGCTCCGGCCAGCACTTCAGCAGACCACAGGCCGATGCGCGTCGGCCGCCGGAATTTTGCGCAATCGGTCACGTCTGGTGGTATTTAGGGAATTATCAACATAAACTCGGGATATAGCCACAGCGGAGCGCGCCATGCCCGCCCTCGCCCAACCCGCCTTGCCCGACCTCGCCGACGACGCGACCCGCCGCGACCTCGCCCGCGTGGTGTCCGCCCTGCTCGGCAAGTGGGAGCTGCCGGGCGACGCCCAGCTCGCCCTGCTCGGCCTGAGCCCGGAGAGCCGCAAGCTGCTGCCGCTGTACCGCCGCGGCGAGCGCGCGCTGCCCAACGCCCGCGACGCGCTCGACCGCGCCGGTTACCTGCTCGGCATCCACAAGGGCCTGCGCCTGCTGTTCCCGGAGGACGAGGCCCTGCGCTACGGCTGGGTGCGCCGCGCCAACGCCCTGCTCGACGGGCGCACGCCGCTGGCGGTGATGCTCGAGGACGGCCTGGTGGGGCTGGCCCGGATCGCGCGCTTCGTGGATTTCCAGCGGGGCCAGTGATGGCGCTATACGACCGCCTGACCGAGTTCGAGGGCGCGGTCTACCGCAACATCACCTCGCTGCGGATCTCGCAGGACCTGTTCGACGATCTCGTGCCCGACGCCGCCGGCCGCGCCGCCGCGCTGGCGGCGGACCTGCGCATGCGCCCCGGCGCGCCGGGCGTGATCGCGCGCGGCTTCGAGTATTCCGAGGCGATCGCCTATCCCTTCGCCAGCGATGCCACCGTCGCCAGCCGCTACGGCGACGGCAGCGTGCGCGTGTGGTACGGCGCGCTGGAAGAGGACACCGCGCTCGCCGAGACCTGCTGGCACCAGTTGCAGCAGTTGCGCGCGATCGAAGGCGTGACGCACACCGTGACCCGCTACCGCGCTGTCTACCGCGTGCACGCGCGCGGCCTGTTCCTCGAACTGCGCGGCAAGGAGCGCGCGCATCCCGAACTGCTCGACGAGGACTACGGCGCGACCCAGGCGATCGCCAAACACGCCGCCGGCCAGGGCCTGCCCGGCCTGCTCTACCCCGCCGCGCGCTGGCCCGACGGCAGCTGCCTCGCCGCGTTCCGCCCGGATCCGCTGAGCGACCCGGTGCTGCTGTACTACCTGACCTGCCGCATCGATCCCCTCGCGCAAACGGTCGCGGTGGAGCGCACGCCCGGCGTCGTCGAGCGCGTCCTGCACGCGCACCAGATGCGGCGTGTGCGGGAACCGGTAGCCGGTAGCCGGTAGCCCGGAAAGCGGGACAAAGCCGCGGACGTGGTGGAGCGCGGCGGGTGGGAGAGGTGGGCAGGGCCGTATGCGCCATGGATGGCGCATCCGAGCCTCCATGGACGGATTCACGGCGTGTCCTGCACGCCTCTCCCGCCCGCCGCGCACCGACCGCAAGCAAAGCCCCTTTAGTCAAGGGGGCGCGCGGCAGCGCGGGGATATGGAAGCGAAAGCGAGCGGGGCCGGAGTTGCGCAGCAACTTCGGGTGTTGCCGGGCGACGCCCGGCAACAGCGAGCCCCTTTTCCCGCGCGCAGCGCGGGAAAAGGGGCGGAGCCGGCCGGTAAGCCGGGTTCTGTCGTGGACAGCCATTCCTCTAGGCGCATCGTCGCCGATACGCTCGAGCGGCCTACCCGGATCCGACGCGGGCCGCGTCATGGGATCCCTATTTGGCCTTGCTCCCGGTGGGGTTTGCCGTGCCGGTCGGTTACCCGACTCGCGGTGCGCTCTTACCGCACCATTTCACCCTTGCCACGCGCATCTCGCGACGCCGTTCGGCGGTATCTTTCTGTTGCACTTTCCGTCGGCTCGCGCCGCCCAGGCGTTACCTGGCACCGTGCCCTGTGGAGCCCGGACTTTCCTCGGCACCGCCCCCTTGCGGGAACGATGACGCGGCTGTCTGGCCGGCTCCGCCGCGGCCATTGTCGCATCACCGGGTGGACGCCGTGCGCGGCGCCAGGCCATCGATGAAGCCGGCGTACAGCCCGGGGAAGGACGGATCCAGCAGCACGTCGTTGTGGCCGCGGCCGGGCACGATCGCCAGGTGCTTGCGCGCGTCGGGCACTTGCGCGGCGTCGTACAGGCGTTGCGAGAAGAACGGCGGGGTCGCTTCGTCGCGCTCGCCGACCAGCACCAGCACCGGTTCGTCCAGGCCGGCCATCACCGGCAGGTTGCCCTGGTCGGCGAGATCGGCCTCGACGTCGGCGCGGCGCACCAGCCAGTAGCGGTCGGCGATGTAGTCGCCCCACTCGCGGCCGGTGGTCACCGAGCCCTCCAGCACCAGGCCATCGAGCGTGCGCGCCCGCGCCACCGCCCCGGCCATGAAGCTGCCCATCGACTGGCCGTGCACGATCAGCGGCAAGCCCGCGGTTTCCGGCCATGCGCGGACCGCGTCGTAGACCAGAGGCGCGTCCTCGAGCATGCCGGCGATGCCGGCTTCGCCGCCGCTCTGGCCGTAGCCGCGATGATCCACCAGCACCACGTTGACCGGCACCTTCGCGAACTGCTCCACGGTCCCCGTGCCGAAGCGGCCGATCCGGTATCCGTTGCCACCGAAGTACAGCACCGTCGCGCGCGCCCGCGGATGCACGAACAGCACGGCGTAGCGCCGGCTGCCATCCGCCATCGTGATCGGGCGCTCGGCGATGCCGTAGTCCGGCAGGCGCGCGTGGGCAACGGCCAGATCCAGTGCGACGTCAGGCATCGGCCGCACCAACCCGGCGGAGCCGATGTGGGCGACGCAACCGGTAAACAGCAATGCGGCCAGCGCCGCGAACAGCATCCCTTTCATGTCGCTCCTTCCCTGGTGGTGCGTGGCGCGATCACCGCTCAGTCGCTGCCGTACAGCGCCTTGCGCGGCGCGCCGCTGAGTTCGGCGGCGAGTTTCGCCGCGGTCGACGGCGGCAGGTGCGCGGACAGCTTCGCATACAGGCGGCGGCCCTCGACGATGCGCGCGTCCGCGTCCTCGCCGGCGCCCTGCACCAGCACCACGAACTCGCCGCGGCGCTGGTCGGCGTCCGCCGAGACGCGCGCGTGCAGGACGCCGAGCGGGCCGTCGAGCACCGTCTCGTACAGCTTGCTCAGCTCGCGCGCGAGCACCGCCGGCCGGTCCTCGCCGAAGACGGCGGCCATGTCGGCGAGCGCCTCCTCGATGCGGTGCGCGGATTCGTAGAAGGCGAGCGTGCGCGGTTCGCCGGCCAGGCGCTGCAGGCGCTCGCGGCGTGCCGCCGCCTTCGCCGGCAGGAAGCCCTCGAACACGAAGCGGTCGCTGGGCAGCCCGGCCACGCTCAGCGCGGCGACGAAGGCGCAGGGTCCGGGCAACGGGCTCACCCGCACGCCGGCCGCGCGCGCGGCGCGCACCAGCCGGAAGCCGGGATCGCTGACCAGCGGCGTGCCGGCATCGGACACCAGCGCGAGCGTCTGCCCGCTCAGCAGGCGCGCGACCAGCACCTCGGCCTGCTGCGCCTCGTTGTGTTCATGCAGCGCGAGGAGCGGGCGGTCGATGCCGAAGTGGGCGAGCAACTGGCGCGTGCGGCGGGTGTCCTCGGCGCACACGGCGTCGGCGCCGGTCAGCGCGGCCAGCGCGCGCGGCGACAGGTCGCCGAGGTTGCCGATCGGCGTGGCGACGACGTGGAGGATGCCGGGCGCGGA
>DASRZN010000181.1:0-2256 GCA_035686325.1 Lysobacteraceae bacterium
GATCGAACGCTGGCCGGCGGCATCGTAGGGACAGGACGACGGGTCGACCTTGGCGTCCACCACTTCGCCCCCGGGCAGCTGCCGGACCACGATCTTGCAACGCTGCCCGAGCGGCACGCTGTCGGGGCGGGTCCAGTTCTGGGCGATCGCCGCCTGCAGGGCGGCGCGGTAGCGGGCCAACAGGCCCGTGTCCACCCCCCCCTGCCCCGGCGGCGCACTCGCCGCGGCGTCCGCCTGGGCGCTGGCCTCGGCGGCGTTGCGGGCCTGGTAGTCGCGGACCTGGCGCAGCTTCTGCTCGGCCAGCCGCGCCTCGCGCGCCGCTTTCTCGCGCGCCTTGCGGATCTCCTCCAGCTTGCGTTGGGTGTCGGCCTGTTCCGCCAGCCGCTTCTTCTGCTCGGCTTCTTCCTGCCGCCGCTTCTGCTCGGTCAGGTCCACCTGCTGCTGGCGGTGCTTTTCCTCCTGCTCGCGGGCGGCGGTGTCGGGCGAGACCGCGTCGCGGTCGACCCGCTCCTGCTCCACGACGTCGGGTTGCGGCAGTTGTTCCTGCGGCGCGGCCTGGCGCGGCACCGGCGCGTCCTCGGGCACCGGCGCGGGCTCGGGCTGCGGCGGTGGGGGCTGCGCCTCGGGCTCGGGTTCGGGCGGCGGTTCCGGCGCCGGCTTCGGGTTGGCCAGCGCGCGCCGCGCGGCCGGGCCGAGCGCGTCCGGGTCGACCAGGTCGGCGAGCACCGGCTCGCCGGCCGCGGCGTCCGGTTGCGGCCGGGTCCAGTGCAGGCCGAACAGCAGCGCCAGGAAGATCAGCGCATGCAGCGCCAGCGCGACGACGATCGCCAGCGTGGTGTCTGTGCGGGTTTCCCGCATCTCAGCGCCCGTCCTCCTGCGGCCGGCTGATCAGGCTGACCTGCTGGAAGCCCGCGTCCTTGATCAGGTCGATCGCGTTGATGACCTTCTGGTAGCTGGCATCGCGGTCGCCGTTGACGAGCACGGTGGCGGCGTCGTTCTGCGCGTGGATCGCGCGCAGACGGGCGGTGATCTCCTCGCCGCTCATCTCGCGGTTGTCGCCGCGCTCCACCATCAGCGCGTAGCGGCCGTCTGCGTACACGCTGACCACGATCGGATCCTTCGGCGTCGACAGCGCCTTCGCCTTCGAATCCGGCAGCTTGATGTCGGTGCCGAGGTTCAGCAGCGGCGCGGTCACCATGAAGATGATCAGCAGCACCAGCATCACGTCGATGTAGGGCACGACGTTGATGTCGGCCTTGAGCTTGCGCTTGCGCAGGCGGCGGCTGGGGGCGATCGGCATGCGCGCTTACTCCTCGATGTGCGCCTGCCGCTGCAGGATCGAGGAGAACTCCTCGGAGAAGGCGTCGTAGCGCGTCGCCAGCCGCTCCACGCGGGTGGCGAAACGGTTGTACGCCCACACCGCCGGGATCGCCGCGAACAGCCCCATCGCGGTCGCCACCAGCGCCTCGGAAATGCCCGGCGCGACCGTCGCGATCGTGGCTTCCTTGACGTTGGCGAGACCCTGGAACGAGACCATGATCCCCCACACCGTGCCGAACAGGCCGACGTAGGGGCTGATCGAGCCGACGTTGGCGAGGAACTCGAGGTTGTGCTCCAGCCCGTCGAGTTCGCGCGAGGCGGTCGCGCGCATCGCCCGCTGCGCGCCTTCCAGCGCCGCGCGCGGATCGGCGCCGCGGCGCTGGCGCACGCGGTTGAACTCGCGGAAACCGCCTTCGAAGATCGCCTCCAGGCCGGCGATGCCGCGGTTGCGCTCGGTCGCGCCGGCGTACAGCTTGGCCATGTCCGAGCCCGACCAGAAACGCTCCTCGAAGTGCTCGGCCTCGCGGGAGGCGCGATCGAGCACGCGCTTCTTGCGCAGGATGATCACCCACGACGCGATCGACGCGAACAGCAGCAGCAGCATCACCAGCTGCACCGGGATGCTCGCGTGCAGGACCAGCTGGAGCACGTCGATGCCGTTGTGGGCGGTGGCGGCCGCCGGCGCCGCCGCGTCGGACGCGAGCTGGGCGGCGGTGGCCGGGGCGTCCTCCGGCAGCGGCTCGACGGCGGCCTGCAGCAGCGCGGCCAGTGGGATCATGCGTCGCTCTCCTTGGAATGCGTTTCGAGGGCCCTGAGTTCGGCGAACAGCGGCTCGGGGATCGGGCGCGGGCGGAAACCGCCGGCGTCCAGCGCCGCGACCCGCACCTCGGCGTCGAGCAGGAGCGCGCCGTCGCGGCGGATCTCCTGCGCGAACAC
>DASRZN010000182.1:0-5137 GCA_035686325.1 Lysobacteraceae bacterium
TTGGCCATCGCGCGCAGGGTCTGCAGGTGCGGCAGGGTATCGGTCGCCGCGCAACGGTTCTGCTGGGTGCTGTTCTTGAGCTGGCCGACGTGCCAGGCCATGACTTCCATGACGCTGCCGGGGAAGTGGTCGCTGCGCGCCTGGATCGCGCGCATCGCCATCACCGTGCCGACGGCGCCCACCGCCAGGCCCAGCACGAACAGGAACAGGTAACGCGATCCGTTGCTTGCCATCTGCATCCCCCAGGCGAAAAACCGCGGCGACGATAGCACGGGCGGCCGCTAGACTTGCACGATGGATCCCTGGGGCGAGCGCTTCTCCGGCATCGACCGGCTGTACGGCAGCGGCGCGGTCGCGCGCCTGCGCGGCCGGCGCGTCGCGGTGGTGGGGCTGGGCGGCGTCGGCTCGTGGGCAGTCGAGGCGCTGGCCCGCAGCGGCGTGGGCGCGCTGACCCTGATCGACGCCGACGACATCTGCGTGTCCAACACCAACCGCCAGTTGCCGGCGCTGCTCGGCCAGTATGGCCATGGCAAGGCGGCGGCGATGGCGGAGCGCTGCCGCGCGATCAACCCCGACATCCTCGCGGACGCGGTGCCCGCGTTCCTCACTCCATCCAACCTGGGGGAACTGCTCGGGGGCGGCTTCGACCTGGTGCTCGATGCCTGCGACAGCTTCCGCGCCAAGCTCGAGGCGATCGCCTGGTGCCGGCGCCGCAAGCAGCCGATCCTCACCGTCGGCTCGGCCGGCGGACGCACCGATCCGACCCAGGTGCGCGTGCGCGACCTGTCGCGCACCGAGCACGACGCGATGCTGTCGCTGATCCGCAAGAAGCTGCGCGCCGACTTCGGCTTCCCGCGCAACGCCGGCCGCTACTTCGGCGTGCCGGCGGTGTATTCGCTGGAGAACGTGCGCTACCCGCAGGCCGACGGCAGCGTGTGCGGGCTGCGCCCCAGCGCAGACTCGGACGCGGCGTTGCGGCTGGACTGCGGAACCGGGCTCGGCGCGGCGACCCACGTCACCGGCGCGTTCGCCTTCGCCGCGGCCGGGCGCGCGCTGGAGCTGCTGCTGCGGGAACCGCGCGCCGGCTGACTGCCGGGATTGCGATCCCCGTCATGCCAGGACTGCGACGCAGGCGCGCGCCCGCCCGCCGGAACTCACCCGGGCTTGGCGCCTGCCGGGCTACGGTGTCCGGATGCACGCGCCTTCGCCGCACCATCACGCCGAGCCGGCGGCGGCGCCCGGCAGTCCGCAGCGCGCGGGCGCGGGCGACCGGCGCCTCTCCGTGGCCCGGATCGGCGACCTGGAAACCTTCTGCCGGCGCGCGCTGCGCGCGATCCCGGACGGCGTTGCCGTGCTGGACCTGGAAGGCCGGGTGGTGTTCCTGAATCCGGTCGCCGCCCACCTCACCGGCTGGAGCGAAGCGCAGTCGCTCGGCCGGCCGTTCGACGAGGTCGTGCGGTTGACCGACGCGCGCGGCAACGTGCTCGACCTCGCCGCGCTGGAGGCGGGCGGCGACATCACCGCGCTGGTCCGCCGCGACGGCCACGTCATCCTGATCGACGGCGCGTTGGCGCCGATCGAGGAGGAACGCCGGCCCGCCGGCTGGGTGCTCAGCTTCCGCAACGTCACCGCCGCCAAGCGCCTGACCAGCGAGCTGATGTACCACGCCAACCACGACGCTCTCACCGGCCTGGTCAACCGGCGCGCGTTCGAGTCGCGGCTGGACCGCGCCGTCGCCAGCGCCGCCGCGCAGGGCGCCTGCCACGCGCTGCTGTACTTCGACCTGGACCGCTTCAAGGCGGTCAACGACCGCGGCGGACACGTCGCCGGCGACGAGCTGCTGCGCCAGCTCGCGGCCCTGCTGCGCAAGCAATTGCGCGACCGCGACACCCTCGCGCGCCTGGGCGGCGACGAGTTCGCGGTGCTGCTAGAGGACTCCAGCCCGGAGGATGCCGCCTGCGTCGCGGAGAAGCTGCGCGAGGCGGTGGCCGGCTTCGAGTTCGCCTGGGAGGGCGAGCGTTTCCGGGTCGGCGCCAGCATCGGCCTGCTCGACTTCCGCGACGGCCTGCGTTCGCCGGCGGAACTGCTGGCCCGCTGCGACGAGCTCTGCTACCGGGCCAAGAGCAAGGGCCGCAACCAGGTCGTCGCCGAACACTGGGACGAGGCCGGCACGCGCGCGGGGCGCCGCGCCGGTTCCCACCTGCACGCCTCCTGAGCCGGCGTCATTCGTCCAGCCGCCGGCGCGCCAGCGCGGCCCGATCGAGCTGCATCAGGTAGCGGAACAGCTTGCGCTGCGCGGCGGGGTCGAGTTCGACGAATTCGCAGCCGGCCTGGGCCAGCGCGCGTCCGCGGTGCTCGCGGGCCACCACGTGGCACACCCGCAGGTCGACCTCGACCTCGCCGATCCCGGGCAGGTCGATCCGGCTGCCCAGCACCTCGCCGACCGCGAAATCGATCGCCTCGCGGGTGGCGACGACCGCCAGGCCGCCACCGCCGATGTCGCGGATGGTCGCCTCCACCTCGCGCCCCGCGGGTGGCGCGGCCAGGCGGCAGGTGAGCGCACCGGGCGGGGGCTCGCGGCGCATATACTCGCGTCGTTGCAGGTGGAGCAGGCGGGTGGGCATGGGCAGCAGCAATGCCGGCCGCCCGTCCTGGCTATCCATCGTCGCCGGGCCGCAGGAGAAGCGCAGCGCCACCCGCTCGATACTGCCCTCGAAGCGCAGTTGCGGTGCCGCCAGCCAGGCCCGCAGTTGCGCTTCGCCCGGCGGCAGGTCCACCCACAGCGACGCGTCCTCGACCTGCAGCACGACGGTGACGACGCTCGCACCGCTGCCTTCGGGATGCGCGGCGACCGCGCAGCGGCCGTCCACCAGCCGCTGCAGGTGGCGACGGATCTCGGCCGGGCCGTGGACGTAGAACTTGTCGTAATAGGCGTCCAGGTCGGCGGCGGCGGACGGGGATGCAACTTCGTTCATCGTCTCCGTTAACGGCCGCCACCGCCGCGGCTTGAAGGCGGCTCACGTTTCGCGGCGGCGGGGGCGCGCTTGCGCGGCGTCTTCGCGGCCGGAGCCGTCGCGGCGCGCCGGCGGGCCGCCGCGCGCCGGGCCGGCGCGGCGTCCAGCGCGATCCAGGTCGGCGCGTGGTCGCTGGCGCCCTCCAGCCCGCGCACCCAGCGGTCCACGCCGGCCGCGCGCAGGCGCGGCGCCAGTTCGGCGTTGAGCAGCAGGTGGTCGATGCGCAGGCCGGCGTCGCGCTGCCAGTGCTGGCGGAAGTAATCCCAGAAGGTGAACACCTTCTCCTCCGGGTGCAGGGCGCGCAGGGCATCGATCCAGCCCTGGGCGAGCAGCCGTCGCCAGCAGGCGCGGGTCTCCGGCTGCAGCAGCGCGTCCTTCTTCCACGAACGCGGGTTGTAGATGTCGAGCTCGTCGGTCGGCACCACGTTGAAGTCGCCGGCCAGCACCACCGGGTGGCCGCTGGCGTACAGCGCCTGCGCGTGGGTGATCAGGCGCTCGAACCATGCCAGCTTGTAGGCGAACTTCGGCCCAGGCTGCGGATTGCCGTTGGGCAGGTACAGGCAGCCGACGATCACGCCGTGCGCGGCCGCTTCCAGGTAACGGGCCTGCGCGTCGTCGGGATCGCCGGGCAGGCCGCGCCGGCTCTCGACCGGCTGCGCATCGCGGGCGAGGATGGCGACACCGTTCCACGAGCGCTGGCCGTGCCACAGCGCGCCGTAGCCGGCGTCGCGGATCGCCTCTTCGGGGAACGACTCGTCCGGGGCCTTCAGTTCCTGCAGGCAGGCGACGTCCGGGCGTTCCCGCTCAAGCCATGCCAGCAGCGGCTTGAGCCGCGAGCGGATGCCGTTCACGTTGAAGGTCGCGATCTTCAGCCGGGGCATGTGCGAGGCGTCCTGCGGGTCGCCGGGATGGTGCGGACCATACCGGGCGCGGCGAGTGGGCGGCGTCACGCGCGTTGCGACCGCCGCGGCCCAGCATGCGCGCATGCGCAAGGCGATGTCTTTCCGCGCCGGCACCGTGCCGAGCCGCGGTCGCTGCTACCTCTACGTCTTCCCGGGCCACTGGGAAGACCTGCTCAAGCTCGGCATCTCGCGCGATCCGTTGCAGCGGATCCGCACGCTGCATCCGCGCTGGTTCGAGTTCTTCGATCTCGATGCGGGCTGGCTGGTCGAACTGGAGCGGGTGCGCGAGGCGCGCGCGCTGGAACTCTCGCTGCGCCACGCCCTGTCCGCCCATCGCGCGGTAGCGCCGCTTACCGTGCGCGAGGACGCGGGCGGCCACACCGAATGGTTGCGCGGCGCTGCCGCTGCGCTGCGCGCGGAAGCGGAAGCCCTGCAGGCCCGCGGCCATCGCCTGCACGCGCCGTTGCGGGATTGGCTGCGCGACGCGCTCGACGTCGACAGCCAGCGCCTGTTCGCCTGGACCCAGGCGATGCTGGATGCCGGCGTGCTGGAGGATCCGACGCCGCGCGCGGACCTGCGGCAGGCGGTACGCGACGCGCTGGACGCGTGTACGGCGCTGGGCGTTCCGCTGGAGGAGCGGCTGCCGGAGCGGGTATGGGCGTGGTATCGCGACTGAGCGGGTCGCACCGTGCGCCAGGCCGGGGGGCGACCACGCAGCAGCGGCCGGGCACCGGGTGCCCGGCCGCTGCTTGGCGCGTCAGCGCCCGTCGCGGTCGAAGTCGCCGGGCAGCGCCCGCTCGAAGTTGTCCCAGGATTCGCGCACGGTGCTCTTCGCATCGTTCCACGCCATCCGCGAACTACCCTTGGCGGTATTCCAGCCCTGCTCGAGGTCGGTTTCCAGGCGGTCGTCCCAGTCGCGGTCGCGATAGGCGGTGCGCGCCCAGGTGCCGTAGCGGTAAGCCGGCCGGTAGTCGTTCTCGTAGTCGAAGCGGGCATCGCGGTCGCGGCTGGCGAACTGCTGGCTGTAGTAGCGGTCGCTGGCGTCGTAGGCGCGATAGGTGCGGTCGTCGCGGTCCCAGGCGTCGCGCACCGCGTCCTTGGCCTCTTCCCAGGTCAGGCGCGACTTCGCCTTGACCTTCTCCCAACCGCTGCGCAGGTCGCTTTCCAGGCTGTCGTCCCAGCGGCGGTCGCCGTAGCGCGCGCGGGCGTCGCTGCCGTAGG
>DASRZN010000183.1:0-2144 GCA_035686325.1 Lysobacteraceae bacterium
ACGCGCCCCGACGCGCCGCCACCGTGCTCAACCACAGCGCGACCCACCTGCTGCACGCCGCGTTGCGCGGCGTGCTCGGCACCCACGTCACCCAGAAGGGCTCGCTGGTCGCGCCGGACCGCCTGCGCTTCGACTTCGCCCACTTCCAGCCGGTCGGCGCCGACGAGCTGGCCGAGGTGGAGCGCCGGGTCAACGCCGAGATCCGCGCCAACCACGCCGCCGAAGTGCACCACATGGGCATGCAGGAAGCGCTGGATTTCGGCGCGATGGCGCTGTTCGGCGAGAAGTACGGCGAACGCGTGCGCGTGCTGCGCATGGGCGAGGGCTCGACCGAACTGTGCGGCGGCACCCACGTCGGCCGCACCGGCGACATTGGCCTGTTCAAGATCGTGTCCGAGGGCGGCGTCTCCGCCGGCGTGCGCCGGATCGAGGCGGTGACCGGGCAGGGGGCGCTCGACCACGTGGCCGCGGAGGAGGCGCGCCTGGCCGAGGCCGCGCACCTGCTCGGCGGCAACACCCATGACGTCGCCGACAAGCTGCGCACGCTGCTGGACCGCCAGAAGAAGCTCGAGCGCGAGTTGGAGCAACTCAAGGCGAAGGCTGCTTCCGGCGCGACCGCCGACCTCGCCGGGCAGGCGGTCGACGTCGCCGGGGTGAAGGTGCTGGCGGCGCGCCTGGAAGGCTTCGAGGGCAAGGCGCTGCGCGAGGCGATCGACCGGCTGCGGCAGCAGCTCGGCGACGCGGTGGTGGTGCTGGCTGGCGCCCGCGACGGCAAGGTCGCGCTGGTGGCCGGCGTCGGCGGCGCCGCCGCCGGCCGGGTCAAGGCCGGCGAACTGCTGGCGCACGTCGCCGCCCAGGTCAACGGCAAGGGCGGCGGCCGGCCCGACATGGCACAGGGCGGGGGGGAGGACAGCCCGGCGCTGCCGGCCGCTCTGGCGGGCGTGCGCGACTGGGTTGCCGCGCGGCTGGAAGCATGACCTGTATCACCTTGTCGCTACACGGGATAGCGATTATGTTTGCTGGATTCTGGACACACCGGCGCGGCCCCCGGCCACGGACGCCGGGCCATGGAGAGATTGCATGCTGATCCTGACCCGCCGCGTCGGCGAAACATTGATGATCGGCGACTCGGTGACCGTCACCGTGCTCGGCGTAAAAGGCAACCAGGTGCGCATCGGCATCACCGCCCCCAAGGACGTTGCCGTGCATCGCGAGGAGATCTACCAGCGCATCCAGCGTGGCGAAGGCGAGGGCGCGACGGGCGGAGACGGGGGCGCGTCGGCCTGATTGCCGTCAGGCGGTCGAAGCCGGTATCCTTGCGCGCTCGCATTCGGGTCAACGGAGAGTTGCCCGAGAGGCCGAAGGGGCTCCCCTGCTAAGGGAGTATAGGGTCAAAAGCTCTATCGAGGGTTCGAATCCCTCACTCTCCGCCATTCCCGGACGCGAAAAAGGATTGACCGGAACCCGTTGGTTCCAGCACAATTCCGCTTCTGCTTCATGCGCCCGTAGCTCAGCTGGATAGAGCACCAGGCTACGAACTTGGTGGTCGGGAGTTCGAATCTCTCCGGGCGCGCCATACAAGACGAAGGGCCAACGGGAAACCGTTGGCCCTTTCGTTTTTCGTGGCTGCGACGAGCGCGCGACTATTGCGGTGTCGCCCGACTGCGGCTGGGCGGGTCGCCTGCGCCCGCCCCGTGACCCGCGTCAGCGTCCGCTCGCGCCCGAAAGCACCAGCAGGTCGTGCGCGATCGCCTTCGGGTCCAGCGCCGGTTCCGGCGGATGGTTCGGTGTGATCACGCCGGCCATGCGGCCCTGGGGGTCGAGCACCGCGAGCGCGGCCGAATGGTCGACGCTGTACTGGTCGGCGGGCGCGCCGGCGGGTGCCGGCACCTTCGCGAACACCAGGCTGAGCGAGCGGGCGAAGGCTTCCAGCGCCGGCACGTCGGCGGTCGCCGCCAGGGTGTCGCGATGGAAGGCGTGGGCGTATTCGCCTGCGCGGTCGGGGCTGTCGCGCCCGGGGTCGACCGACACGAACAGGACCCGCGGGCGGCTCGCCTCGGGCAGCGCCGTCCACTGCTTCTGCGCCTGCGCGAGCTCGGCCAGCGTGGTCGGGCAGACGTCCGGGCAGTGGGTGAAGCCGAGGA
>DASRZN010000184.1:0-2176 GCA_035686325.1 Lysobacteraceae bacterium
ACGCGGCGAAGCACTTCTTCGCCCAGCGCCGGCTCGGGGTGGACGCCTACGACGTCTACGGCCGCGTCATCGAGAGCTTCGAGGGCGGCATGGCGAAACTCCGCTTCGGCGGCGACATGGCGCTGGAGGCGCTGCCGCAGGCGCGGCGACCGACCGCGCACGTGCAGACCGTGGACCTGTTCGCGGCGCCGGTGAAGCTGGACGCGAAGGGCAATGCGCGGCTCGCGCTGAAGGTGCCGGACTTCAACGGCACGCTGCGCGTCTCGGCGCTGGTGTACGCGGGCGGCCGCTACGGCAGCCAGTCGCGCGAGACCGTGGTGCGCGCGCCGATCCTGGCCGAGGCCAGCCTGCCGCGCGTGCTGGCGCCGGGCGATCGCAGCCACGTCACCCTCGACGTGCAGAACTTCACCGGCAAGGCCGGCACGTTCAAGGTGCGGGTGGACGCCGACGGACCGCTGGCGCTGGGCGAGGGCGCCCGCAGCGCGCAGCTCGCGGCCGACGCCAAGGCCACCTACACCTTCCCGCTCGCCGCGCGCGAGGGCTACGGCGTGGCGGCCGTGCGCGTGCGCGTGGACGGCAACGGCTTCTCGGTCGACCGCCGTTACGAGGTGCCGGTGCGCCCGGCCTGGCCGCAGGTTTTGCGCGCGCGCACCCGGGTGCTGGAGAACCTCGACGCGCTGCCGTTCGACACCGCGCTTGCCGACGGCCTGATGGCCGATTCGGTGACCGCGCAGATGACGATCGGCGCGCTGCCGCCGATCCCCTTCGCCAGTGCGCTGCAGGGCGCGTTGCAGTATCCCTACGGTTGCGTCGAGCAGACCACCAGCAAGGGTTACGCGATGCTGGTGCTGGATGACGCGACCGCGCGCATGCTCGGCGTGCCCCCGCTGGACCCGGCCGAACGCCGCAACCGGATGGCGCGCACGCTGGCGCGGCTGGCCGGCATGCAGGTCGCGACCGGCCACTTCTCGATGTGGGGCGACGACGATTACATCGATCCGGCGATCACGCCTTACGCCGCCGAGTTCCTGCTGGACGCGAAGGACGCCGGCTTCGCGGTGCCCGACGCGGTCCTGCAGAAGGCGCTGAAGGTGTTGAGCGAGGACCTGCTGTCGGGCGGCCAGGCGTTCTTTGGCCGCGACCATCGCGAGCACCTCAAGTTCGCCTACCAGGCCCACGCCGCGTTCGTGCTGGCGCGGGTCAACCGCGCGCCGCTCGGCACCCTGCGCGCGCTGTACGACAACGACCGCAAGCAGAGCCTGACCGGCCTGCCGCTGGTGCGGCTGGGCATCGCGCTGGCCCTGCAGGGCGACAAGCGGCGCGGGGACAAGGCGATCGCCGAAGGCTTCGCCCGCGATCCCGACAAGCGCCCGCCCTACCTGTGGGACTACGGCAGCCGGGTGCGCGACGACGCGATGATGATCGCGCTGGTGCACGAACGCGGATTCGCGAAGGCGGAGTACGACGCGCGCGCGCAGGGCCTCGGCCGCGAGATCGACGCCCGCCGCAACAGCGGCTGGCTGTGGCTGAGCACGCAGGAGCAGGTCGCGCTGGCGCGGATGGGCAAGGCGCTGGTCGCGCACCAGGGCAGGCGGCTGTCGGGCCACTGGCAGGTCGGCGACGACAGGCGCGACGTGGGACCGGCGCGCCTGGTCGGCCGCCGCTTCGACAGCACCGAGCTGGCGCGCGGCGTGCGCTTCGTGCCGGGCAAGGGCGAGCCGCCGTTCTACGCCAGCCTCGAGGTCGCGGGCGTGCCGCGCCAGGCGCCGAAGCCGGACGATTCGGTGGTCAAGGTCACCCGTCGCTACTACGGCACCGATGGCACGCCGTGGGCAGGCGGCACCCTGCACGAGGGCGACGCGCTGATCGTCGCGTTGAACATCGAGGCCTCCAGGCCGATGCCGGACGCGCTGGTCACCGACCTGTTGCCGGCCGGCCTGGAGATCGAGAACTTCAACCTCGGCGACGAGAAGCAGTGGGCCGGGGTGGTGATCGACGGCATCGAGCTTGCCGAGCGCCGCCACGCCGCCGACGCCCGCCACGAAGAATACCGGGACGACCGCTACGTCGCCGCGCTCAAGCTCGAGCAAGGCAACATCGCGCGCCTGTTCTACCTCGTCCGCGCCGTCACGCCCGGCACCTACATCGTCCCGCCGCCGCTGGTGGAGGACATGTA